>NZ_VAUV01000001.1:0-300000 GCF_005780165.1 Phragmitibacter flavus | reverse complement strand
ATGGCCCAACCCTCGTCCTACTCTTCGCCTACCATCATGTCATCTTCTGCAAGCAGCCCACCCGATGTTGAGCTGTCGGATGCTGACCTGGTCCGGCAGGCCCAGCAGGGCAATGCGAAAGCGTTTGATCTGCTGGTCACCCGCTATCGCGGAAAGGTTTACGGTATGTGCTACCATCTCGTCCACAACGAACAAGACGCCTGGGATCTCGCCCAGAACGCCTTCATCAAGGCGTGGCGGGCGCTTGGCTCCTTCAAGGGCGACTCGGCCTTTTACACCTGGATTTACCGCATCACGCACAACGTCGCCTACGACTGGATGCGCAAACGCAAAATCCAGGGCGATGGCGAGTTCAATGACGAAATCAACGCGGCCATCGCGGTGGGGGCCGAGGCGGTGCCAAAGTCTGATCCGGCACCTGATGAAGCCATGAAAAATCAGGAGATTGGCAAACGTATCCACCAAGCCATCGCCCAACTTTCTCCCGACCACCGCACCGCCATCCTCCTCCGCGAGGTGGAAGGCAACAGCTACGAAGAAATCGCCGAAATCATGCAATCCACCGTGGGCACGGTGATGAGCCGCCTCTTTTACGCCCGAAAAAAACTCCAAGAACTGTTAAAGGACACCTATGAAAACGCCTGATGATCAATTGCTAGCCCGCTGGCTCGACGGTGAGCTCAGTGAGCAGGAAACCACCCGCTTTGAGGCCATGATGGCTGCCGACCCCGCCCTGCGCGAGGAGGCTGACACCATGCGCAAGATCAGCGCCGCCCTGCGAGATCACGTCAGCATGGAACGCGAAGTTCCGCACGCCGACTTCTTCAATACGCAAATCCAGGAACGCATCGCCGACTTGCAGCGTGCTGAAGAACGCGCTCACGTTCCGGCCGCGACCAGTGTCACTGCCGCCGGTTGGTTCAGCTGGTTGCGCTCGCCCTGGGCGCTTGCCGGACTGGCTTCCGCCATCACCATCGCCTTGTTTGTTGCGCGTCAGGACCGCCCGACCACGCAGATCCTTAGCTTCTACGCCCCCAACCCGAGCATCCAGGCCAGCGCCTATCGCAGCGATGCCGCCGATGCCACCGTGTTGATGCTGGAAGGTTTGGAAAGCATCCCTGCGGACTACGACATCGCCGGAATCAACGTCCATCACAGTGAGATGGGCGTTGACCGCACGGCCACGACGTTGTTCGACGAAAAAGGTTCGGTGCTGCTGGTCATGTCCAAAAACGGACGCGATCAACCCATCTTCGCCAGCCGTTGATGCGTGACCTGTTTGCCGATTGATCCTCCACTTCATGTTCATGCCACATCCCCAGTTATTTTTTGCGTCATTAACGATCAGTGTCCTCGTTGCTGGCGCGACCATGAGCGTCGATGTGCGCGTGAACGCACAGACGGTAGATCCACCTGCTTCCTCAGCCTCAGCCTCCACCCCCGCCCCGGCATCCAACCCGTCACCCAGTCCTGCGCCCACCCCTGGTGTGGAAGCGGCTAAAGACGGAAGCGTCTGGGGCGCATTGGTCTACGCCAGTGCCGCCAACCCGGACAAACCGGCACCAGTCGATCCCCCGGAATTTCCGGGTTTGAGCAAACGGCTGGCCAAGGCGTTTCCTTTTGAAAGGTTCGAAGTGATTGGTCAGCATACCCAGGTAGTGTTCCGCGAATACGAGTCTTGGGTGGTTCCTTCTCGTGAAGTCTTCCTGAAACTGGACTCCAAGGGAGCAACTGAAAACAATGGGTTGAATCTCCACATTCAGTTCTGGCGCGGACAGCAGGTGCTGGTCAAGACCGACACTGTCCTCCGTCCCGACAGTCCCCTCTTTATCAGCGGACCCAAATGGGGCGTCGGGCAGTTGATTTTTGTGCTCGAACTTCAGAAAGACGACGCCAAGAAGGGCAAGTAGTCGTTGAGGAGTGCGCCGATTCTCGGCGCTTTGGCTCGCCGGACGCTACAAGCAACATGGCCTCCCCAACCAAAACGGTGCCGAGCACCGCACTCCAAATCACTGTTTAGGTTTTGAAGCCACGGCAGGAAGCGCCTTCAATTCGTCCCCGCTCAAGGCTCGGTTGAACACCGCCACGCCACCGATCCAGCCAGTGAACCCAACGCTGCGCGAGCTGTGGATGACCCGTCCAATGGTGAATGGTCCGCCACTGCCATCACTGGCCGGAGTATAGAGATCGTGCGGATACCACCAAGGATTGAGCCGCAGCCCCACCAGATCGCGATCTACAAGCGTCCAGTCGCCCGCCGCTGATTTTTTCAGGGTGACCTTCACACGCGTGTAGGGATACTCACGTAGCTCCACCCGTTCAGCCTCGCTTTCCTGCAGAACTTTCACGGACACCGTTTTCTCTTCCGGCGGATTGTAGAACTGATCTTTTGGAAAGTTCGCGTCTTCTCCCGGTTGCATGCCGGGCTCGCGATTGAGATGTCCCTGCTTCCAGGCGTTGTAGGCGGAGGAGATCAGACCATCTTTCTGAGGATTGTCCAGCCAGCGATCACCCGAGCGACCATTCAGCCAACTGGTGAGCTCATCGCGTTCATAATCAAAGGTCATCGCAAAACACTGCCATGAAGCATCAAGCACCTCAGCCGGGGAGTCGGAAGGAACCGCCGGTGAAATGTCCGCCGAGTTGGACTTGTGCAAAGCATACCGATTGAGAAACGAACTCGCGCCATTCTCTGAAACATGACCACAAGCAGAACCCGCCTTGTTGAGTCCGGCAAAAAGCGCGTATTGACGCTGGCCACGCTCCACCTTTTGAATCGAAGATGTTTCGTTCTGTTTCAAATCGGTGCCTTCATGCCAGATGCCCGCAAGCGCATGATTCCCGCTTTCCCGAATCGCCCAGACCACCACGGTCACCGATTGATTGGCTCCCTTGATGTCGATGGGGGAGTCATGCAAACGTTCCCGGGGCACATAGAGAAAAGGGCGGAAAGTTGGATCGTCTTCCTTGCGAATCTGGATCGCCTCGCCAAAAGGACCGCGCCCAAGAAGAGGGAAATCCGCATAAGAAGCCTCACGCCCTTCCCCCCAGTAATCCTTGATGTAGTTCGCCGCATCAAGAGCGTAGTCGTTGGAAGCACCTGCGGGCACATGGGCGGTGAAGCGTTGTTTGCCATCCGGTTCACGTTTTACGAAGTCCCAAAACGCCACACAACCCGGCGTGTTCATCACGAAAGCGACCCGCGCAGCGTGATCACGATCTTCGGCAACCGGTGCAAACGAAACATTCATAAGTCCAAATCCAACAGTGCAGAGGAGGGCGACGGGGTTCATCATAAACAAAAACATCAAGAGTCAAATCAAGCCGGAGGCATGCTGCAACAGCAAATTCGAAGTGTTGCAATCAATTCTGACGCTGCAAACCTTCCAGCAGCGAGGCCACATAGGAAATCAACGGATGCGACGAGAACTGCTGCAACAATGCCGCCCTTGGATTTCCACGGCTCGCGTATTGCTCATCCACATCCATCCCTTGTTGCCGTTGTTGCAATGCCTCACGCGAGGCTTCGAGACGATAAACCGACTTGGTAGCGGTTGTAGGGAACTTGTCTCGCGAAGCCAGAATGGTATCCCAAAGACGCTTGAGATCCGACATTTTGGAGAGGGCGGCCGCGCCGTGCTTGCCGTAGGGATCGAGACGGAACATCGCCAGCGCCACCGTGTCACGCTCAACATCCGGCAGATGAATCTCTTCCGTCAACTCCGCCAGTTTTTTGTAGGCGTTGAAATAGTCTGGATCAAGCTCCACGGCCTTGCGATACTGATCGGCGGCTTCCTCGTGTCGACCCTGGGCCTGGCGAAGATACCCCAGTAGATAGAACACCTGGGCCTTGTCAGGTTTCTCGGCGGCCAGTTTGGTGAATACCTTGTCGGCAACGTTCTGGGCACGTTCTCCGCGGAACGCGCCTTCACAACCAAAGCAGTGGCTTTCAATGCGTCCAAAGCTGTCCGGCATCAGCTCATACGCACGACGATAATGAAGCTCCGCTTTGTCGAATTCACCCAGCTCGCTGTATCGCAAAGCGAGCCGCGACTGGATGCAATAGGCATCGGCAAAGAGGTGCAGGGCAGACTCATACATTTTTACCGCACGAGTGAGCAATCCGGCATTCCACCAGTCATCCGCATCTTCGGAAAGCCGGATCGCAGCCACCGCACCACGCATGATCCCCGCCTGCTCGGCATCGCCCTTCTTCTCGAGGATGTCACCAAGCACTGCGTAGGCACGCATGCGGTCGCCCTTGCCCTGTTCGCCATCGCTGGGATCAATAGCAATGGCCGCGCGCACCGATTTTTCTGCTTCATCAACCTGACCGGCCTCGAGCTGAAGTTTGGCTTTCCAGATTAACGGACGTTCTTGAAAGGCATCCACTTTCATGACTTCATCAAGCTGCTGCATCACGCCGTCTCCACCAATGTCGATGAGCAACTGGTAGGCATCATCATCTCCGGGTGATGTCCTAAGCATGTGGGAAACGATCTTGTTTGCTTGATCTTTTTTGCCCGCCTTCAACAACGCCTCCGCTGCCATGGCGTGGAGGGAGGTTTTACCCATCGAAGAACTGGATGTGTAAGCCAGATCCGGTGCACCCCACCAAGGGGCTTCATCAAGGAGTGTCAATACGTCCTCATGTCTGCCAGCTTGATGATAGACATACGCAAGCGCGTTCAGTGCATAGGGACCATTGCTAAGATAGGGATCGCCATGTTCCTTTTGGGACTTGATTTGTCCCGTTAAAAATTCAAGCACCAACTTTTCCGCTTCAACTCCCTTTCCATTCTCGACCATCAACTGCAGCAATAAGTTGGGAATGCTGGTCTGGCTTAGCTGAGCCGGGCTTAATTTGGCAAATACGGCCGACCCCTGATCGAATCCCTCGCTGATAAGTTCAGGCTTCTTCAGCAGCACACCGAGACGGGCAAGTTGGACGCAAAGGCGCTGATGTTTATCGATGGTCGCACGCAACGTGTTGCCGCCAGGGGCACCTCCTTCAGGCATCGGCAGACCCAGGCGCTCAAACCGCTTTTTGAGTTCCTCGCCAGTTTCGTCAGGCTTCATCAACGGATCTACCGCCACCAATGCGCGCAGGATTTTTATGCCTTCGTCCACTTCATCCGCTGAGAGCAGCGCCGCATAATAATAAGGTTGGACAGCTTCTCGCGCGGCTTCACTGAGGTCCGGCTTTGTCATCGTTGTCTTGATGAAAGCGAGAGCATCTGCCGCAGAACTTTCCTGTGCAGAAAGGTTGATGAAATCCGACCACAATGGCAGCGAAGGATCGCGTGCGAGCATGTCCTTCAAAAAGGTCAGCACCTGTTTGCCGTAACCTTTGCGTTGCAACTCCTCAAAATTTCCGCTGCTCAATGAGATGGTTCCGTCTTCTGATTTGGCCAGCAATTCCATCATGAACTTGGCGGCGTCATCGCTGCGATCTTTGATGATGAGTGCCAGCAGGTAGACGGCTTCGGCGTGGTCACGGTGCCAGTCTTTTTCAGCTTCGGGAAATTTCTTTTGGAAGGCCTCAAACAAAGCGATGTCATCTTCTCCCCGCACCAAATTCCAGATTGGCTTGGGCAGTGCCTCAATGTTGGCCAAAGCAGTTTCCGCCGCCAGCTTGATCATGTCCTTGTCATCGATCTCAAGCTCAGCTTTCGACTTGAAACTTCGCAACAGATAGGCCTGCGCCTTCTCTTTGCCCACGATTTTGAGAAGATTGGGGACATGAAGCCCGCCAAGACGATTGGTGCGACGTTCGTCATTCTTTTCAAAAGCATCCAGCGCGTCTTCAAACTGGGCGAGCTTTTCCTCGGGGGTTCCGCTATGGTCTACCAGCGCAGCCGAAACCTGCGTGATGGTGTCTTCAAGATGATCGCGGACGTATTGCTCCATCCCTGCTTTCTTTTTCACAGCGGCCAGCAATTCATCCACGGCTTTTTGGCGCGAGGCTGCCTCTCCATTCAGCACGGCGGTTAGTAAAGACAAACCGCTCGGAAGGAGACTCTTGCCATCTTTGACACGTTTGTTTACTTCCGTGGCCAGCGCCGGCCATGCACTGCTGGGTGGGAGGGATTCAATCAATCGTTGCAGGGAAAGCCGGTCCGCCCGATTGCCTTGACGATATAGTGCCTCCTGGGGAATCGCCGCATAGACATCGAATAGTGCCAACCACTTGATCGCAGCTTCCTCGGGCGCAAGTTGAGCCGCGTCCGCCTGAAACTTGTTGATCTCGGCGAGCAATGCCGCCACGGCATCCGGTTTGCCCTCTTTTGTCCCACCGGCATCCTGCTGAGATTCGAGTTGTTTTAAGAGAGCTTCTGCTCCTTGATATGACTGGGCATGCAAGGGTGCCAGCGTCAGTGCTGCTCCAACATAAATGATCCAAGGTGTTTTTTTCATGGGATAGCGTGGTGGTTGCCATCCTTTCTAGCCTTTTTCGCGATACTGATACAAGCAAAGAATAAGTAATAATCCAAGTGGACCTGTGCAAGTGAACCATTACTTAGGGTGCCGTCAGCGACTTGCCATTGTCGCGCACACCCAACTTCATCAGATACGGAACCGCTCGTTTCGCCCAGGCTTTGGCATCGTCATAACTTCCTGCCCCGTCGCCAAAACAACGGCGTAGCATTTCAGTATCGATAATTCCGGGGTTTAAAGCAACCACCGCAACGCGACCGCCGGTTTCCTGTGACATGGCCTTCGACAAACCTTCAATGGCATACTTGCTCGCACAATACGGCGCGACCTCCGGTGAGGTGCTCCGACCCCAGCCTGAAGAGAAATTGACGATGACTCCAGTGCCACGATTCAGCATCGCAGGAGTTACATGACGGATCACCGAATAAGTGCCTTTGATGTTGATATCGATCACGTCGCCAAACTCGCGCACCGGCACTTCCCAGAGAGGGGCATTGCCGTTGATCACGGCGGCGTTGTTCAACACCAGATCAGGTGCGCCAAGTCGCTCCACGACGTTCGCGCAGAAGCTTCCAACTGCGGAGTCATCAGCCACATCGACCTGCACAAATAGATGTGGCGCTGGATATTGTTGGGTCAGTTCCTTCACCGCAGCGGCACTTCGACAACAACCGGCCACCGTCCATCCTTGATCGATAAATTCATCAACCATCGCGCGGCCCAAGCCACGACTGACTCCTGTGATCAATACGGTTTTTTTCGCAGTCATGATTTAAGCGGGTGACAATGAGGATACTTTGCCGGCGATGGAACGAGCTTCGCGCAAGACGGTCTCGAGCAAGGGATTGATCTTGCCAAGCCACAACGCCGCATACGGCACTTCGGGGAAGTCGGTAAGGGGAATCAATC
Organism: Phragmitibacter flavus; assembly: GCF_005780165.1. Lineage (NCBI taxonomy): Bacteria > Pseudomonadati > Verrucomicrobiota > Verrucomicrobiia > Verrucomicrobiales > Verrucomicrobiaceae > Phragmitibacter > Phragmitibacter flavus. The sequence goes on along the minus strand of NZ_VAUV01000001.1, from coordinate 292,653 downwards.
GCGTTCCCGCAGGCGCTGGAACATCGGGCTGCATGATGGTGAGGCCGATGCCAAATCCCTCCGCCACATAGCGGCCCACAAGATCCAGCGAAGCCAGTTCAAGACTGGGATACCATTCGATTTTACGGCGTTGCAACTCGGTCAGAAAGATGGTGGTGACGGGCTCTGGAACGGGCACGCAGAGAAGGGGTTCGTCAATGCGATCCATCTCCCAAAGCTGCTGGGCTTTTTTGAATCCGCTGCGTTCACGCACCACCAACGCGAGCGGGATGCGGATCATTTCCTGACACTGGATGCCGGGCGCGGGCTTGCCGTGGATGCCGGTGAAAGCGATGTCGATTTCCTGCGCGAGCAGCTGTTGCTCAAACACATCCTGCAATCCGGAGGTGAGGCTGAAACTCAATTCGGGCACGCGCTTTTTCAAAGTCTGCAACATCGCAGGCAGGTAATTGTGCTGGATCGGTTCGGGTGCGCCAATGCGCAGGCGCACCACGCGACCCCCGCGCAGGCGCGCATCGATGTCGCTGAGTTTTCCAAAGAACGGTTCGATAAACGCAAACAATTCCCGACCGGCCTGGGTGAGGGAAAACGGACGTCGGTGAAACAAGGTGACCCCAAGGCTGTCTTCAAGATTAATGACCTGGGCGCTGATGGCGGGTTGCTGAATGCCGTAGGGAATGTGACGCGCAGCGGCACTGATGCCGTGGTGTTTGGCCACGTAATAAAACAGCTCAAGGTGGTGCACGTTCACGGTCGCAGGTTATCGCCTGGATCAATGGTCGGTCAAAGATTTTCGATTAACGGACGGGCTTGACGCTGCCGCATGATGGCGTCGTGATGAACGCACCTGATATCGGCATTCGACATTTCGCCACGGCTTTGCCGGAGCAGTTCCAGCCATTGGAAGCGCTGTCCACCACGTCGAATTTCAAAACGTTGCGTGAGTTTGGTTTCGATGGCACCTGGATCGGAGATGACGCCGGTTGGTTGGGTCGGATCGCTGCGGAGCGGGCGCTGTTGAATGCGGCACTCGAAGCGCAAGAGGTGGATGTGCTGTTTTGGATCAGTGCCTTGTCGGGAAATCACCAGTGCCCATCTTCAAACGCCGATGAAGGCAGCACGGTGCTCCATGAATTTTGCTATCGCGGAAGCTGGTTGCAGGAGCAGTTGAACATGGATCGCGCCACGGTCTGCGGCATCGCCCAGCAGGGTTGCGCAGGCATGTTCAGTGCGCTGCGACAGGCGAGGGCCTTGCTTCTGGCAGAGCCCGACATTTCGAACGTGTTGTGCGTGGGTTCGGATGTGTTTCCTCCAGAAGCGGAGCGGGAGGTTTTATACAACCTCATCAGCGATGCTGCCTGCGCCTGCGTGCTTTCGCGCGAAGATATACAATACCGCTGGCTGGGTTTTTATCAGATCAGCAAGGGCTACTACTGGGATGTTCCGGCGAAACAAAGCGAGATCATCGCCGCCTATTTTCCCACCGCCGTTCTGGCCATCCGCAAAGTGCTCGCGCAACAGGGATTGCAGCCAACCGACATTGATCTGGTCATCCCCACCGGGGTCAACCGCAGCAGCTGGCCGATCCTCATGCGACTGTGCGGCATCCCGGAATCGCGCCTGTTTGAACCCGTCAAACGTTTCGGTCACACCGTTGCTGCGGACAGTTTTCTGATGCTGGAACAGGCGAAACAACAGGGTCGTTTGAGGCCGGGCATGAAGCTGTTGCTGTTCGCTTACGGATTTGGTTCAAGCTGGTCAGCGTTGCTTTTGGAAACCACCCACCTGATTGAGTCATGAACATCCTGCTCACCGGATACACCGGCAATCTCGGAAAGGAAATGGCGCATCAGCTCGCCGGGCATGAGGTGCATGCGCTGGTTCGCGATGTTGAAAAGGTGAACGCTCTCCATCAGCCTCATGTCCAGATTCATCCTGGTGATTTCGATGAATTGCCCAACAAGCTCGCGGCCGACATTGAAGTCATCATTCACGCCGCAGCGAGCACCGCATTTCGCGCCCCATTAGCGACGCTGCGGGAAGTGAATGTGGAAGGGACGGCCCGCATGCTCGAGTTTGCCAGGCGCTGTCCACTCTTGAAAAAGTTCGTTCAGGTCAGCACCGCGTGTGTCTGTGGAACGAATGTCGGATTGGTCGAAGAAGCCCGTTTGGTGCGTCCGATCGGATTTGTAAATGCTTATGAGCAAAGCAAATGGGAGGCGGAAGAGCTGGTGTTTGATTCCGATTTGCCGGTGGAAGTGGTGCGGCTGTCCATTGTCGCCGGGAGTGAAACGGATGGATCGGTTCTGCGACTCGGTGCCATGCATCATTTGTTGTTCTGGCTGTGGAAAGGGCTGATTCCCATGATGCCCGGCTCGGACCAAACCAGAGTCGACCTGATCTCCACCGAATACGCCGCAGCCGTGGTGGCAGCCTGTGTGGATTCACCTTTGGAATCAGGTAGGGTGATGCATGGCTGTGCGGGAGATGCGGCTCCCCGATTGTCCGAGTTGTTGCAGCATCTTGCGAGCGTCTTTGAACCCACCTCGAACGGCTGGCGGTCAGGAAGCATCGTCGCTCCTGCCATCGTTGATGCCGAGACCTTCGCCATGTTCAAAACATCGGTCATGCAGAGCGGCGATGTCCTGTTTCGTCGAGTGCTGGAAGATGCCGAATCCTTCCTGCCCGGGCTGTTGCACCCACGCCAGCATGCCACGGACAACGCGGACCGTTGCTGCCTCCAACCAAGAGCCGACTGGAAACCTTTAACCGAACTGGTCACCCATCATGTCATCCAATCCAAATCGAGATCCTGAAACGTTGCGCCGGACTTTGCTGACTCTGGTCAATGAGGAGTTACCCCGCCTTCATGGACGCACCCCGCAGGACTGGCCGCCGGTCAGTTCCGACACGCAGTTGTTTGAAACCGGACGGCTGGACAGCCTTTCCATCCTTCATCTCATCGGTGCCATCGAAGACCATACCGGACAACCAGTTCCCGACTGGCTGGTGTCGATGAAATACTTTCAGAGCATTGAAACCATCACCCAAACCTTTGGTCATGAACCTACCCATTCAAACGCCTAACATTTCTTGGCAGTTGTTTTTGCCGCAAATTGATTCACGCCTGTCCTTGTGGTCGCGCAATCGCGGTGGCTTGGAGCAACGCTGGCCGGTGCTGATGCGGTCGGAGACTCTGCGACGCGCGGGATATTTCGATTCGTTCCCGCAGTTGTTGATGACGGCTTCGTTTTGTCCCGATCCCGAGAATGCACCAGAAATTGTAGCCGCTTCGGGATGGTGTCTATCACCGGCCGTTTGTTATCATGCCTACGCAGGCTTGGAAGGACAAACCCTCGCTAAGGGCGTTAAACTAAGTGCCAGTGGCAGCTGTTTTCGCCATGAAGAACCCACCGAGTTACAAGCTGGTCGGCGGCAGGTGGAATTCACCATGCGCGAATTGATCCTTGTTGGTGCCAAAGACTGGATTGAACACGAACTAACGGGTGTGCGCGAAGAGATTCATCAACTCGCCATTGATTACGGACTATCCGGAACCTGGCAGCCCGCCAGTGATCCGTTCTTCTTGCCCAAAGCAAAGGGCAAAGCCTGCGCGCAAAAGCTCCTGGAAACCAAATGGGAGTATTGCCTGCGCGACGGTCTCGCCATCGCCAGCATCAACCGGCACGGCGACTTTTTCGGCAAGCGATTCAGCATCCGCCTGCCAGACGGCAATCCCGCTCATTCGGCCTGCATCGCATTCGGTCTGGAGCGTTGGGCGTCACAGTCAACCATCAGCATGAAACACCATGACCATCATCACTGAACAGGAAGTCATCGAGCGACTGAAGTTATGCCTTCCGCGGCTTGCCCATCAGATGGAGCCAGACAAGGCCATCTATCAACTCGCCTTGGACAGCATGGATACCGTCGAACTGCTTTGTGTGATCCATGAGGAATTCGGCGTGCCGATTCGCGAAGAGAATTTTTTGCCTCAAACCCGGCTGTGCGATCTCGCGCGCCACATTCAAACCCAGCTACAGCTACAACCACAACTTATATGAACTACGGCGACTATCTAACCACTTCAGAAATGACGCGATGGGTGCTCGATACCGACATCGCATGGGATGCCATTGATGTGAACCTTGCACTGGCGCAAACCGATCTGCTGGATCGGGTGCGCGACTCTGCATTGATTGAATCGTTCTTTCCCATCTTCACTCCCCGGGTGCTGGATTTGATGTGGGACGATGTGACTGCCACCGCCGTTTACAGCGTTCAGTTATACGAGAGTTACAAACATTTTCATGTGTTTGCGCAGTATCTGGAAGCGGTGGGTTACCGACCCATAAACGAGGAAGAAATTGTTGAAGTGCGCCGACGCAACCTTGGTTTGAAGTATGATCATCCTGCCAGACTGCTCACGCGTTACATGATGAGCGAGCATTTTGCCGCCCACAATTTTTTCAAGGACTCCAAACGAAGTGCCGAACCCGTGCTGGCACATATCCTTTCATTGGTGGCGAAGGATGAAGTCAGGCACTGCCAGTTTGGCTACGAACTGCTCGCCCAACGTTTGTTGAAACATCCTGAAGAAATCGATACGGTGATTGATGAAGCCGCGCATTTCAAACACATCGGTGAACTGGTGGTGCCACATGTGCCCGTGGCCGAAAAGAACGACTTCTCCGCCATCCTCGCCATCAACCGCAAAATCGCCCGGCTGACGGGGAGGCGCATCAGTTCATTGCTCACGGAGGTGCTGGCGTGAAGATCACTAATTACCGATCACAAATCCTATGAATGCTAAACTTGGACATATTCTCCTCTGTGCCCTGGGATGCGAAACAATTTTGGTGGCGGTGTTTTTGGCATTTACAGGTGGGATGCACTATGCCGATGTTTTGCTGCGCGTGAGCTTGCTGATTCAGGGACCCACGCTTGTGCTGGCATCTCTCATGAAACCAAAAAAGCCAGCGGTCTCATTCCTTATTGGAACCGGATTCGCGGTCGCGGGGATTATCAGCATCTTGGCTTATATCGTCTATTCATACAATCGATGAACACCAACCGAAATCTTGCCTGGAGGCTGAACTGGTATCGGCAGAGTGAACTGGAAGGTTCGCTATTGCTTGGGCGCATGGTGGGTTTGGTCGAGGATCAACATGTTGCCCATTGCCTCACGACTCACGCTGCCGAGGAGGCTGAACATTCACGACTTTGGGCGGAGGTCATCAAAGAGTTGGAGCTGCCCCACATTCGCATTTTGCGCAGTTATCAGTCATTTTATCTGAATCATTCGGGACCGCCCAAATCGTTGCTGGAGGTGCTATGTTTCACCCAGATCTTCGAGCGGCGGGTGCATGCGCGTTTCACGTCGGAATCAGCCGATCCAAACTTACCCGAACCGGCACATCGCGCTTACGAGCGCATGATCGAAGATGAAAAAGATCATTTAGGCTGGGTTGCCCACTGGTTGCGTGGCCAGCCGGACGCGGTGCGCCTGATGCAGAATTATCAGAAGATTGATCACGAAGTTTTTAACCAGTTGCTACCTTATGAACAACATCTCTACGACATCCCAGGCCTTGGCAAAGAATCCGACATCGCGGCCTGCCAACTTCACGCGGCACACGACTGACCTCGTTGCCAAGTTCAAACAAAACCATCAGTGGCACCTGATTCCGCTTTATCATCTCTTGCGACTAAGCGAGTTCGGTCGAGAGGGAATCGAGCGGTCGGGCAGTTACAAGTTTGCGGATCATTTGTATCGCAATGAACCGGCGGGGCAGGGGATTATGGGCAAGTGGTTGGACCGCGTGCTCTTGAACCTTCCCGCTGCCAGGGGAATGCGACAACGGTGCGTAGAAGCAGAGCGAACTTTGGAAGAACGACTGGACGCAACTCCCAATCAATTGCGGGTGCTGGCGTTGCCCTGCGGTATTCCTCGCGATGTGACCCGATTGCTGCATCGCCGACCCGAATTGACGGTCCGCCTGAACTATGTTGGCATGGATATGGATGAGGAAGTGTTGGGAGCGGCAGCGGAGCATTTGCAGGAGATTCGCAAGTTGCATCCATGCTTGATTCAAGGAGACGCGTTGGTTTCCGAAACTTATCCCGAGGGAACTTTCGATTTGATCATCAGCACGGGATTGGGCGAGTTCTTGCATGACGAGGCGTTGCGGGTGTTTTACAAAAACGTTTTCGATCATCTAAATCCCGGCGGAATGTTCTACACCAGTGCCACCACCAAGGATGAAAAGTCCGATTTTTTGCTGCGCTCCTTTGAGTTGAACACGAACTATCGCGATCTCGCCAAGACCCGGTTGATGCTGGCTCCAATGGCCTGGTCGGCAGTGCATCTCAATGCCGACCGAACTGGACTGCAAACGTTTGTGCGGGCCATCAAATGATCCGGTTGCCTGGCTCGTTCAAGAATTGGGGTTGTCCAAGGAAGCCGAAAATGACAAGGTGAATCATGGTAAGAAGATTAATCGAATCAACAGGATGGATTTTCATTTGCTGGGGCCTTGCAGCGATATCATTATTCGGAACTTCGCTGCTTCACGCTGAAGTTCCTGCGACTGCGGCGAATCCTCAGCTCAATCCATCCGTCAACACGGCGTTGCTGGCGACTCCCAAGTTGGAGAATGATTTTTATGACTGGTATCAACGTCACGAGGATGTGCTCAAAGAAGTGGCCTCACGAAAAGCCGATCTCGTTTTCATCGGCGACAGCATCACCCATCTATTCGGCGGGCTCCCCACGCCCAATCGCAACAAAGGACAAATCGTCTGGGACGAATTTTATACGCCGCGCAACGCCCTCAACCTTGGTTTTGGATTCGATCGGATCCAAAATGTCCTGTGGCGGTTGGACAATGGTGAACTCGCCGGACAAACGCCACGAGTGGCGGTCATATTGATCGGCACCAACAATCTGTATCGTTCGGCCAATGCGCGTAACAACAGCCCCACTGAAATCGTGGAAGGAATCGCTGCCGTTTGTGACAAGGTGCATCAGATCACTCCACAAACGCGCGTGTTGTTGCTTGGTGTATTTCCCCGTGGGCCAAAACCCGGTGAAGGACATCGCGCTTCCATCAGTCAGATCAATCAGGGGTTGGAAAAGCTGACGCATCGTCCTTGGCTCACCTTCCTGGATCTCGGTCCACATTTTCTGGAATCGGATGGCACCATTTCCAAAGAGGTCATGGGCGATGCACTGCATCCGAGCACCAAAGGATATCGCATCTGGGCGGAGAAGATGGAGCCGGTGTTGCAGAAACTTTGGGAGCCAGTCGTCAAATAGCCGGTCCTTCATTCATTCACGAGGAGGTTTGTAGCCGAAAAAGCTCCTCTTTTTAATCAGTGAAGCCACCTGTTCCGGCACCATCTCCTCCCACACCCCCTGGCCAGCGGCGATTTTTTTCAGGACGTCCCTGGAAAAAATGCTCAGGAATTCCGGCTTGAAGTTGTCCAATGTGACGAAGCTGCCGCGATCAGACAGATAACCGTAGAGTTTGCGAAGTTCGGGGGCGACTTCGAGATTTTCCACGGTGGTCAGTTCCCCGGTCTCGCCATCTTTGAGAGGATAAACATACAGCTTGAGGTTGTTCTTAAACAAACGGCCAAAGGACTCAAGGATTCCACCAGGGAGTTGCGTGTAGTATTTTTCTTCAAACAACTCGATCAGACTCGGCGCACCCATTACGATGCCGATCCGTTCGCTGGTGCGCCACGAAATGTAGGCAGCGAGGCGGTAATATTCAAAGTAGTCGGAGATGAGCACGGTGATCCCACAGGCAGCCAGCAGATCGGCCCGCGCCAGGAAATCCCTGCGATCCACGTCCTTTCCACCGGCGAGCAGATTGCGCATGGTCAGCTCAAAAATGGGCAACACCTCCTTGCCCTTCACGCTTGGATCGGTTTTGAACTTTTCCAGGGCGCATTGCAGCATGTCGAGATTGACATGCGTGGGTGGACGAAAGCTGCCGCGTTCCACCAGCACGGCTTTTTTGTAAAGCACTTCGGAGGGCTGCAAAACCTCACTGTTGGGACCAAACATCGCCGCGCCGCTCAGGCCGAGCTGGACCAGCTTCAGGCTGATGAGTCGATTGTCGACGGCTCGAAACTCGATCCCCTTAAATTCGATGACATCAATTTCGATGCGACCCGTGGTCAGTTTATCGAGCAAACTCTCCACCAGCAATTCGGGTTCGTGATGGAGAAAAAAGGCCCCGTATAGCAAATTCACCCCGACCACGCCCAGAGCTTCCTGTTGCAGCGACGCTTCGGCATCGAGCATTCGCACATGGATGAGGATCTGGCTGGGCTCATCGCGTGGACGCGATTGAAATTTCACCCCCATCCAGCCATGGCATTCGTTGCCGCCTTTGAAACTGCGCGCCACCACGGTATCTGCAAAAGCAAAAAACGCGGTGTTGTCGCCGCGTTTGTCGCTCAAACGATCAATGTTCAATCGAAACTCAAAGTCGAGCATCGACTGCAACCGGGTGCGCGAAACATAACGGCTTCCACCACCATAAATCGCGTCGCTGACCACCATGTCATACGCGGAAATGCTTTTCGCCACCGTGCCTGCGGCGGCGCCCACACGAAAAAACCAGCGCACCACCTCCTGCCCGGCACCAATCTCTGCCAAGGTTCCATACCAACGCGGATCAAGATTGATTTTGAGGGCCTTGTGGTGGGTGTCTAAAGTTTCGTCTCTCATGGCATGCCGCAGCATGTTCATTCCGAGCAGAAAGAATGCCGTGGAGACACGCCAAAGAAAAACCGCAGCTCCACCCGCTGTCCCAAAACTGCAGGCTTCAGGTTGGACATTGCATTTCTTGCGCAGCGGTTCAGGATGTGACTCTATGCAACCCGCACCGTTGCCTCCCGATGAAGAGGCCCGACTCGCCTCGCTCCGTTCGCTCAACCTGCTCGACACTGCCATGGAAGAGCGCTTTGAGCGGGTCACGCGACTGGCCTCACGTCTGCTCGACGTGCCCATCTCTGCCATCACTCTGATCGACAGCCAGCGCCAATGGTTCAAGTCCATCCAGGGCCTGAACATCAGCGAAGGATCTCGAGACTCCTCCTTCTGCGGTCATGCGATTTTGGGTAGTGAGACGTTTCAAATCGAGGACGCCACGAAAGACGAACGATTCCACGACAACCCGCTGGTGACGGGCGATCCGAATATCCGCTTTTACGCCGGCCATCCTGTCAAGGCCCCCGATGGCCGCACCATTGGCACGCTTTGCGTCATCGACCAAAAACCTCGCACGCTCACGGCCCATCAATTGGAGGATTTGCAGGACCTCGCCGCGATGGTGGAAATTGAGTTCAAGTCCACCCAGCTCGCCGAGGCGCAGATTCGCATGAACATGGATCTGGCAGCCGCACGAAAAGCCGTGCTCATTGATCCGCTGACCCGACTATGGAATCGCGCCGGCGGGGAGGAGTTTCTCGCCCGACAACACGAGCTGGCCGTCCAAAATCACGAGAAGTTTTGCATTGGCATGATCGATATCGACCATTTTAAAAAGGTCAACGACACCTACGGTCACGCTGCCGGCGACGAGGTGCTCCGCGAAGTGAGCAAACGGATCTTGCGCAGTCTCCGCACAGGTGATTTTGCCTGCCGCCGTGGTGGCGAGGAGTTTCTGGTCAGCATCAGCGATCCGCAGGCTACCGAAGCGATCGCCATTGCCCAAGCAGTGCGCGAAGCCATCCGGTCAAAGCCGATCTCCGTCGGCGGCGCGGAGATTTCGATCACCATCAGCATGGGCCTCGCCTACTTTGATCCGGCCGCCAGCGTGACCTTTGATCAGGTCATCCAACTGGCGGATGCTGGACTCTATCGCGCCAAACAAACCGGACGCGACCGCATCGTCTCGCATCTCGAGAACAACGGCTAGGGCCCAGTCTAGATCGCCAAGTCCGACGAACTACTTGACCGCGTAAGCAAAAATCAGCTCCTGGTCGCGCAAGTAGAGCTGGCCGTTGCTGACGACGGGATGCGTCCAGATGCGGCCATCCTTGGCACGTTGTTCGGTCTGTGGTTCGATGACAAAACGACCGTGCTCCTTCCAGCCATCGGGAGAGGCATCGATCAACACCACCGTGCCGCTGGTTTCCTCAAGCAGATACAACTGGCCATCCGCGCAGTGAATGGCACCCTTGCCGAGTTTCTTTTCCTGCCAGACCACTTCCCCCGTGGCGAAATCCTGACAGGTCCAGCCACCCTTGTCGGAGTAACCATAGAGGTGTTTTCCCACCAGAATGACACCGCCATGATGGTTGACCATGTTGGTGTTTTCGTAGACCACTTTGGGTTTGTTCGCGCCGATCTCAAACATCATGCAGCCCACCCCGTAACCGGCGCTGACATAAACTTTGCCATCGGCATAAACCGGCGTCGGAATCACCGCCACCTTGCCAGCGGCGAAAGGTTGCATCCACAAAACTTTTCCAGTCTCCGCTTCAATGCCCGCCACATTGGTCATGCTGCGCTGAATGTATTGACGCACACCTTGATGCTCCACCACCAGCGGTGACGAATACTGCGCGACATCCGTCCAATCTTTGGTCTGCCAGATTTTTTTTCCGGTCTTTTTGTTCAAGGCAAGGAGGGTGCCTTTTTCTCCGCCAGGTGTGCAAATCACGCGATCGCCATCCACCAGCAAGCTTTCCGTGTAACCCCAGTTTTGCAGTTTGCCGCCGTATTCCTCAACGAGATTCGCCTTCCAAACTTCCTTGCCATCGGCTGCCTTGACACAGATGACATCGCCCCTGGCCCCCAGAGTGTAAACATGTTCCCCATCCACGGCGGGGGTGCCACGGGGTCCATCGCCCCAACGATTGGTGTAGCGGGCACCGATGGCGGTGCGCCATTTTTCCTCGCCCGTTTTTGCATCCAGCGCGAGCAGAAACTCTTCAAAATCATCGTTGGCCCCCATTGTATAAACCGTGCCGTTGACGATGGAAAATCCTGCATACCCGAGCCCGCCTTCTTCAGACATCCACAGCTTTTTCGGCCCATCTTTCGGCCACTTCTTCAACAGCCCCGATTCCGTCTGGATGTCACTTCGGTCAGCGCCGCGGAATCCGGGCCAGTCGTTTGCCTGGGCGACATTGCAATGGCAGGCGAGCAGGAGGGCAAAAGAGAGATGAACAGCTTTCATAGTTTCTGAGCGGTCATGGATATACGGCTGATGAATCACGGATGTTTCCCGGTGATTCATTCATCCAAGCGGAAATGACCGCCCAATACCAGCATAAACCCATGCTTATTTCGTAGGCAGGACCGCCTTGATTTCGTCTGCGACTTTTTTTGCCAGATACTCGGAACCCTTGATGTTGAAATGCACGTCATTGGGCCTTTGCAAAATATCCAGCTTGGGCGTGATGTAGGCATTCAGATCATTGATGCGCACGTCGTTTTCCTTCATCACCCTGGCGGCGATGTCGTTATAGATTTCCACATCCCCAAAAGTGCGCACGGGTTTAAGTGTGCCTTTGGGAACCGGCGTGGTGTTGGCCCACACCAAGGTTGCCCCGGTTTTTTTCATCCGCTCCACCAACTGGCGCAGATTTTTTTCGTAGTCCTCAACCTCCACCTGCCGTTTGCCATCGCTCATGTGCTTCAAATCATGCAGTCCAAAGTTGAAATGAATGACGTCCCAATCTTTTTGCCCGAGCCACTTGTCGATGTTGGCCGTGCCGTTCTTGGTGGGTCCCCCATTGGTCGGAATGCGGTGCACATTGGCCACGCCCGCGAGCAGCTCCCGCACCGGAATGGTGTAGCCAATCGATATTGAATCTCCGACGATCAACACCCGGGGCAGCGACGGATTGTCCTCAATGGGTCGCAATGAAGGATTGGGCTTCCTTGATTTTGTTTTTGCTTTTGAATTTGCTGGTTGGTTCTTCGGCTGACTAACCAACTTCGAAAACGTTTGCTCCAGATCCAAGCCATCAGCATAGCGCGACTGCAACTCCCGCAATTTGGAGAACAGCCGAATCATCAACGGCTGCGAGCTGACTTCATCCGCCAGATCACGCATTTCTTCTGGATCATCCGTCAGATTGAACAGACGCGCCCGGCCCGCTTGCGGATAGAGGACCAGCTTGTGTCCCTCCGCTGTCACCGCCCGTTGCACGTCGAGATAACCCAAATAGACCGCGTCATCCCGCGCCACTGTCTTCGGAGATTCTCCAAGAAGCGGCAGCACGCTGTTGAACTCCACGCCCTCTGGCTTCGCAAGGCCCGCGAGATCCAACGTCGTCGCCATGCCGTCTTGCAACCAGATCGGTGACTCCACCTCTTTGCCCGCAGGGATCCCCTTGCCACTGATGAAGAACGGCACCCGCGTCGAGTGCTCATAGGCGTTTTGTTTGCCCATCAAGCCATGATTTCCGACCGACAAACCATGATCGGCTGTAAATATTACCACGGTGTTGTCCGCCTTGCCCGATTTCTCCAATGCCTCCAGCACCCGGCCAATCTGCGCGTCAAGGTGGGTGATCAGCGCAAAGTATTCACGACGATGCACCTTGATCGCATGCTCCGTGCGCGGAAAGGGAGCCAGTTTTTCATCCCGCAATCCACGACCCGCGCCCATCGCCTCCGCATAGGGATACTCCGGCAACCACGATTTCGGCAACGTCATGCGTTCCAGCGGATAGCGATCCAGGTAAGCCTGCGGCGACTGTCGCGGATCATGCGGCGCATTGAAGGCCACATACATGAAAAACGGCTTTTCCTTCCCTGAATCTTTCTCCGTCTGAAGAAACTCCACCGCGTCATCCGCCGTCACTTCGCTCCAATGTTTGCCGCCCGTCCAGAAGCCTCCTAAGCTCGGGTCGGCAGGATTCCAGGAATTATCGTCCACTGAAACCGGTCGCCAATAAGCCTGACTGGAATCCTTCGGCATCCCACCCCGCAGATTTTTCACCACCTCAAAAGCCTTTTCAGCCGGAGCCTTCACATGCCACTTGCCACTCATCCACGTCGAATACCCCGCCTGTTTCATCCACAAAGGCCACAGCCTGCCCGCCGCCACATCTTCTGCCGCCATTTGCCCCGCACGCCACACCGTGCGACCCGTCATCAACATCGTGCGACTGGCGATACAAACCGCCGGTGACCACGATCCCATGTTATAAGCCCGTGTGAAGCGGGTGCCACTTTTGGCCAACCGATCAAGGTTGGGCGTATCAATATCGATGCCCTGCTTACCCGCACTGCCGATCGCCTCATAGCTGAGATCATCCGCGAAAAGAAACAGCACATTCGGCTTCTCCACTCCCGCCTGCAGAGAAGAGAACGAAGAGATCCACCAAAGAGACGACAGAACAAGGAGACGTAAAGACAACAACAACATGGCCCTGTCCTAACGAAGCCAATCCACCCCAGCTATCCAAGGAATTGAAAATGTCCGGCCGCCTGTCTCGCCCGGGCATTGGCTCAACAAATGCACTAGCCACTCCACGTGGATTTCTCGTCCGAGCCACAGCACTTCACTCGCAATGCTTTCCGTGCCATCGTCTCGGCTATCCCCAGGACTTCAACGTCGACGGCCCAGTCCGAAACAGGCCAGGGCGGCACCAAAACGTGGAGCATGGCCGTTGGTTCGGGGACGGGGACAGGTTGCAATGCGTGGACTGACCCCCGGCACCCCCGGCACGTGTGCATAACGAAGAACATTCGCTACTTGGAATCGGATTCAAGATTACGTGAGCCAGCCTTGGGATTTAAATACGATTTCCACATGGCAAAGTGATCACCGTGCGCAATCATTTCTATATCCACTCTCGCCATCACGCCGTCATTGAACTTGACAAAATAGGAGCGCATAACAGTATCGCGCCACTCACCTAGCGGAAGAGACGCTGATATTTGAATGGCTTCAGATGGTTGGTAGCCCTCCAATGGAGCGATAAAGTCGAAAGAGTCTTTCCTCTGGATGAGGCCGCCTTGATGCACGGCGATTTCCAATGTCCAGTCGTATTGGCGTTGGCCTGGAGGTTTATCCTTTTCTTTATTCCAACACTTGATGGTCATTTGATGGACATTGCCTGTAAGATTTGGGTTAAGATTAATCACTGTTGGCATCCCATCACGAGACACTTTAAACTGCTTGCGCCCAATCTTGATTAAAGGTTCCAAAACCCCTTGTTTGTATAAAACAAACATCACAGGGTTTTCCTTATCAGGCCGATGAGGGCCCTTAACTGACTGGGTGGAATAGGGAAAACTGCTGCCAGACCCGACTTGGTTCTCACTTTTTGGTAGTTGGTGATAACCAGGTTTACTAACTTCGACAAATAGCGAAATGCCTCTAATTCCAGCGATGGAAAACAGGCCTTCACCATTCGTGAATTTATCATGTTTGGATGATTTACCCCATGGTTTGTCATTTGCAGCCAGACGAACATTTGCCTGTGGAACTGGATCGCCATATTGGTCGACAACTTTACCATAGAATGTAATGGGCGTTAAAAATGCGAGTTCAAATTCGCGTAGCTTCTCTGGATTGGGTTCGTTTTGATTTTGTATATTGGTATTTGTCGGATGATTTGTCTTTGATGTCCGATGAGAAAGCCCGGTCGGATTTATTGCGTCAATACGGTCATCAATCCTGCTTTTCCACAACAAAAAAAGTAACAGCATAATCGCAATCAGAAAGGCGAGGCTGATATAAATGAATTTTTTTGATTTCATGGCTCGCGGTTTCCAATCCCAAATCCAAATTTAGTCACAATATCCAGCCAAAAATAATAGTTTTTCTGAATGGAGTAAACCCACTGGGCACTATGCTCATCACCAAAATTAAATCCTCCAACTCCCATGTTTACCGCACTTGTAATGCAAGTGTTTGTTGTGCAGGCTCTCGTTCCCGCAGCCTTGGTGCGAGATTTCGTCACATATCCCATTGCTTCAGATAATTGTGTTACTATCCGTGAAGACGCTAAGCTAGCCCCCACAACTCCGTAAATTAATTTTTCCCCCACAGGAAATCCTGGGCGATATGCATAGGCATGAATTATAAATTCATTTGGTTTGAAGAGTTGATTATTTGTTTCCCATACCGCGAGGGCTGAATCAGTTTCTAGGAAGAAGTTTGTTTTCGGCGTCGCTTCAAAAAATTTATCTGTGATTCCAAACTGATCTTTTGTGGATTGGTCAGGATCAGTGTCGGGAGTGGTGAAATTGAAATCGACCGTTTCATCACCATACGCTTGCGCTGCCATCGCTGCGTTGCATAAAGCGTAGCGCGTTAAGTTCATGCCATTTCTCAAAGCAGATCCGGTGATGACATTGCCCATACTGTGGGCGAACAAACACCTATTATTAGCGTTCGGCAACTGGTTGACAAAGTTCGCAAGGGCAGGCCCAGAGAGCCATGCGCGATATTCACTAGGATTGTAGGTGGTGGCTCCTGGTTTATAAATGTCTGGCAACCCGTCATTATCACCACTATGCGTCGGCCATCGAAATGTGTAGAACCTGCCTTTATAACCCATCTGCCATAAGCGCTTAAAGGTGGTTTGCCCCCAACTGTCGTAATCGTGGTAAGTCATGCGCCATCCATGCACAAAAATCAAAGTTTTTTCCTCGACGTCTGGATCTTCGACATGTGGATTTCCATTTGGATCCCATACCCATTGCAACGCATCAGGTCGATCATCATCCCAAGGATCATCTATTTCTTCTGGCTCAGCCGTGATGCGTGCGCGTTGATACATTTCGTGAACATCCATCAGCTTGAGCCAAACGCCGCAAGCTTCTGATTCTGTTCCAGATTTGTTGCGAAACATGACCACCAATTTGGCTTTGCCTTTGGCTGACGCTTCCCAGATAAAATGGGCTACAGGACGGTTGCCTTTTTCAGACTGCCAGAATGTCTTAGGGAGATATTCCTGACTGTAGCGACCAACTGACAGTAATTTTTGTCGGAATTCACCGGTGCATTGTTCAGTCGCTTTATCTTTATCTTTGAGATAACTTTCGGAACCTTCCTCAAAGTCAACCGCATTAAAGATACGAATGAGCGGAGAGCCGTCGCCTTCCACGAATTTGAATCCAAGTTCCATATCACCCGATTTTAGCATTTCTAAAATGCTCTCTACATTTAGGTGTAGCCTCGTAAAATCTTCCAAGTCACGGATGCCATCAATATGGGGAGAGTGGATTCCGCCGTTGCTTGCGCTAACAGCAACAGGCTCATCGTCTAGTTCATCATTTGATTCAGGATCATCATCGTTATTGATCCAAAACCGGAAAGGTTTCTCTTCCGTCGGGTTATCCGAAGTATTCAACTCGCCATCGCGATTGTGATCGACCAGTAACTCCACCGGGAGGAGGACCAAGGCCTGGGATTTGAGCATGGCCGCAAACGGGGCGGGAGCTTTGATTTCGGTGGGTTGGCTTTGGGCCATAAATTCCTTCAAGGACTTCACCCATTTATACTCAATGGTCTGCGGGCCGCTTTGATCATGGGGTTCGGTCACATCAACCAATGCCACCAAATAACGTGATTGCCAGGCGGCTTTGGTGGTTTCATCCAGCATGCCACCCCATTCGCTGGTCCAGATCACCCTGACCTTGCCATGCTGCGCGGTGCCAAAGTAGCCTGTCATGGTTTGTTCGCCTCCGGGTCCTGTATATTGAATTTCTCGCTCTTCCAAACGGTTTTTTGCCACGGCTACTGGTCCTCCGTTCCATTTGATGGGAACGCTTTTGATGAAGAAGTCTCCGTTCGGCAGGGTTTCAAGCTTGGGGCTGAGGTTGACGCTTTCACCCTGATGCTCTTCGCTTTGGGACTGGACGGGATAGCTCAACAGATTGCCATACCATCCCGGGGTCGGAGAAGTGTAGGTGTGCGTGGGCGGATGGTTTTGTTCGGGAACAGCTTCAATGATGTATTCCTCCATCGCTGGTTCACCGGGTTCCGGGTTTTCGACCGGGCCGCCTCCCGTGTAGGCGCTCTGCCAGGTGGTGACAGGACCCAACGCATACTTGGTGGGCTCCGGGTTACGGTTGAGATTTTGATAGGTGGCTTCGTCGATGGCTTCCTGTTGGGTGTTGACCGGGGCGTTGAACGAATCGGTGGTGATGAGGATTTTGTGGGCTTGAATGAACCTACCGTCGAGTTCGCGCTGGGCTTCCACGCTGGTTTTGATGATGTGATAGGCTGGTTGCGGGGTGCTGTTGGCAGTGATCCACGCAGCAGAGTCGCCTGACAGACCGGCGTGCTCAATGGGATCACCCACAGGTTCCGGGGTCGGGGCGTCATTCGCGCCCTGTTGCTTGTATCGATATTTTTGAATGTAGCCGGTGTAGGTGCTTGGGGTTGATGGCGCAGTTGACGCAACGGGACGCATACCGACGCCTTCGGGGGTTCCTGGAGAGTAACTGCCTCCTGCGGAACTGATGGAGCCGCCTTTCCATCCGCTATACTGAACGATAAAGGGAGTGAGGCGTGTGGCGTTGTCGAGTTCTTCCTCGGTGGGTTGAGGACCATTGTTATTGCCGCTGCCGTTTCCACTGCCACCTCCTGAGTTGCCGCCGCCTGTCCCGGAGTTACCGCTGCCGGTGCCGCCTTGGAGATGGATGCCGCTAAGTTCGAGGTTGATTCTCGGCGGGGTGATCGGGGTGACGGTAGTTGGCTCGGAGTTGATGTCGGTGGGGTTGCTTCCAGCCTGCACTTCGGTGCCATCATTGATGCCGTCACCATCGGTATCGGCGATCTTCGGATGGGTGCCGAGTAGGAATTCGCGCAGGTTGCTCAACCCATCCCGGTCAAAATCTCCCAAGACGGCAAGTTCATAAGCCTGCCATTCGGATTCGGTGCTTTCGTTTCTTCCTTCGGTGGGTTCGGTGGCGACCACGAAGCCCGTCGCCGGTCCGGCATCGCGAGAATCACGCGGCTCGAATTGGTGCCGGTGCTCCCATTCATTGCTCATGCCATCGTTGTCTTGATCCACCGGATGGGTGGGACCGTTGGGAACAGTATGACCATCGTTGACAAAGGCGGCGTAGCCCTCGGGAATACCGTCGCCGTCCCAATCGGCTTGCTCGCCGTGAGAGGGCGGTGTTGAGATGGGTTGGCCGTCAAGGTAGCCATAGTAGCCAGGAGTGCCGATGGCGCGTTGCCATGCCGCATACTGGCCGTCGGTGATGCCCGTGAACTTGCTGTGAGGATTCCCGGGGTCTAGATTCTGTTCGAGTTCTTCGTAATTGAACAGGCCATCCTGATCGTAGTCTTCGACCGCGTCGGCAAATCGGTTTTTGTTAAAGCTGCCGGGGTAGATGGAGCTCCAGTAGTCTTCCTGAGCATCTGTCATGCGGTCGAGGTCGGAATCATATTGGCCACGGTAGGCAATGAGGCTCCAGCCTTGCTCGTAAGCGGTGCGATTGTTGATGCGATCACCGTCGAGGTCGCCGCCGCCATCGGCGGGGTTGGTGTAGTCCATAGGTTCTCCATTGGCAGCATACCATTGTTCAATGCGGTCGGGGATGCCGTCGAGGTCGGTGTCGGTGGCGTCAACCATTTGGTAGTCGAGGTAGACGCCGCTAAGGCTTTTGGGATTGGTGGGACTTATGGTAGGGTGGGTAAGTTTGTAGATCATGACTTCCTCGTAGTCAGTGAGGTCGTCGTTGTCGGTATCGTTGTGGTAGGCGCTGGTTCCGATTCCCTGAACGGAGCCGAAGCCGATTTCCTGGAGGTCGGTAAGGCCGTCGCTGTCGCTGTCGGCGTTGTTCCAGGGGTCTTTAGGATAGGCGTCGTTGGTATCGATGATGCCGTCGCCATCGGTGTCAGGTTCAGTGCTGTCGTTGATGCCATTGCCGTTCCAATCATCCCATAGGGTGCTGTCACCGGGATGGGAGTCGAAATAGCTGACATAGCCGTCGTTGTCGTCGTCGAAACCGTAGGGATTGTAAGTGCCGTTGTAGGGATCGCTAGGATAGGGATCGGAGTGGTCGGGCATGCCATCGCCGTCGCTGTCGGGGTCGTTTATTGATGAAGAACCGTTGTTCGGATCGTAAGGGTAGGGATCGGCGTAGTTCTGAATCCCATCGTTGTCGTAATCCCCGTAATCGTATCCGTTGCTTGGATCATAAGGATAGGAGTCCAGGTAGTCTGGCGTCCCATCGTAGTCGCTGTCCATGGAGTAGTATCCGTTGGAGGAGTCATAAGGGTAGGGATCCGTGTAATCCGGCATGCCATCCCCATCGCTGTCGGTGGTGTAATCGCTGTAATAGTTACCGTTGTAGAAATCATCTGGATAACCATCCTGCCAATCTTCAATGCCGTCGTTGTCGCGGTCGAGCGGGTAATAATCTTCGTGATTTTTCATCCCATCGCCGTCCGCATCGGCGAAAGAGTAGAAGGGGTAATTGTAGGCGGAATCGCTGGGGTCGGAGAAGCGGTGATAGTTCACAGAATAACAGCCGTAAAATTCGTCGTGATCCGAAAAGCCATCGCTATTGCTGTCCCATTGCCAGGGGTTGGTTTGAGTGAGGTCACGTTCATCACGGTCGGTGATGGAGTCTGTATCTGAGTCGATGGAATAGGGATCGGAGCCGAAGGCGACTTCTTCGGCATTCGTGAGGTTGTCCCCGTCGCTGTCTAGGTTCCACCAACTGTCATTGGGGTCGGTGGGGTTGGGATGCTCTTCGGATATGCCGTCGCCGTTGGAGTCGTGTTGGTAGGAATTGACGACGGGAAGGGGTTGCAGGGTCCAGAAGAAAGTGCAGAGGAATTGCAGGGCGGCGATCCAGCGGGAGCGGAAATGCGGGAGGAATAGTTGGCTTCGGGCAGATGAAGGCCGGGGGAGTTTGAGCTGTGATTTCATCGCGGGGGACAGCTGAATGATTTTATTGTTAATTCGTTGGCGAATTATTCAGTGATGAAATCAGTTTGGGCGCGGAGTGTCGATATTTTTATTGCATGCGATAAATGAGATTTTTGAATGGTTGATGCTTATTTTTGATCAGCAATCAATCTTGATAATGTTACCAAGGAGATGATATCCGGAAGTTTGGTTATCCAGGCTTATCTTTTAGCCGGGATAACAAGATTATATTTTTTTGCTAATGGATAGCAGGTTGATGGGGCCGCGAAGCGGAGTCAGCTCCGGGAGAAAAATGACAGGGACAAGAATGTCCCTGCTCCTTTTGGGCTAGTCCGACCGGCGGATCCAGCGTGTTCCTAGTGCCACGCTCCATTGATACTTGCGGGCGTGTTCGCGGATCAGAAAAGGGAGATCCTTTTGTTCGTCTAACTCAAAGTGTCCTAGCAAACGTTCTTTCAGCCACTCGAACGTAGAACCCACCGGCCAGTTGTCTTTGGGAGTGAACTCCTCCAACCAGCTGCATGGGGTTGCCAATAGCAACTGCCCACCGGGTTTCACCAATGCGGGGAGTTGTTGCAAAAGACGCTGCGGATCGGCAAGTCGACATAACAAATTGGCGGCATGCACCACATCGAACGAACCTAAATCTTCGCGCAGCAACATGGCGTCGCCCTGCTCGAATTTTACCCGTTCCGAAAAGGACCCTTCCGGCCGGTGCGCGGTGCAGGGGGTAAATGAATCACCTTCATCCACGCGCGGGTAACTCACCGATCCATGCTGACGAATGTGCTCGGCGGTTTCAATGAAACTCATCGAGTAATCAATCCCAATGACCTCTTCGACCACCTTGGAAAGTTCAAATGAAGAACGTCCGACGGCGCAACCGAGGTCGAGCGCCCGCGTCCCTGCGGTCTCAGGCAACAGTTCCGGGCGAAGCAATTCACTTACCGTGCGCGTGGCAAATCCAAGCGCCTCCTTCGGTCCGTTTTCCCATGGCAACACCTCCTCATCACTGCCGTAATGAAACAGCAGGTATTCGACATGCAGCTTGGGCGTTTCGTAAATGTTTTCTTCGATCATGGGGACTTCATCATCCATTCATCACACCAAGCCCGCATCAAGCAGGCCTTCACCTCAATGATCAGATTAAATCTCCAACGCCTTCAGCAAATATCCCATAGGTTGAAAATGCTCGATCAATACCATGGTCTGACCATCCCGATGCATGCGTGCCTGTTTGATGTCAAAGTTCGGTGTTTTGTGCGGGGCAAACAGAATGTCATCATGCGTGGCGTTCTGACGTTTCTTGAACAAATCCGGCGTGATGTGGCCGCCCAAATGATCGTCCCGACCGGTCGCCAGATGGCAGGTTCCCAGCACTTTTTCGTCTTGAATGTCCGCTCCGGAAACCGGCAGCACTTGGGTGCCAAAACCCAATTCGCCCAACACGCCCGTCATGGGATCATCCTGCAATTTGCGATTGTGCTCATCAATCGTGGACTGCTTGCCTTCGATCAACTCCGCCTTGATGATTCGACCGCCGGTTACCGTCAGTTTTCCAAGCGTGCCGTCTTCATACTTCAACGGAAAGGTCCCCTCGGCACCTTGTGGCACAAAATAGACCTCTCCCGCCGGCAAGTTGGCGATGTCTGGGGTATCGCCACGACAAAGTCCGTGACTTTTTTGCGCTTCCTGACCACCCAGCTCCAGACGCACGGTCATGTCTTCGCCGCCATCCACGGTGAAATCGATTTCCACCCACTCCGCCTTCGTCATCGCGAGACGGAGTTTTTCCGCGTCCCGACTCACGTCATTGTAATCCACCGCCAACCCTGAATTTAATATGACGTCGTTCAATCCATGCAAGGTGGCCCCACGAAATCCATACTGCTTGGCAAACGCCGTGAGAGGAGCGGTGGCGCTAAAGGTGGAGATGCATAGGATCAGGTCATAATTTGGATAAATGTCCTTCTCCAGGCTCAGTTCATTGCCCACCATATCGACACATCGATCTGGCAAATCCAGGTTGCTCCCACCGGTTTCCACATACGCAAACATTTCTCCACCCGACAAAGCCAGCTCTTCCGCCACGCCATTCTTCAAACCAAGATAAAAAACTTCGTGAGCCTTTTGCTGGACCGCGCGTTGGGGATTTTTCAAAAACGCATAATCTTTCGCCTCCGCCAAATCGGGAAGATCGATGAGGATGCAAACTTTCCGGCCATAGGTCGGCTCAAAAACGGAGGTAAGGAGTCGGCCAAGGTCGAATTTCGGAAACTTGCGTCCGGTCGCGGCGGTCTGCACGGTGGTATTCATGGTGGATAAAGAAAACATCATCACACGCCCAAAAGCGCGCTGTATGGAACGATACGATCAACACTCTGGTGAGGTTTTTAAAATGTTTGGCTTCTTCCCGCATTCTTGTCCCGGGGATTGCTTATCGGCCCCGAATCGGAAAACTCTTGACGTCAAATTCCATTTCTGGGCACAATCCAACCTGTCACCCGCTCCAGCCATGAACATCAAACCGCTTCTATTACTCGCGGCCCTGGCCGCTTTCATCTCCCCGCTTCAGGGACACGCCCAAAATCTGCAGGCGCTTTATGAGGAAGGTCGCGCCCTCTACAACGCCGGTCACATGGAACAGGCCCGCGAAAAGTTGCGGGTCGTGGCTGCCCGAAATCCCGATCACGTGCCCACGCGTGCCATGCTCGCGCAGATCCAACAAATTCTTGGCGTCGACAACACCACCCTCAAGAACAGCTACGACAAGATCATCATCGAAAAGATCGAGTTTGACAATGTCGCCCTCAATGAAGCCATTGAAGCGGTGCGCTTTTATACGCGCAAGGCCACTGATCAAAAAATCACCCCCAACATCATCCTCAAGAGTGGTGATCTCGGGAATCGTCCTGTGAGCATCAATTTGTCCAATGTTCCGCTGACCGAAGTGCTCAATTACCTTGCCCAGCTTTCCGGCACCAAGCTCACTTACGACAAGAATGCCGCCATGTTCTCGGAGAAACCGGTGCCATGAGAAATGGTTGAGAGTTGAGAGTTGAGAGTTGAGAGTCTGGCTCGTCAGCCCTCAACACGCGCATGCCTTTTTCAACCCACTCACTCCGATCATGCCCATCGCACTCATAACGGGGGGGCATGGTGATCTCGCCCAGGCACTGAAATCCGAACTAACTGCCCAGGAATACTCTGTTTATGCCCCAGGAAAGGCAGAGCTGGACATCCGTTCCGCAGACTCCGTTTGGGAATACATCAAGCAGCTTGGTCAACTCGACCTCCTCGTCTGCAACGCCGGCATCATTCGGGACAAACCCCTACTCCAAATGACTGCGGAAGATTTTGAGGCAGTCCTGTCGGTCAACCTCACCGGGCACTCCCTTATTTCCCGAGCCGCGCTCAAAATGATGTCGAAGCAGCGCAATGGCCACATTGTCTTTATCAGTTCTCATGCTGCTCTCAACGGCACCGCTGGCCAATCCAATTACGCCGCCTCTAAAG
The DNA here is from genome assembly GCF_005780165.1 of Phragmitibacter flavus. NCBI lineage: Bacteria > Pseudomonadati > Verrucomicrobiota > Verrucomicrobiia > Verrucomicrobiales > Verrucomicrobiaceae > Phragmitibacter > Phragmitibacter flavus. The sequence goes on along the minus strand of NZ_VAUV01000001.1, from coordinate 269,256 downwards.
CGGCACTGCACGGTTTGGCCGCCAGTCTGGCTCGTGAATATGGATCGCGGAACATCCGGGTGAACGTCGTGCTCCCCGGTTTTCTCGAGACTCGGATGACCGCTCATCTCAACGATGCCCAACGAGAGAATTTCAAACAATCCCACGTGCTCAACCGCTTCAATGATCCGGCCAGCGTGGCTCGTTTCATTGCGTTTCTGGACAAGCAAATGCCGCACACTTCCGGTCAGGTGTTTAATCTGGACAGTCGGATCCACCGCTGGACTTAAGTGAGCGCGGACACTCGTGTCCACTCAGCCAGAAACTGAAGCGGACAAGAGTGTCCGCGCTCCCTTCGAGAGAACGAATCAATCCGCGATCACGGATTCCTTCTTCTTCTTGCGGCCTTTTTTGCCACCGGCATTGCGCAGCGCTTTTGGAATCGGATCTTCCTTCTTCTGCAAGGCACGGCGAAGCTTGCGCAACGCGATGTTTTGCAGCTGACGAATACGCTCGCGGGTGACGCCAAACTCCTGGCCCACTTCTTCAAGTGTGCGGGATTTCTGGCCATTCAAACCGAAACGGGCATCAATGATCTTGCGCTCACGTTCATCCAGCACGGTCAACAATCCGTCGAGCTGGCTGTGCATGTTCTTGTGGCTGAGCAAATCAAACGGCGTCTGCGCGTTTTCATCGCCAACGATTTCACCGAATTCGGTGGAGTCGTCGTCGCTGATTGGCGCATCAAGGGAGGCAGGACGCATCGAAGCAACCTTCAACTGGCTCAATTTGCCGCGGTCAATGCCGATCTCTTCGGAAAGTTCGTCATCCGTGGGTTCACGACCGAGTTCTTCAGACATCGCCATGGCCACACGACGCATCTTGCTGATCTTGTCCACCATGTGAACAGGAAGGCGGATGGTCTTGGACTGGTTGGCCAAGGCGCGTTTGATCGATTGTTTGATCCACCAGGCCGCATAGGTAGAGAGTTTGCCGCCCTTGTTGGGGTCGAAACGCTCCACGGCTTTCATCAAGCCGATGTTGCCTTCAGAAATCAAGTCGAGAAGAGGAAGACCGTAGTTGGCGTAATCCTGGGCGATCTTCACCACCAACCGAAGGTTGGCGCGGATCATGTGGGAGCGAGCTTCTGGATCGCCTTTTTTGATGCGTTCGGCGAGATCCACCTCTTGTTGGGGAGTCAGCAAATCTGTCTTGCCGATCTCGCGCAGATAGATTTTAATGCCGCCGTCGAGTTCCATGCTTGCCATAAGAAAGTGTGTGAAAGGGGAAATTAATTTTTGGGGGGTGAAGAGTCTAACACAGGTTTTTTAGACTTCTTCCAAATTTTTTTAGCATTTTCTCTGCCAGAAATGTAGCACTTTGTTTGCAATTCTAATTGTTATGGCGGCAGGACCACCCCTGTTTATAACGCGATTCGAAATTAATTCTTAGCGAACTTTTTGTGCGCAGGCAATGCTAAACACCGCCTCACGCCCAATCAATTACGCTTTCACCCAGTTGTAAGGGAAACAAATTTTGTGACATGCTTCTTAAAGAATTTTTGGCGTGGGGTTCGTTCGAGCGCGCTAGAAGCGGGGCAACAACCCGGGCTTTATGACTAAGACCACGCAGTTGGTTTACAACCGTCGACACGATAAGGCGGGCTTTCAGCCCTTCAAAGAACGGTCCGTCTATCCTTGGGCGTTGCCCAAGGCTGTCGTAGAGCCGCGCCCTTGGCGCTCAAAACCCATATCCCTCTCCTTCGCCTTCTTTGAAAGATCAGAATCGGATTGGCAACGGCGTCTGGGCACCTACGGCCAAGTTCTTCGCCCCTGAATGAAATGCAGCTGAATCAGAAAGGTTGATAGCTGGGGACAAATCTTCACACCACCAGACTGCCCACCTTTTTCCACTCATCCAGCTCCATGATGCGACTGAGGATGCTGTGCACCACTTTCACCGGCGTCTCGGTTGCGTTGATGTCCGTCACCACCTGACGTCCAGCATATTTGCCCTGCGAATAGTATTCAAGAATCGGCTTCGACTCCTCCTCATAGGTGCGGATGCGTTTTTGGATCACCTCTTCATTCGCATCATCAAAACGATTGTCCTTCAGCGCCCGCTTGCGCAGACGCCGCGCCAGTTCAGCCCGGTCGGGACAGCTCAAATGGAACACCTGCAACACGTCAATGTCCTCCTCGAGCAAACGAGCCTGCTCCACGTTGCGCGGAATGCCGTCGAGCACCAAAAAGTCGATGTCCGCCTTGAACTGGTGGGTCTTGACCCGGTCATTGATGTTCACCCGCCACAACCTCACGGTGACTTCGTCCGGCACCAGGTGACCCCGGCTGGAATAATTGATGAACTCCTGACCCAGCGAAGTGCGGGTGTCGAGCGAACGGAAAACATCACCACAAGCCATGTGATAAAAACGGGGAATGGTGCCGAGCACGACCCCCTGGGTTCCCTTGCCGCTGCCCGGGGCGCCGAACATCAGGAAGGTGCGGAATTTGGGGCGTTCTTTTTCGGACATGAGCACATTATTTAGTGGAAGAAGCGCAACGGACAAGCTTGCGCATCATTTTTTATTGACCAGTCTCGTCGCAAAATCCTCCATCAGTGCCAAACCCTGCGACAGGCTCAGCCCAGCAAGATTTCCTCCAGCCTCGACAAAAACTTCCACGCCGCTGTTCCTCGGCGCCCAGATCGCCGGATCGGTCGGACCGAAGAACAACAAACATGGCACCCCGCAGGCCGCCGCCAGATGCGAAATGCCGCTGTCATGCCCCATAAATCCCCGACAACCGGACAACCGACTGGCCAGCTCCGGCAAAGGCAATTGATCCCAGTGCTCCACCCTGAGCCCTTTCCATCCTTCCAATACCTTCTCCGTGATGCCCCGTTCCCGTTCCGCCTCGCCGGTGATCAACGCCAGCTTCAACTGTGGAAAAGACTTCATCAATGCCGCGCCCGAAGAAATCCAACGATCGACCGGCCAGTTCTTCAACAGCGATCCACTGCCTGGATGCACCGCGAGCACGTCGCCTTCCAACATTTCCCCACATTCGATCTTCAATCGTGAAGCCGGATTATCCAAAAACATCGCCAGCTTCTCCAACGGTTTGGCCAGTTGCTCCGCCGCATGTCCCTTGCCCGCCTCCACTCGATGCGGCACCTCCAGCAGGGTCTTCACCCCGATCCGCTCCAGATTCCCCCGAAAATAGCCGTCGGGATCATACAGATAACTCACCACCAAATTGAACCCGCACAGGTATTCCACCAATGCCGGATCAATCGTGGCATTCGGCACAAAAAGCTTGGCCATCGACGCATGCTCAAGACTGCGTGTCTGCTCCGCCAGTCCCCCCGCCTTCGCCAGCTCAATGATCGGCGCATAACCCAACACCTCCAAATGAACCCCCGCGATATTCTCGCGCAGCAGTTCAATCGCCGGCAAAGTCAGGATGAAATCGCCCACCGCCCCGCCGCGGATCACCAGCACCCGCCGTTGTTTGCCCATCGACATAGGCCAATCACCAGCTGGTCAGCGCAAACACCAGAATCAACGCCCCGTAAGCCGCTCCCGCCAGCGCCGCCGCTTTCATCCGGCCCTTCGACTGGGTCAACCACGTCACCGCATCCCGCATCAGATAGGGCATCCCAACAAGAAACATGCCACCGATGATCCATGCATATGCCAAAATCGGCAGCAGCAGACGGCTGATCTGAGGCTGCAAAAACGACGCATGCAACACCGGCGAAGCCGCCAGTAGCAGCAGAGTCCCCAATGCCCGCACTGCCAGAAACTCCGGCACATACATCACCACCAAAATGAAAGTCGCCGGCAAAATCATCAGCAGCCAGCGCCGCATGGTGAAAAACTCTCCCATGTCCATGTGAAGTGCGAGGAACATGCTCCACGCCAGGCAAACCACCATCAAAGCCACGCCCCAGAACCGGCTGCGTGGAAATGCCTTCAGAAAGGAACTGACCGTGTCCACATTCAACCAAGCCCAAAGGTGTTTGCCCAGCAAAGCCAGCCCAAGGATCAGGCCCGCCGTCTTCAGCGTCAGCCCGCTGCCATCGGCATTCTGATGAAAAATCCAGTCGTAGAGAGCTTGCATGGAGGAAGGTGGAAATGAAATCGGTCGTCGAAGTGCGACGCTGCTAGTCGGAGAGAATCGCATCCGCGTAAAGCGTGAAATTCTCAAACCCGCTCACCTGCACGTCAAAAATCTGCCCTACATGCCGCGCCGGATTGCCATCAAACACGACGATCTTGTTGGTCCGCGTGCGCCCCATCAGTCGTGTCGACACCGTTTTGCTCGGACCCTCGCAAAGAATTTCCACCTTCTGCCCCACCAGTTCCGCATACTTCGCCTGCACGTGACCATTCACCAGCGCCAGCAAATCCTGATTCCGCTCCTCTTTCACCCGTTCCGACACCTGGATCGACTCATCCATTTCTGCCGCAGGCGTCCCACGTCGTTTTGAATAACGGAAAATGAACGCGTTCTCAAATTTCACCCGGTCGCACAACGCCCGCGTCTCCAGGTAATTCTCCTCCGTCTCGCCCGGGAACCCCACGATGATGTCCGTCGTCACCGCAATCCCCGGCCGCGCTTCGCGAATTTTTGCCACCAACTCCTCAAATCGCGCCGTCGTGTAAGGCCGGTGCATCCTTTTTAAGATGGCATCCGACCCGCTCTGCAACGGCAGATGCACATGCTCGGCCAGCTTCGGCAGATACGTAAACGCCTCAATCAGATCCTTTTTGTATCCAATTGGATGCGGACTCGTGAACCTGATCCGCTCAATCCCGTCCACGCCATGCACTCCTTCAAGCAATTGCACAAACGGACTCTTGCCATCCACCGCCGGGAACTCATGCCGACCATACAAATTCACGATCTGCCCCAGCAATGTCACCTCCTTCACCCCGCGATCCGCCAGCCGACGCACCTCCTCGACGATCTCCGCAATCGGCCTGCCGCGCTCTCCGCCCCGCGTGTAAGGCACAATGCAAAATGTGCATTTCATGTTGCAGCCCTGCATGATGCTCACAAACGCCGTCGCCTGCCCGTCCTTCAAAATGTGATCGCGAATGCTGTTCTGCGAAGCCTCCTCCTCAGCCACATCCACGATCGAAAACCGTTCCTCATCCATCTGCCGCTCTTCACGATTGCGCACCAGCTGCTCCACATACTCCACCACGCGGTGATATTTCTGCGTGCCCACCACCAGATCCACCTTCGATTTTCCCAGATCCAGCAACTCGCCGCCACGGCTCTGCGCCATGCACCCCATAAAACCCGTCACCAAATGCGGACGGTGACGCCGCACATTTTTGTTCACCATCCCCATCTTGCCAATCGCCTTCTGCTCCGCCTGATCGCGCACCGAGCACGTGTTGATCAGCACCACATCCGCATCCATCTCCGTCGGCGTCATGGTATAGCCACGCTCGATGAACATTTGTGAAACCTGTTCGGAATCACGTTCATTCATCTGGCAGCCATAAGTCTTGATATAAACGCGCGGCATGGAGGGCCGCCACCATGACACACAATCGTCCAGTTGACAACGTCCACGCCAAAAGCACGCGCAGAAACTCCCTGGCGCACGAATCCCCTTTATCATGACCAGCCAGCGCCAGCACCGCCAACTTTCCCATGACCCCGCTCCTGCGGGAACGGCCATCGACCCCGTCGGCACCAGTATCGGAGCCCTCAGCGGAGGCATCACCGGAGCCGCCCTCGGTGCAGTCGGTGGTCCCATCGCCGCCATGATCGGAGCGGTGGCAGGCCTGGTCGCCGGAGGATTGCTCGGCAAGAATGTGGCCGAACCCGCCCACCTTCAATCCCACGGCATCCCTTCCTCTTCCACCCCCGCCTCCGAAGCGTCCTACTGGGCCTACCACTGCCACGACGAACCCTACTTCGACGATCGGTTTACGTATGCCGATTATGCCCCCGCCTACCGTCTCGGGTATGAAACCAAGGAACTGCAATCCGTCAGCAGGTTCGAAAATCAAGAAGCCAACCTTCGCTATTTGTGGGAGTCGTCGAAAGGCAAATCACCGCTGAGCTGGGAACAGGCCCAACCCGCCATCAAAGCCGCCTGGGACCGAAATGCTACCCGGGAGAGTTAAACCGAACCAAATAAACACCCATGGAAACCGAACGCGAAGCAGAATTGGAACACGATCAGAACCTCGATCCCATCACGGGTGAACCCAGCTCCCACCCGGTTGGAACCGGAGTTGGTGCCTTGGGCGGAGGTCTCACCGGTGCTGCCATTGGTGCCGTCGGTGGTCCCGTGGGCATCGTGATTGGTGCCGCGGCTGGATCAGTTGCCGGCGGACTCATGGGCAAGAATGTGGCTGAGTCCCAAGATCCAACCGACCGCGCCGTGGAAGCCATCAGTCCAGAGTCGGAAGAATCGCACTGGCAGCAGCAATGCGGCAACGAAGCCTACTTCGATCCTCAATATAACTTTGCCGACTACGCCCCCGCCTACCGGCTTGGCTACGAAACCAAAGAGCTGCAACGCACCAGCAGTTTCGAAGATCTCGAAGGCATCCTCAAAGGACGCTGGCAAGAAGCGAAAGGCGATTCTCGTCTCAGCTGGGAACAAGCCCAACCCGCCGTTAAAGCCGTCTGGAATCGCTGGGCTTAATCAAATAGGAGGAGGGACATTCCTGTCCCTCCCCAATTCAAATCTTAGTTGCGATCAATCCCAGATCTTCAGCAATTCCACCTGGAAAATCAGCGTCTCATCCGGGCCGATGTCACCGCCCGCGCCGCGGCTGCCATAAGCAAGCTCGGAAGGAATGTAGAACTCAAATTTCGAACCCACGTTCATTAACTGCACCCCTTCGGTCCAGCCCTTGATAACGCGGTTCAACGGAAATTCCGCCGGTTCACGACGCGCATAAGAACTGTCGAATTCCTCGCCATTGAGAAGCGTGCCCTTGTAGTGAACCACCACCGTATCGGTCGCCTTTGGGCTTTTACCGGTTCCTTCGGTGAGGACTTTGTATTGTAGCCCACTGGCTGTGGTGGTCACGCCCTCCTTGGTGGCGTTGTCCTTGAGAAATTGAATGCCTTTTTCGCGTGCAGTAGCCATAAAATGAAAAATCGGTTAAGTGGACCACCTGCTTCGCATCGCAAGTCCGCCCCGTCAATCATCATCATTGAAGCGTGAACGTCGAGAACGCGTGTCGCGCTTCATGTTCCAACAACCACTTTTTTGCCGCCAATCCACCGCCGTAGCCGGTAAGCGAACCATTCGCTCCGATCACCCGATGACACGGCACGATGATCGAAATCGGATTACGACCATTCGCCGATCCCACCGCCCGCACCGCTGCTGGATTTCCAATCCGCCGTGCCAGCTCCGCATAACTGATCGTTGAACCATAAGGAATTTCCGCCAGCGCTTTCCAGACCTGCTGTTGAAAACCGGTGCCCATGCACGCGGCATGTTCGAGATCAAAGGTTTGAAGCTCACCCGCAAAATAGGCATCGAACTGTTCCTTGGCCTTTGCGAACCGGTGCTCATCTGGCACCCAGGTCGCATCTACTCGAGGTGCGTGACTTTCTCCCACGATCCAAACGCCATTCAAGGCTTGTCCGTGACTGCTCAACAGCAGGGTTCCAACCGGGCTCGCATAATAAGAAAAATAGATCGGGTTCATGACGAGATTTTTGTGGTTTCAAGGGAATGCCAGAGGTGTTGCACCGCATAAGCGCGCCAAGGTCTCCAGGCTGATGAGCGTTTTTCCGCTTCTTTGGCCGTGATGCGACCCAAAGCCATTCGCACCCCAAGATCCGAAGCCGGAAACGCGTCCGGCCAGCGCAACACCCGCATGCTCAGGTATTCGACCGTCCAGGCGCCGATGCCCGGAATATCAAGCAACCGACTCATCGTTTGGGCCGCATGCAATCCGGGTGCAAGTCGAACCTTTTTCGATACCACTTCGGCCGCCAAGGCCAGAATACACGCGCTCCGCTGGCGGATGACGCCGAGCCTGCCTAGATCATCCATCTGAAGACTTGCAATCCGACCCGCACGCAATGGCCACCGATTCAATTCGGGGATGGGCGTGCTCGCTGGTTCCACAAATGCCGCGTTCAATCGGGCCATCATCGTTGTGGCCGCTGCGACCGTCACCTGCTGACCAAGAATGGTGCGCAACGCCGTTTCAAAACCATCGAAAGCACCAGGAACGCGCAGCCCGGGTTCTCTTTGGACCATCGGCCCCAACAGTCGATCACCGGAAAAATGAGCGGCGATCATTTCCGGATTCGCGTCCAGATCAAACACTTGTCGAATGCGCCCAAGCACCTTGGGTAGCACTGGCAGCAAACTTGATGAGAGTTCGACCTCCAAAGCATGAATCGATTCGAGATGACTCACGCGCACCCAACCCCGACAATCACCAATCGAAACCGTGCGCGCATAGTGGGTATCAGTGACAAGCTCCACCCCGGGAATGGCACGTCGTTTTAGATAAGCAAGCAGCACCCGCCAAGCCAGCGGAGGACGATAGGAAAGCGTCAATAGCAACAGATCGCCGTCTGTCTTCTGACCAGCGGAAACGCCCTTCCGAAGGCCCGTGGGATTCAGCCCATAGCGAGTCTGGAACAGCGCATTGAACCGTCGCAAACTCCTAAACCCACTTGCCAAGGCAACCTCGGTGACCGACAACGATGTCTCGGTCAACAACCGCTTTGCCATCAGCAGCCGGTGCGTCTGGGCAAGTTCAATCGGACTCACGCCAAAGCTCTGCTGCACCGCCCGACGCAAGTGTCGGGACGAAACTCCCAAGTCTTCCGCCAGCGACTCCAGGCTTTCGCCATCACTCAAGGCACCCAACTCAATCTGTTGCAAAGCCGCATGGGACAGCCGGTCAATCGCATCCACGCTGGCAGTCGCATCTGAATTTGAAAGACCCGGCGCCAGCTCCGGTCGGCAACGCAAACATGGTCGAAACCCCATCGCCTCAGCTCCCGCTGCATGATGAAAAAAGCGGCAGTTCTCGCGCTTCGGCACCCGCGCCGTGCAGACCGGTCGACAATAGATCCCCGTCGAGGTCACCCCCACAAAAAACACCCCGTCAAACCGCCGGTCATGCGCCTTCAACGCATGATAGCAAAGTTCCGGATCTGGAGGTGCTGACATGCCTACAAGCTAACGCATCTGAAAGATCGCGCTCGCCGTTTTCGGACATGGATGGAAATCAATCTACCTGAAACCGAAACACTTCATCCGCCCGTTCATTTCCAAAGCGGTTCACTTTGTTCAGCGCTCCATTCTTCCCACAACCTGGACATCTGCCTTACGCGGTCGGGTTCCCGGGCGGCAAGATTGTTCAATTCGCCGATGTCACGCGCGAGGTCATACAACTCCCATTCCCCGCCATCGCGGATGAGCTTCCAATCACCACTGCGCATCGCGTTTCTTTTGCCCATCCGCCAGAACAGCGGACGATCTGGCACTTCATTCATTTGTTCAGTCAGCAACGGCATCAGACTTATGGCGTCGAGCTTTTTTAACTCATCCGATCCGGCACCTGCAACTTCCAATGCCGTGACCGTGGCATCCATTGAAATCATCGGATCTTCGATCACCCGTCCGACCCGTCCCGCACTTTTCCATGAGATAATCATCGGCACGCGAATGCCTCCCTCCCACAGTTGCCCTTTGCCTCCGCGCAGCGGCGCGTTGCTCGACGTGAGTTCTTTCGTGGGCCCACCATTGTCACTCAAGAAAACTACCAGCGTGTTTTCTTCGACACCCGTCTCGCGCAATTTCGCGATTACCGCACCAACGCTGTCGTCCAGATGCGCCAGCATGGCCGCGAAGATCCGACGTTGGATGTCTTCGATGTGCGCAAACTTTTTCATGTAGTCGTCCGCCCCCTGCATCGGACTGTGCACCGCGCTGTGAGCAAGATACAGAAAGAATGGCTGCGTGCGATGCCGCTCGATGAAATCACAAGCCTCACGCGTGAACGCATCGGTCAGATTTGCCCTTTCCTCCACCGGCTGGCTTCCACGCAGGAGCGGGTTGTCGGTGTCGTATTCATGCTCATTGATCCCCAGATGAGTGCTCCACACCACGCGACCATCGGGCGAAGTCCAACGTCCCTTGCCGCCACCCGGAAGGGTCTTGCGACGCAGCCAGGTCGTCACGCCTTTCCACGGCGGCGGCACATAAAAATGGCCCTCATGCAGATAGCCAAAAAATTCGTCGAACCCCCGACGCTGCGGATGAAAAGGCGCCGTTCCCCCGAGATGCCACTTCCCGACAAGACCAGTTACGTAACCCACATCGCGGAGCCGGTCAGCGACGGTCTTCTCGCTCACCGGCAAACCAATACCCGGCTCCACATTCTTTGCGCCAATAGGATTAAACTCAAACCCGAAGCGAGTCTGAAAACGCCCGGTCAGCAACCCCGCGCGTGAAGCCGCACAGAACGGCGCCGTGACGTAGCCATTGGTGAATCGCAACCCATCCGCTGCGAGCTGATCAAGGTTCGGTGTGGGGATCTCCTTTCCGCCGTAGCAACCAAGCTCGCCGTATCCAAGATCGTCGGCAACGATGAAGACGATGTTGGGTCGCTTCGATTCGACCGCAAAAAGTTCCGGGGCCACCGAGCACAAAAAGAGAAAGATGAAACAAGGAAGCGTTGATTTCATGGCGGGACTGCTAACTTGTTTACAGTAAAAGCATCAAGTTCTGCAATCATTCGATTCCATTGGGAACTTATAATCAGAGTCGCCCTAGGTAGGGAGGCACTGCGAAGTTCCGCTTCGACCTACAACTCATGATTGGCCTAATTTTCGATGATCCTTGCGAGCTGATCTTGTAAGTTTTTGATCTGTCGCCTGCGATCCCGGTTTTCAGGCATCGCTTCGAGTCTCTGGATCTCTTGCTCCAGAAAATGTTGTCGTCTAACCCGAATGAGCATCCGTTCTTCTTCGTGCATCTGTTGTCGACGTCGGCACTCTTTTTCGAGATTCTGCCAAGCTTTGACATCGGCATGTCGGGGAACCTCCACTTTGTATCCGAGGCAGAAACATTCGGCTTCACAGGTGAGGCATTTCGGTGCCCGATCCGCTGATGAAGGATGTCGAATTGACGTCCGGCATCCGAAGCACACATAATTGTAATTATTGACTCTCATGAGACGACGGGCAATCCAACTCCATCTGCGGATTCGGGTATTACGAACGCATTGGTTATCAGAAAGCCGCGCTGTTTTTCTAATTCCGCTTCTTCACGGATACCCCATCCATCACCGTGTCTGGCGGGTGGAGCAACACCTCAGCACCCACTTCCAACCCACTGACCAATTCAGTCATTCGACCATCACTTCTTCCCGCTTCCACTGTGACCGCCTTGGCCTTGCCGTTGTCATAGATAAAAGTGCGCCACAAATTGCCTTCACGAAACACCGCGCCCGCCGGGATCAACATCACGTCTTCTTTTTTCCAAACCGCCACCCGAACTTCAACACGATAGCGATCCCCCAGTCGCTGCACTTCCGGTGGGGGATCGACAAAATCTACCAACACAATCACACGCTGTTCCTCAACCCCCAATGCTGACACCTTGGTAAAGGCGGCCGGTTCCACGCGACGCACCCGGCCACGCAATGGCTCACCGCCCCATTGTTCAATGCTCACGATCGCACCGGGTTCAATGGCCACGGCGTCGCGCGAAAGGATCTCCGCCTCAATCTCGATGTCGCGTGGGTCACCCACTTCCATGATGGCCGTTCCAGGAGTCACCACGGCAGAACTTTCCTGCATGACTTTCAAGACATCGCCAGTCACGGGTGCCTTCACTTCAATCACTGCACCCGCAACTTTCGGCGACTCCATCTGCATCAATGCTGCTTTGGCCTGCTCAAGATCATACTCCGCCACCTGCAAAGCAAACTCTGCTGACTGGACTTCCTGCTTGCCCACCATGGCTGCACTTTCGGCATTGTCTTGATCTGAAGCCGACACACTCCCGGTATCCGCAATCTTCTTCACCCGTTCCCAATTGGTCTCGGCAAACTGCGCGGTCGTTTTCGCGATCTGCACCGCCTCACCGGCACGGCTCAACGCCGCCTCCGCCATCGCCACCCGTGCTTCCGCCTGCGCTTTGCTGCGGGCATCCAACAGCGGAGCCAGCGTCGGTTCGATCGCCGTCAAAACCGTTTCACCCGCCTTGATCTTGTCGCCTGCCTTGAACGGCACCCGCTGCATCTGACCCGCCACCGGCGCTGACAGCACATAGCGGTTGCGAATGCGTGTCTTGCCTTCTTCCGAAACATGCACCGTCAAAGGTCCACGCGTCACGCTCACCACCTCGACTTCCACCGGCTGCGGTTTCAAGCCGTAACCAATGAAGACCAGCAAACCCAGTCCCAGTCCCCAGGTGATCACCTTGCGCAAACGACCACGTTTCGGCTGGGTTCGTTTCGCCTCCCAAGGCGCGGTTTCTTTTTCCTCGTTGGTCGAAGCACTGCTGACAGACATGTTATCCTAAATTAGACCCGCTTTCCCCAAACGCAGCAACAAACTCATCCTCAATCCCGCGCTTTCAACACGCCCACCATGTCGAGCTTCCTCAGCATGCGGCTCACCACCCAGAACGATAACGCCGACGCGGTCAGCACCACGATCACTGCAATGGAATAGGTGCTCGGACTCACCGCCAGCGGCATGCGCACCGACTCCGTGCTGAACGACGACATGATAAAAATCGCCAGTCCACGACCAAACAAGAGTCCAAACGGCAGCGATGCCAGGACCAGAATGCTCAACTCACCCAGCAACACGCTGCCCACCTCGCGTTGCGTGAATCCCACCACCCGCAACGTCGCCAGCTCGCGACTGCGTTCCGACAACGCAATGCGCGCGCTGTTGTAAACCACACCAAAGGCCACAATGATCGCCAGCGTGAAATACAGCGAACGTAGAATCCCAATCGTCTGCCCAATCGTCTCCCGAAAAGCCGCCAACTGCTCCCGCTTCACCAGCACAATCGACACCCTTGGCGTCTCCTTCACCTCCTTCATAAAATCCTCCCACCGCGTTTGATCCACCTTCAAATACGCCCCGTTTACCGTATCGCCTTCGCGCATCAAGCGACGCAACGCCTCCAAATCCATATAGGCCGCCACCCCGGAATAGTCCGTCAACAATCCGCGCACCACCACTGAACGAGTCGGCCGCTGACCCTCCAACACATTCAACTGCACTTCGTCACCCACTTCGACCCCGAGAATTTCCCCCAGCATTTTTGACATGATCACCCCGTCCTCGGGCATGGTCATCGGGTCGCCTTTTTCATTCAACAACCGGTTCAGATCCGCATCTCTTGGCAGTCCCGTCACGGCCATGCGCCGGTAGCGATGACCATATCTCAAGCGCGCCTGCACACTTCTCACCGGTTCGGCATGCTGCACTCCGGGGAGATGCGTCAGATCATGAAAGCCGCTGCCACCTGCGGGCTCGGTTAGAAAAACCACCACGTCCTGACGCTGCGCGAGGTTCCACTGAAACGTCAGCAGATAATCAATGCTGTTGCCCATCGCCCCCGGCAACACCATCAATCCCGTCGCCAAAGCCAAACCCGCCATCGTGAAGATCGACTGAAACGGCTTCCTCTCGATGTTGCGCAAGGCCATTCGGAATCCGGGTGACATCCCTTTCGTCAATCCCATCCGCTCCAACAACGACGGTTTGAAGTCCGCCGGTGGTTCCGGCCTCATGGCCTCTGCCGGCGGCAACGAAACCGCCTGTTTCACCACGCCATAAACGCCCACTGTGGCCGAAACTGCACTCACCACCAACGCCAGTCCCAGCGCCGAATAATCGAACTGAAACTCCAACGTCGGAAACTTAAAAAACTGCGTGAACATGTTTACCAGTCCCGTGCCCAGATATTTGCCCGCCACTCCACCGAGCACAGTTCCCAAACACACGATCACCAACGCAAACTTCAAATAATGCACCCCCACCTGCCATGATGAATATCCCAAGGCCTTCAACTGCGCGATCTGCTCACGCTGCAGGCGGATCAACCGCGCCAGCACCGCATTGACCATGAACGCTGCCACACTCAAAAACACAATTGGATACACGACCGACAAGGCCCGCAACACACTCAATTCATCATCAAGCCGCCGAGCCGATGGCTGGTCCTTTCGCGTGAACGCTCCAAACGCCCCATAATTCTCCAGCAGAAGATCCATCTGCTCGATCACCTCTTCGGCGTTCGCACCGGGAGCCAAATCCACACACACATCATTAAATCCGCCATCCATGTTGTAAGCCACCGCCACCGCACGGTAGTTCATCCAGATCACCCCAAACCGTTTGTTGTCTGGCAACGTCTCTCCGGCGCGCGCCTCAAAAACAAACTCCGGCGACAGGCCGATGCCCGTGATCACCAACGAATCGCGCCGCCCATTGATGATCGCCGCGACCGTATCGCCAAGCTCCAGCTTGTTCGCCAACGCAAACGCTTCACCGACCACCACCTCGCGACGTTCATCCAACCTTGGCATGCGGCCTTTGCGTAAAAACAGCTGGTTCAGAATCTGCGGCCGATCCTCCGGCAACGACACGATATGCCCTGTCGCCGGCTCCGTCAGCCAGGGCAAATCCAGCGTCACTTCCACCACGACTCGTGGTTCCACCGCAGCAACGCCCGGTAGTTGCGCAATCCGATCCGCCATGGCCATGGGAGCGCGTTTCAACGATCCAAACACATCCGCCATGCGGTTGGTTTGATAATAGGCATCACGCGTTCCCTCCAGGGTAAGGATCAATGATCGCGTCATGATCATCATGGTCAAACCGCAAGCCATCACCAGGCTCACCGCCACCATCTGGCCTTTCATGCGCCCCAAGTCGCGCAGCAATTTTCGGTCGAGAGGGGCCAGCATGATTTCTCCATTTCAACCTGCCACGGATGCCGGTTTCGTCAAACCCCGCCACTCGAGGCTGATGAGCCTCGCACAGAACTTACGGCAGCCTCACACCTTCTTCATCGGATGGATGCTTTGGCTTGGATTCAGGCAACTGCATGCCCAAGCCTTTCATCGCACGCTGACGAATTTCTTCATCGGTGGGATCCAGATCCAATGTCTTCTGCCAGTATTCCTTTGCCTTGGCTTCATCATCGAGCCGTTCATAAGTCAGCGCGATGTGCTCAAGGATTTCCGCGTCTTCCGGAGCCAGTTCTTCCATCAATGACTCCGCGCGCAGCAACTCCTTCAAAGCCTCCGCATGGCGACCTTTTTTGAAATGCATCCAGCCCAGGCTGTCGATGTAGGCCGGTTCATTCTGCACCAGTTCATTCGCTTTTTTGATCAACTGCTCCGCCTTGTCCAATTGCCGGTTCTGCTCCAGCCACATGTAGCCAAGGTAATTCATCGTTCGCGCCGCACGCTCCAACTGGTCAGGGGGGGTCAACTGGATGCTGCGATCAAATTGCTGGGCGGCTTCATCAAACTCCCCATTGCGTTCCAGCGCCGCTCCCCATGAGAAATAGAACGAGTCATCCAACAAATCGGGAGCTGCCGTTTCAGCGGTCTTGGAGACCTTTTCAAACAGGTCCACTGCTTCCTTGAACTTGTCGAGCTGGGCCAAGGCAGAGGCGCGGAAAAAACCCATGTGCGGATCTTGTGGAAACAACTGCTCACCACGGGCCGTGAAGCGGTCGAGTTTTTCTTCATCTTTACCGACCAGCAACAGATTGCTGATCATCAGGTAATCAGACAGGCCCCCACCGCCTGCCTGCAATGCCGCTTCGAGATGTTCCGCTGCCTTGTCCCACTCCCTGCGATTGCGGTAATGCAAGGCGAGATATCGACGGTGTTCAACATCCTGCGGGTAAGCTTCCACCAGCTTCGACAGAGCCTCGAATGCCTCCGCAGGTCTTTCACTGGCATCATACAAACGCCACAGACGTTTGTGCGCTTCAAGACTGCCCTTTTGTTTCACCACTGCTTCACACGCGGCGATCGCCTCCGGAAACTGATTGGTGAAAAGATAAAAATCCATCGCCTGCAGCGACGCCTCTTCATTTCCCTGACCCAACGCCAAGGCGGTGGCTTTCGCGAGATATGGATTAATCTTTGGCAGATGGGCATCGCGATGATCGGAATCGGCCAGCGGCCAAAGCTCCTGGGCACTTCGACCGAGGCTCAGCCAAAACAGTGGGTCTTGTTGTTTTACCAGCAACGCTTTTTCCAACAACGACTGGGCTTCGTCCTTTTTGCCGAGCGCCAGATAATAGCTCACCGCATTCTCATAAACTTCGGCACGATCAGGAAATTTTTCCAGCGTCCGGGCTAAAACCTTGGCTGCGCGTTCCTGCAATTGGTCATCGTTGGCTGCACGCGTCAGAGCCATTTGAGTAAGGGTGATGGCCGGCTGGGGATTGTCAGGCTGGCTCTCAATGGCCCGATCGAGGATGTCCATCGCCGCATCCAGTCCATCATAGACTGCCGCAAAACTCGCGATATGCGGGATCATTTCCGAAAACGATCCTTGCTCCAAATACGCCAGATAATGGCGCAACGCCTCGCGCATGTGCCCCTCGGATTCCAACTGTCGCGCCAACAGATAGTGCGCGTGAGCCGAGGCCACTTTCGACCCTTCGAGGGTCAATTGCTGATCCGACGCCGGGGCTGATTCGCCCGGCAGGGCGGAAGACCCTTTCATCGTCACCCATGGCGATCCAATCAGGAGAATGGGAAAAAGGATCCGTTTCATGGCGACTGCACTTTTAACAGATACGAAAGATGATGGCAAAGTGCCTCAAGGAGATAGATACACGTGGTGAAAAGCAGAAAGCTTTCCAAATTGCCCCACGGATTTCAAGGGTTGGCCTCATAAAGGTGAAGCCGCCCGCAATGCCTGCTGACGCAGCCAGTGGTCGCACAACACCAAATGCACCATCGCTTCCACGATCGGCACCGCACGGGGAAGCACACAAGGATCATGTCTGCCACGAGCTTTGAGCGTCGTCGCTTCGCCCGAGCTGGTCACCGTGTTCTGTTCCCGCAACACCGTTGCGGTCGGTTTGAAGGCGACGCGGAAAATGATGTCTTCGCCGTTGCTGATGCCGCCCTGCACGCCGCCACTGCGATTGGTCTGCGTGCGAATCCGGCCATCCTCCGACGTGTAGAACTCGTCATTGTGCTGCAATCCGGTCATCAAAGTCCCGCCAAAACCGCTGCCAATCTCAAATCCCTTGGTCGCCGGCAAACTCAACATCGCCTTGGCCAGATCCGCCTCCAGTTTGTCGAACACCGGCTCGCCAAGGCCGGTCGGCACGCCGCGCACATGGCATTCCACCACGCCGCCAACGCTGTCACCTTCTCCACGCACTTTTTCGATCAGCTCGATCATCTTCTCCGCCGCGACTGGATCACAGGTGCGCACGATGTTGGATTCAATCACGGCAGGATCGACTCCCCCCTGCGGCACCGTCGCCTCAATGCCCGCCACCGTCTTCACAAACGCCAGACACTGGTAAGCCGAGAACTGCGACTCCAAGACCTTGCGCGCAATGGCTCCGGCTGCGACCCGGGCGATGGTTTCGCGGGCACTGGAGCGACCACCACCAGCGACCGCTCGCAGGCCATATTTCTGATCATAGGTGTAATCCGCATGGGATGGCCGATAGGCGCTCTCCATTTCTTTGTAGGCATCCGAGCGCTGATCCTGGTTCATCACCACGATGCTGATCGGTGTGCCCAGCGTGCGGCCCTCATACACGCCTGACTGGATCTGGCAGCGGTCTGCCTCCTTGCGCTGGGTCACAATGCGACTCTGACCAGGGCGACGACGATCCAGCTCGGTTTGGATGTCCGACTCATCAAGGGCAAGTCCAGGAGGACATCCATCCACCACACAACCCACGGCAATGCCGTGGGATTCACCAAAAGTGCTGATTCTAAAGAGAGTGCCGAATTGACTGGCCATGAGGAGGATCAGTGTGCCAGTGGAATGGCGGAACGCAACCCTTCGCCACAACGATGTTGTTCGCAGAACTGATAGGTATTTTTTAGAACTTTCTCATATTCACTAGTAACAGTCCCTGTGAAGATGTGAATAGGCTTGTTCTACGTCCATTACAGGCTGGTTCCACGGGTTTTGGATTGTGAAGACTGCTGTGCAGGAGATGCGAATTCTCAGTCCTGAAAATCAATGATGCGAACAATGTCAGAGTTGATACCAAGGTTATGCGCGGAGATGTTCACAGGGTTTTGAGGCCGCGTGAGTGGATCATTCCGCACCTTTTAGCTTTCGTTGTCATTTTGAAGTCAACGGGACCGTCGGTAGCAGCTTGTTTTTGAGGGCGACCACCAGCGTGGAGTTCATGGCTTCGAGAGCCGCAGCCGTCTGAGCCTCCTTCTTGCTCTTGCCGGCACCCTGACCGAGTTCGACGCCGTTCCAGCTGACCTTGGCGTTGAAGTTCTTCAAGTGATCAGGTCCTTCACTGCTGATGATCTCATACACCGGAGGCTTGCCACTGTGGTCCTGAAGGATTTCTTGGAGCTGTCCCTTTGGATTGTGCTCCACGGGTGCAGCGGCCACCGACGCAAGTTCAGACTCCCATAGCTTTTCGATAAATGCCGTTGCCGCTTGGTAGCCTCCGTCGACAAACACCGCTCCGATGATGGCCTCCATGGCATCCGCAAGAATGTTGTCGCGTTCCCTTCCGCCGTTGGCTTCCTCGCCCCGGCTCATCTGGATGCTCGGTCCCAGTTTCAAGGTGCGGGCGACGCGCGCCAAGGCACCGGTTTGCACCAAACGCGTGCGCAACTTGGTCAACAGCCCCTCGTCTTCACCGGGATAGAGTTGATAAAGCTTTGCCGAAAGGACGAGCTGCAGCACCGCATCGCCAAGGAACTCCTGCCGTTGGTTGTCCGCAATTCGTTTGCGTAAATCAAAGCCGGCACTCGAGTGGGTCAAGGCCTGACGTAACAAAGCTGGGTCGGCGAATCGGTGTGGTAATCGCGCCTCCAGAGAATGCATTGCGTAAGTTGAGAAGTGGCTCAAGAAAGCAACGCGCTGGGGTGATCGACGGGATTCGAACCCGCAACAACCAGAATCACAATCTGGGGCTCTACCGTTGAACTACGACCACCATTTCGCGCAGCGAGTGACGATGCTACTTCACTAGCAGTGATTAGGCAAATGGAAAGTGTAAGTCACCGTGCAAACACTTGCAGTCAATGAGGCCATGCGCCAAAGAGAAGGATGTCTTCTCCTGCGACCATTTTCATCGCCGGCCATCGCGGGATGGTTGGGAATGCGCTGCTTCGTGCGCTTTCGCAACACAGTGACATGCAGCTGCTAACGGCTACTCGAAATGAATGCGATCTTCAGCGCCAGGATCAGGTGGAAGCATTTTTTGACAAGCATCGCCCTGATCACGTCATCATCGCTGCTGCGAAAGTTGGAGGCATTCATGCCAATGCCACCTATCCCGCCGAGTTCGGATATGAAAACCTCATGATTGCCGCCAACTGCATTCACGCAGCCTGGCGAACTGGGGTGCAGCGTTTGTTGTTTCTCGGCAGCTCGTGCATTTATCCGCGGGAGGCCCCACAGCCCATTCCTGAAGAAGCATTGTTGACCAGTCCGCTAGAGGTGACCAATGAAGCTTATGCGATTGCAAAGATCGCAGGTCTCAAACTTTGCCAATACTACCGCCAGCAATATGGAGTGCTCTTTCATTCCGCCATGCCTTCCAACCTGTATGGGCCGGGCGACAATTATCATCGCGAAAACTCCCACGTCATCCCCGCGCTGCTTCGCCGCTTTCACGAGGCGAAACATGCGGGTGATTCCGAAGTGGTGGTTTGGGGCAGCGGTCGTCCGCTGCGCGAATTTCTTCATGTCGACGACCTTGCTGAAGCCTGTCTTCATCTTCTGACGGTTCCCGATCCACCGGACTGGGTGAACGTCGGCACCGGGCAGGAAATCAGCATTGCCGAACTCGCCCATCTGGTGAAAGAAGTGGTCGGGTTCGAAGGAGACATCGTTCAGGACATCACCAAACCGGACGGCACATTGCGTAAGCTTTTAAGTGTCAATCGTTTAAGTGCGTTGGGATGGACCGCCAAACGGGAGTTGAAGGATGGTTTGCGGGAGGCTTACGCGTCCTTCCTGGAACACCTTGAACAAGGGGACGCAAGACTGTAGATTGTTGGACTGACTGACGGTTCATTTGAATACTTGGAGGCATCGGCCCGTCAAAAGGTCGAGGCAACCGTCGTTGCATCCTCAATCGATTAGTTGGAGAACTCATCTCCCGTTCAAACCCATTCCATCCCGCTGCGTTATGAAACTCTCCGCCTTTTCTCTTTCAAACGCCCGATTCCGTGTATGGATGGCTTCTTCACTTTTAGTGACGACAACATTGGTGGTGGGCAGCAGCACTGCATACTCAAGTCCGCCATCTCCCCGGGAAGTGGCCAATCGAGTTCACAAACGAATCAGCGGAATTTTCTTTAAAGCGGCGCGTGTGCTTGAAGGGGCGCCCAAGGATGAAGAGGCTGAACGTCGGCGCGTCCGACGTCTGCCCGACAAGAGCTCCGGCATCCGGAATCCTGAACCGTATCGTGACTATCCTGAAGATTCTGGTCCAAGGTCGCGCCGTGCACCAATAGACACCGATCCAAGAGATCGTTATGAAGACGATATGGAACCGGGTTTGGATCGGCGGGATCGGGATGGCTATGACGACAATCGTCGCCGTGATACGACAGAATATTACACCCCCGACCTCCCTTCGCCAGAACAGGCTGCCCCAGGGCCCAAGCTCAATTTGGAGAAACGTTCAACGAATCGCGATCGTGACGCAGTGGAGTCTTCACCTTCGATTCAAAAACCAACTGAAAGAAGGATCGACAAGGTGGAACCAAAAAGCTCGAACTCCAACTCTGGCCCTGCATTGGGATCAGGTGCTGGCACCACGGTAGAGCCAAAAGCGGCGTATGCGACTCCCGTTCCTGGACGCAGCGGTTTTGTTTATCCTCCCGGAGCCAAACAGGAATCCGCAAACATGCTGGACGTGCGCGGTCTGACTCCAGGTCAGAAAGCGCGTGATCCGAGAACGGGTGATGTGTTTCTCGTCCCCTGAACGGTTGTGCGGCAAGACTGGATTGGGTAGCTCGTGTGCTATTCAACAGGAGCTGCAGACGCTGGTTCATTGGCGCGGGCGCTTCCGCGTTTTACCGCGATGCTAACCACCGCAAGATCGGAAGGCGTCACCCCTTGAATGCGCGATGCTTGAGCGAAGGTCGCCGGGCGAATGGAGGCGAGCTTGAGACGCGCTTCCTTTTTGAGTCCCAGTAGACCGGCATAGTCGACCCATTCAGGAATGGCTTCGTGCTCCATCCGCGCTGCACGATTGACCTGATCTTCCTGCCGGGTGATGTAGCCGGCATATTTGATGTCATTCTGAGCGATGGCCCACAATTCATCATCGTGTTCGCGCAACAGATCTTCAGGCAAAGCAGCCCACACGTTTTCCGGTCGCTTGAGCCAGGTCGACACCTTCATGCTTTGATGGCTGGTCTGATCCAGTTCACCCCTCAATTTTTTCAGATTGGCGATCTTGTTCCGGGTGTGGTCGAGTCGAAAATCATCGACCAAACCAGAGGCCGCCGCTTTTTCAGTGAGTCTTAAATCGGCATTGTCCTGTCGCAGCAACAACCGGTATTCCGCCCTGCTGGTGAAGAGCCGGTAAGGTTCCGTGACGCCCTTGGTTACCAAGTCATCCACCAGCACTCCGAGGTAGGCATCGCTACGTTGCAAAACAAAGGGTGGTTTGCCCAATGCTTTGAGGGCGGCGTTAGCTCCCGCCAGCAATCCTTGGCCAGCGGCTTCCTCGTAACCTGAGGTGCCATTGATCTGACCGGCGAAATACAATCCTTCCACCCGTTTGGTTTCAAGGGTGTTTTGTAGTTGAGTAGGCGGGCAATAATCGTATTCAACCGCATACCCAGGGCGGACAATTTCAGCGCGCTCCAATCCTGCGATGCTGCGGATAAATTCCAGCTGAACCTCATGTGGCAGACTGGTCGAGACTCCGTTCACATAGAATTCGTTGGTCTGTTTTCCTTCGGGTTCGAGGAAGATCTGATGGCGTGTTTTGTCGGCAAAACGCACCACTTTGTCTTCGATGCTGGGGCAGTAGCGGGGTCCAATGCCCTCAATGATCCCACAATACATCGGTGATTTATCAAGATTGGCGCGGATGATGTCGTGGGTCTGAGGATTGGTGTAGGTCACCCAGCAGGGTAAATGTTCCACGTGGAACATTTTCTTCCCCCATCGATTCAGCGTAAACAGCCCTTCCTCATCGGGAAGCACACCGCTTAGGTAGCTAAAGCGAGGGGGTGGATCGTCTGCCTGCTGCTCCTCGCAATGGGAGAAGTCAATGCTGCGGCCATTGATGCGGCACGGGGTGCCGGTTTTGAAGCGCTCGACATCGAACCCAAGATCCCGAAGAGAATCACTCAGAGTGGAGATGGTGTCCCCCATCCTTCCCCCTGACTGATTTTGTAGACCTACATGGAGCAGACCCCGCATGAACGTGCCGGAACAAATCACCACCGACTTGGCGAGATAGATGACCCCCAGGGATGTGCGGATGCCTTTGATCTTGTCACCTTCCACCAGGATCTCAGCGGCATTTCCTTGCTGAAGGTCGAGGTTGGGCTGATTCTCCACCACCCACTTCATGCGGAACTGGTAGGCCTTCTTGTCGCATTGCGCACGAGGGGCCTGAACGCTGGGTCCCTTGTTGGCATTCAACATGCGGAATTGGATGCCTGTAGCATCGGTATTGAGAGCCATCGCTCCTCCAAGTGCATCGATCTCTCTAACCACATGACCCTTGGCGAGACCCCCGATGGCCGGGTTGCAGGACATCTGGGTGATGGTGTCCAAATTTTGGGTGAGCATCACAGTTTGGCAACCCAAGCGAGCCGCCGCTAAAGCAGCTTCCACTCCGGCATGCCCAGCACCACACACGATAACGTCGTAGATTTTAGGATAGGTAAACAGAGAGCTCTTGGGGTCTGACATGGTGAGAACGCATACCTTACCACGCTTGAAACGATCCGCAAAATGTTCCACGTGGAACACTTCTGGCTGTATGGAAGGGTTCTTTGGCTCTGCTTTAACCGAAGTTCAATCCCCTCTTGCCTTCCCTGCCTCCCCGCCTACAGTCACCATCTGATTTTCTCACCATGGCTGCCGTCCAAAAATCCATCAAACACAAAGACGCCCCCATCAATAAGGCGCTGAGCAAAGACGAAAAGATCGCGATATTCCGCGACATGAGTCGTATCCGCCGTTTTGAACAAATTGCGCTGAAACATTACAATGGTGAGAAGATGGGCGGCTTCCTCCACCTTTACATCGGCCAGGAATCGGTCGCCGTCGGATGCGCTTCTTTGATGGGAGAAAACGACCACATGATCACCGCCTATCGCGATCATGGTCATGCTCTTGCCGTTGGCATGGGCATGAACGAGGGCATGGCGGAGTTGTTCGGCAAAAAGACCGGCTGCTCCAAAGGCAAGGGTGGATCGATGCACTACTTCGCCCCTTCCAAAAACTACTGGGGTGGCCACGGGATTGTTGCAGGTCAGACTCCCCTCGGCACCGGCATTGCTTTCGGACTAAAATACAAAGAGCTTAAGGGCTGTTGCATGACTTTCATGGGCGACGGTGCCGTCAACCAAGGTGCATTCCATGAAAGCCTTAACTTGGCTGCTTTGATGGAATTGCCGGTGATCTACATCATCGAGAACAACGGCTACTCCATGGGCACGAGTCAAAAACGGTCCAGCGCCTATCCAAGCTGCCTTGCCGAACGTGCCGAAGGTTACGGCATGGCTTGGGAACTGCTCAATGGCGAAGATGTTTACGAAGTTCGCTCACGCGTTCAGGTTGCCATCGAACGCGCACACAATGAGAAAAAGCCCACGCTTCTCGAAATTTCCACCTACCGTTATTACGGGCATTCGGTCGCTGATTCCAAACACAAGGACGGCTACCGCACCAAGGAAGAAATCGAGCGTTACCAGCGCGACCACGATCCGATCAACATCTGGCGCAATCATCTGGTCTCCGAAGGGGTTTTCACCGAAGAAGAAGCCAAGGTTATCGACCAGGCTGCCTACAAGGAAGCTGAAGACTCGGCCGTGTTCGCCGATCAAAGTGAATACCCCGATCCCTCAGAAATGTTTGACGACGTGTATTGGGAAGTCGACAACCAGACCGAAGCCGGCGCAACAGGTCGCCATTTCTTCAACGATTAATTTTCTCCCCTTCCCCACCTTTTTCTCTCTTTTCCATGCGCCAGATCACCTACCGTCAAGCTCTCCGCGAAGCCATTGATGAAGAAATTGCCCGCGACCCGATGGTCGTTCTGATGGGCGAAGAAGTTGCCCAATACAACGGAGCTTACAAAGTTTCCGAAGGTCTCTGGGACAAATGGGGCGACAAACGCATCATTGATACCCCCATTAGTGAAGCCGGATTTATCGGCATGGGTGTCGGCGCTTCGATGCTCGGACTCCGCCCCGTCATGGAGTTGATGTTCTGGAGCTTTTATACCGTCGCCTGGGATCAGATCATCAACAACGCGGGCATGGTTCGTTACATGTCCGGTGGGTTGATCAATTGCCCCATCGTGATTCGCGGACCAGCGAACGGCGGCACCAATGTCGGTGCCACCCACTCCCACACTCCCGAAAACATCATGGCCAGTTTCCCCGGCATGAAGTGTGTGGTTCCTGCCACCGCCTACGATGCCAAAGGTCTGATGAAGGCAGCCATTCGTGACAATGATCCGGTGATGTTCATGGAGAACACCCTTCTCTACGGCGAAAAATGGGATGTGCCTGACAATAGCGAACTCCCCGATGGCGAGTTGTTCATTCCCCTCGGCGTTGCGGACGTCAAACGCGAAGGGACCGATGTTACTTTGGTCTGCCATGGTCGTGCGGTTCATACCTGTCTGAAAGCCGCTGAGATTCTTGAAGAAGAACACGGGATCAGCGCTGAAGTGGTCGACCTTCGATCCATTCGTCCGTTGGATGAAGAAACCGTTTACGAGTCGGTGCGCAAAACCCATCGCGTCGTCTGCGTCGATGAAAACAAACCTTTCCTCTCCGTCGGTGCCCAGTTGACCGCAATGATCCAGTTGCATTGCTTTGATGACCTTGATGCACCCGTGCAACGCGTCAATGCCATCGATACCCCCGCGTTTTACAGTCCTCCGATTGAGAAAGTGCAACTCCCCTACCCTGACGTGGTCGTGGCGAAAGTGTTGGAGATTTGCTGAACTGAAATTCGCTTAACTGGTTGATAGTGAACGGTTTAGCGATTGTTCGTGCATCATGAACTCTCGTCCCAACGGGACGGCTTATAGCAGGCCGGCACAGGGTGCCGGGTTCTCGATCAGCAGGTAATTGCGTCCTGAAAGGACGCTTCATGCAGCAGAATGTGGTTATATTGAGTGCATGAGCCGTCCCTTCAGGACGATTCCATTTGTTTACACCATACCCGGCACCTCGTGCCGGGCTGTTATGAATAGTCCCGTTGGGACAAATAATGAGCCTCGGAATTTCAGGGCAGCATCGTCTTCTCAAGTAAGTTGAATGGGCACTGTCCTCCTTTGGTGGCTTGGCCTAGTGCCAACAGTTGTTACCACAATCCCCACACCGCAACCACCAGCGTGATGACCAGTGTCACTACAAAACAACGGTAGCCCCACGAGAGATAGAAAAACTTTTTATGGCGCAAAACCATACCCATCTGGTGCATGTCGCGACTCATCGCCTCAAAGACGGTCCGGTCCTCTTCAATGATCTTGGCCATCACTTTCAAATACTCCTCCTCGCCCATGTCAGTGAAGTGACCAAAGAACAGCGGATTGAAACTCAAGGACTGTGACTTCGATTTGGAGCGCGAAGACCTTGGCATCAGTGCCAGTGCGGCAAAGATGGCTGAGAGCAGTGCCCCCAAGGCGAGGCACATCAGCGCCACGCTGGTTTCGGACTTACCAAGAATCAAGGTCAGCGTCACCACTGAGGCACCCATGAGAAAGCTCGATTTCTGATCGGCCATGGAGCTCAGCATGATGTGATGCTGTTGCGCACTGCGCAGCATGTTGATGACACTTACGGGGGATGCGGTCGGGATTGGGCCAGGTAATTCAATAGGTGGAGTCATGATGATGAGCTACTTTTTCTGATCCGCGATGCTAACCTTTCTCTCCTCAGAGTTACCCTTCAACTCGGGCGCATACATGCCACTGATCACACTGGGAAGGGCACTGAACCTACCAGGAATTTCGGCGCGCAAACGGTAAGTCATGCTATGTCGACCACGAGGCAAGTTCTCGATGTAATAACTCACTTTCTCGTCACGGAATTCGCGATAGGCGTTCAGTCCCTGATCCCAAACATAACCACTCTGTAAGTCAACGGCTTCGCAACCAGCAGGTTTGAAGTCTTCAAGCATCAGATATTCGTAGTCGTTTTTGCTCTCCGCAATGAGTTCCACTTCAATTAGATCACCACTGGTCACACTCGCGTTTTCCGGCAAAGCTTCGCGACGGTAACGTTGCCCTTTTTGATTTAACGCCTGGCCATGGGCACCGGCCACGAGGTCTTTGGTGTCTTCGGGAACTAGCTTATACAACAGGCGCTCAACCTTCACTTCGAGGCCGGCAGCGCGCAGGTGATCTTCTAGAGTAAAGCAGGTGAGATAGACATTGGCATACAAAGCACCTTTTCCTTTTCGACGAATTTCCAACTGATGATCGCCGGTGGGAAGTTCGTCGCCAGTGAGCACCAGAGAATGATCATAAGTAAACAGGTTGTCTTTGTTGATGGGAACCTCTTTCAACATCTTGCCATCCATCCAAAGCTCCACCAACATGTCTGCGGCGGTTTCGCCGGAGGCTTTGATGTAAGCAGCGAGAGCGCTGATGGCGGCGGCAGTGTCGCGGGTGCTGCGCCAGTAAGTGCCGTGTTTACGATTGTTAAGCAGATATTTGACTAATTGTGGAGAAACTGCGTCTTTGGCATCGCGGGCAATGCGCAGCTGAAGATAGGCGGCAAGGGTTTCAATTTCGTCATCGTGCCAAGACCACCAGCGATGGTCGTTGCCAAAATCCAGCCAGGCGGTCTGGTTCTCTTCATCGAGTTTTTGAAATTGCTCGAGGTTGCGAATGATCATGTCGCGACGTTCGATCTCGTTGAGGGCATGGCAGGCGAGTCCGACGACGGCCTGCATCGATTTGGAGAGCTTGAGCCGGTCTTCGTAAAGGCGGCTGCGCATGGTGGAGTCGCCCAATCCGCCGGAGACCAGCACGCCATGGGTCAGGGCATCCTGATGGTCGGGCCACGCTTTGTGTTGCTGATGTTCTTTGGGCAGTATCAATCGGCGCAGCGCTTCCTTTTCATGACGCTCCAGCCATTGAAGACCGCTGGCGAGCATATCGGCGGGAACGTCAGCTCCAGCGGTTTTGGCTTGGATCAGACCCTGCACCACTTGGGCAGTGAGATGGACACTGCCCTCTCTGGCACCCGGCCACCAACCCCATCCGCCGTCACCGGCTTGCATGGACTGTAGGCGTTCGATGCCAGCGGCGGTCATCTTTTTCATTTCTTCGGGATCGAAGACAGGTCCTTGATCTTTCCAGCGCTGCCATTGTTCCGCACGGCGTTTTGGATCGCCGAGTTCTTGGGCATTGAAGTTGGCGCGTTTGTCGCGAATGGCTTTCAAATCGAGTCCGAGATCGTTCAACACACGTTGGGTGATGACGGTGGGAACAAAGCGGTTCAAGGTTTGTTCAGTGCAACCATGTGGGTAGCTGATCAGGAATGGCAGCGCATCCACCATCGCGGCGGCAAGGCTGGGACTGTAGCGAACTTCGAGTCGTGTTTGTGCGGGGCGGCGTTTTTCGGGAACGTTGAAGGTGACTTTTCCATCGGCTTGATCGGGCCGGATGGCGAGGCTCCAGGCATCCTGACGTTCCATGCCGTGAACGAAGACGGGAAACGTTTTTTCCACGGCGTCACTTTCCTTCTGGGCGAGTGCTTTGATACGAATGGTGGCCTCCCCTTCCGCGAGCACTTTCACCCGCCAGTCGAAACGATGTTCCCCACCTGAGGGAACTTCAAAACGTTGTTCGACGGACGTGTCGTCCATGGGGGCGAGGTTCTTTCCGTCGAGTTCAAGAACGGCGCGCACGTTTTGAGTATCCTTGTGATCGTTGTGCACGATGCCGGAGAGAACGACTTCATCTCTTTCGACAAAAAAGCGCGGGGCTTGTAGGCGAACCAAGAGGTCTTTGCGGGAGATGATTTCCACCTGTGCCTCGCCGACTTCACTATTGGGTCCGAGTGCCCAGGCGCGGAGTTTCCAAGTGGTGAGGTCATCCGGAAAGTCGAGCGGAAGACTGGCGACCCCATTGGCATCGGTCTTGGCCGTGGCATTCCAGGTGAGAAGATCCGCAAACTCCTGGCGGATCATTGGCGCGGCTTCGGCCAGGGCAGAACCTGAACCTTCCTGTGGTGCAGCGGCGAATAAGTCGGCCGCCTGGGCCTTTGCCATTGGCGCGGGCGCGACTGCGGACATGGGTGCGGCGCTGATGGCGAGCATGCCACCACTGGCACTCTCCATTACGATCCCGTCGCCCCTGCTTCTGCTGATCATGCCATTCCCAATGGAGACATCTTGTCGACCGAACACGCCGATGGGCTGCCATTGGAAACCTTCGTTGGGCAGATGCGGCCGCACGGTGTCCAGCGAGCTGAAATCGGTGGGATGGTGGCTGCGTTTCCAACCCCAGAAGAAATCGCGCACCGCCGGTATGTTTGAGCCGCCGGAGATATACTCGAGAGCTTTGTCATAGCCGGTGAGCAACACACGTCCCTGGATCGGTTCACCAGCGGCGTTGGTGATGCGCACTTGCACGGTTCCATTTGCCTGTGGTTGATAAGTTTCCTGGGAAGGCGTTAGTTTCACTTCCGCGATTCGTTTGGTCGGCGGAACGGGAACTTGCACCACTTGGGTGTGAATCTTGCCGCCATGGACAGTCACCGCTTCAATGAAGAAGTTCGGCTGGTCGTTTGAGCTGACGGGGAGGGTAAACGTGGTGCTTTTTCCGTCGGCGATGGTGAGGGTTTTAGGTTTTGAATAAGCTCCAAAACGTGGCCGTTCAAATACCAGAATGGTGCCGCCGACCTGGTTGGTATTGATGGTAAATGAGGCGTCTTCACCGGGTTGGTATTCGCTTTTTTCAGCGATTACTTCGAGATCGGGAAAGCGGAAGTCTTTGCCTTCAAATTCGGGACCGCGCACGGAAGTGTGGGCGCTTCCTTCGACTTGGTGACCTGCCTGATCCTCGAAATCCACCGCGAGACGATACTGGCCGGCCACAGGAAATTGGAGAGTTTGGGTGCTGGCTTGATCGCCGTCCGATTGGAGTTCAAAACGGGCGACTTCTTTCTCGGCGGGTTCCTGATTTTCCTTGTAAGTGATGGACAAGACCCGCAACACGGCTTTGCCTTTGACAGCGTTGCCATCGGGGGTTCGGGCGGTGATGGAGACTTTGGCTTCGGCTCCGGCGGAGTAGAATCCGCGGTCGGTCCACACGTAAACTTGATAGGGCTGGCGGGGCGCGATGACGGATCCGCTGCCGACGATCATGCGCCGCGATGAGTCGACCACTTCAGCGGTGATTTGATAACGATGATCCTGATCGCCGTGAAGTTCCTTTGCGAGGGCGGTGTCGATGGGAATTTTGACCTTGCCATCGGGACCGATGGGAACCGTGGCTTCGGCGACGACTTCAGGAGGATCGGTATGACGAGGCCACCAGGACGGCCAGTAGGCAATACAACTGCGGTGTCCCGGAAGCCATGGATAATCGGAGTTGCGCCACCAGTAGCCGGGTCCATACAGCCAGTCCCAGGGACGAACGGGAAACCAGGTGGAGTCGTGACGGGTGCGTTCGATTTTGTAATGAACCTGCGCCTCGGTGACCGCGCCGCCGAAGTAATATTTAGCTTCAATGGTCGCCTCAAAAGATTCGCCAAGAAGCACGGGTTGTTCGGGGGTTTTGACGATCACTTCGAACTCGGGCTTTTTGTATTCCTCGACCCGGAAGGAGAGGTTGCCCTGGGTGATCATGTTATCCACGCGAAGGTTGATTTGATAAGCACCAAGCGCCGCATTTTCCGCGAGCATCCATGAGAGGTCGGCGGTTCCCTGTTCATCGAGAATGCCATCTTTAGAAAAGAGCTTTTCGCCGCGTGGATTGAAAACTTCGGCGGTGAATTTGCGTTCGGCGAATTCGTTGCCGTTTTTGTTTTCTTCGTAAGTGGCACGGCGGGCCCAGACGCTGAGATGGACTTTTTGATCAGGCCGGTAAACGGGCCGGTCGGTGGTGAGGAAGACCTTCTGCTGCTGGTAATTGTCGTATTCAGTGGTTTGATGCTGATGATAATAGTGATGGAGACCGAGGACGCTTTGGCGACCATCGGGTGACTTCACCTGAAGCAGCCATTGGTAAGGTTTTGCATCTTCGGTGCTGAGTGTGAAGGCGCCTTGTTCGTTTGATTGAAGCTGCTGTTCGGAGATCAGCCAAAGACGTTGCGGACGGTTGTTGTTGTCGCCGTATTCCTGGCGATGACCGATGGCTTGGATCGTGGCGTTGGCGACGGGTTTGCCGGTGTTGGCGTCCAATACAAAACCGAACTGACCGGGCGTGTCATGACGCGGTTTGGTGAGGGTGATGAGGTCGACGAGCTCAAGGATGCAGCGGTGGGTGTTGCCGTCGGGAAAGGTGGCCTCGACCAAAAAAACGCCTGCATCGCGAAGGGGGGTTTCGAGGACGATGCGGCGGTCGGCGTGTTTGGCGGCGGGCTGCAGGGCTTGTTCCCACGTGGCAACGGGTTTGCCAATGTATTGATCGATCTTGCGCTTTTTGATGTCGAGTGTGTTTTGCAGGATGGCTCCGAAGGCTTGGGTGAGCCAGTGCCATTCGTTGCGATCGGCGACTGCTTTGCCTTTGGATCGGGCGCGCAGTTCGTCGCGGGTGGCGTCCAGGAGATTGTCGACGAGAATGGGGCGGGCGGTGAGTTTGACGCTGGAGGCGTTGCGGAAAACGAGGCCAAGCGTGGCGGGTTCACCGGCAGGTTGAGGTTCGCTGGTTTCGAGTTTGCCAAGGTTGCCGAGGAGTTGCTTGAGTCGGACTTCGGCGATGGTTCGGATATTTTTGTCTTTGCCGAATCGGTCGAGAAGCTCCTGCCAGAGGTCGGCGGCGGTGTCGCGCTGGCGACGGTTTTCATAGATTTGGGCGCGGAGTTGAAGGGCAGATTGGGCGTAGGGGGTGTTACCTGAGGAGATTTCTTTGAGGATGGAAAGGTAGCTGAATTCGTCGGGCAGGGTATGGCGTTTGATGCCGGTGGCGAGGCGGGTGATGGTTTCGTTTTCGGCAAGCGAGGGGAGGTCGACAATGCTCTTTTTGGTTTGCGATGCCTGATCGTTCCCCGCTTCCGCGCGTTGGCCGATGAGGTTCCAGACGGATGAGCCTTGCAGCGTGCTGACATCGAACCAGCGGCTGAATTGCTCGGCTAGTCGGTAGCTAACTTGCACGGAGGCGTTGGGCTGGGTGTCGGCAGCGCGTTGCAAGAGGAAGCGCCAGCGTTCCCCATCGTTGGCGGCGGTTTCCCAGGAGGCGGGAACTTTAAAATAGACGATGTTGCCCTGGGCATCGACCGGATAGCCGGTGGAGCCGTCGCCTTGCGGATACCACGGGGCGAATCCCCTGCCCCGACCGCCTTCCACGATTTCGACTTCCGGGAGCTGGGTGAGGTCGGTGAGGGATTGCAGTTGCCAGGCGGCGCGACTGCGGAGCCACAGTTCGGCTTCGGCGATGAGCAACTGGGCGCGTTGATCGGCGCTGGCGTCGGGATCTTGCAGGACAAGTTCGCCGGCCTGGTGCATCCATCGCAGGGACTGGACGCGGTCGCGTTCGAAAGACTGGGCACGTTGGCCGTCCCAGCGGTTGCGGAGGTATTTGCCGTCAACGATGCTTCCCTGGCTGCCGCTGCTTAGGATGAACCATTCGGCGGCGAGTTGGAGCACGCGCCAGTTGGTGGGATGCGCAGCGATGGTGGTGGAGAGGAAATCGTCGATGGAAATGCCGGTCTCGCCGAGGGCGATGGAACCGCGGAAAGCAGTTAGCATAAGGTCGGCAACCAGTTGAGGGTCTTGGACGCGGTCCTTGTCGTGGAGGAAGGGGATGAGCAGGTCGTAGGCTTCTTTGTGGTTGCCTTGTTTGGAGAGTTTGGTGGCTTTTTTGAGGGCGTCTTCGGGCGTGGGATTTTGGGCCGCGAATGCAAGGGAAGAAAGCAGGGCCAGAAGCGTGATGGTCCACATGGAAGGATTCGAAAATTTCATGAGGTGTAGAACGGGTGGGGAACGTTGGCAGTGGGTTATCTTAGTCCTCACGCATGAGCGGCGGCAATCTTGGAATTTTGTGGGAAGTTTTTGTGATGTGACCGAGGGGATGAATTCTTTTAACCACAGATGAACGCAGATGGGCTTCTGTTGATGGGCTTATGGAGATAGTATCTGTGTCTATCTGTGTTCATCTGTGGTTGTGAGTAGGGATAGAACGACCACCAAACAAAAAAGCCCGCACCTTTGAAGATGCGGGCTTGGGGTAAGTGAGGTGCGTTACAGAGGATTGCTGGACTCTTTATAGACGATGCTGAAGTCGAGGGTGAAGCTGTCGCTGCCATCGTGACCGTTGGGGCCGATGCCAACGTAGATGGTGTCGCCGGGTTGAAGATAGCCGACGTTGCCGTTGAAGGGATGGGCCACGGTGGGGGCGAAGGTGGAGGTGTGTTTGTTGGTGAAGGTGGCCCCGCCGTTGGTGTCGGTGTAGATGACGACTTGTCCGCCGTTGCTGGCAGCGGTGCCGATGGTGACGAAGCTGCTGCTGATGCCGTAGTAACCGGCGAGTTTGACAGTGTAACCCGCAATGGCGAAGCGGTCGGCGGCGGTGGCTTGAGCGGTGCCGCGACCGGGATGGCCACCGGTGGAGTTGAGGGAGGCATACGCTCCTTCTGGCACGGTCATGTCGGGAACCACGAGGCCGCTGACACCGTAGCGACTGGAGCTGGGGGTCCAGGCGAGGTTGCGGTAGGAGAGCGGGTTGGAGACGGCACCAGTCTGGTTCCAGCAGTAACTCCAGCCGGGCAGAGGGGCGACGGGTTTGAAGTCGTCGCGATAATCGGCGATGACTCGGGTGGTGCCCCCGGCGACGGTGAAGTTCACGGTGGTTAAAGCACCGCCGGTGGGGGTGGCTTTGATGCTGTGGGCACCGGGAGTTAGGGTGGCTCCGAGCAGTGGGTTGGAGGCGTTGCCAAACACGGCATAGGGTGGCACGTGCCGGGTGTTGACGGAGTTGCTGTCGTATTGCATGGCGACACTTCCCTGCGCGGTGTTGAGGTTGGCGCGGATGGTGAGGTTGGTGGTGCCGAGTTTGGCGGGGTCGACGACGGCTCCGCTGGTTAGTGGCATTAGGTCGCGGCCGGTGTTGGCATCGACGAGGGTGAAGGATTGCACAACGGCGGGTCCGGTGTAGGCACTGAGCATCCATTCGTCGATCAATTTGCCGCCAGCGGGAAGGTCGGTGAGCGCGGTGGGCTGGTTGGTGCTGTCGATGAGTCCGGCAGGGATGCGGCCATGGATGCGTTTGGGGGGTTGCATGGGCTGGCGGCGATTGTCTTCTTTGGCGAGGAGCATGGTGTCGAGTTCGAGCGCTTCGAGATCGAGTCCGCCTTTGCCGTTGGTGTGGTGACAGGTGATGCAGAACTGGTTGGTGACGGAGTCGGGACGCGGGGCGTTGTGAAACAGCGGGCCTTCGGGAAAGTGGATGCTGTTGCGCAAGGAAACGGTGCCGGCGGGGATGCTGCCGCGATGGATCTGGTTGTCGGCCATGTAGTTGTAGAAGACGGCGTAGCGGGGATGGGTGGCTTCGCCGTTGTTTCTCAAGACCTTGGTGACCTCTTCGTGTGCCCAGGTGGGAAAGCGGTCGGCGAACTTGGTTTTCCACTGGCCGGTGTAGGTGGAGGGCAGGCCGATGAGGGTGCCGTTGGCGTGGTTGGCGGCGGTTTCGAGATCGACGGCGTGGGCGAAGACTTTGAAGTCATCGACCCAACCATGGAAGCCGGTGACGGCGGCGCTGGCGGGTTTGCCAATGGTGAGTTTGCCAGGAGGAAGCTGGAACAGGCCGGTATAAACGTCCTGCCAGCGGTGGTAGAGGAGGCCGTTGAGGTGGAAGTCGACTTCGGCTCCGCCTTTGCGAATCTGGAAGGCGAGGTGGGCCCAGCCGCGGTCGGGGAGGAGGTCATCGAGCAGGTCACTGGCGGGTGTGGACGTGCTGACGAGGGGGATGGTGATGCGGTTGACGATGACGCCTGCGGCATCGGCATAGATGATCTGACGACGACCGCGCAGGCGGATGGAGGTGTTGTCGGGGAAAGTGAGCAGGCGGCGTTCGGTGCTGTCGTCGATGTGGCGACAGTCGACGAAGAGGCCGACATACCAGTCCTTGCTGGAGACGCTTTGGGGTTGGGCGTCGACGGTGAATTCAAGGCCGATACTGCCGTTCATGTAGAAACCTTTGCCATGGACGCCTCCGGTGGCGGCGGGTTCGAGTCGGCCATTGCCAATAACGAGGCCGTGTTTGGGAGTGATCCAATGCGTGGTTGGGGCGGTGGCGGCGTTTTGCAGTTTGACGGGGTTGGAGAAGGTTTTGGTGGTGTTGTTCCAGCCGCTATGGTGGACGAGGCTGTTGCTGCCGCTGGAGCTGGCGGCACCGGCGACGTTGAAGGTGAGCAGTCCGGTCATGTTGGCAACAATGAAGGCGTCGGGATCGACGTAGTCATCGAAGGCGAGTTCATCGGTTTGTTTGCCGTTGGTGAGGGGCCAGACGACGTCGCGCAGGGTGACGGGGAAGAATTTGGTGCGGTAGTTGAGGAGGTTTTCGAGGGAGTCGATGATGTTGCCGTTGTCGTTTTCGCCTTTGGGCATCTTGATGGTGGCGCGACCATAGCCGAGTCGCAGCCAGCCGCTTTCGTTGCCGTAGGGACCGCTGTTGGGCTGGAAGAGATTGACGAGGCGTTGTTGGGGTCCGTTGCCGGAATCGCCGAGGCCGATGGCGTAGTCCATGTCGTTGTTGAGGTTGTCGATCTGGACCAGTTTGCCGTGACTCCACAGGCCGAGGAAGGAGACGCCCTGGTGTTTGCCACCGTCTTCACCGAGGTAGGAGGCGGGTTCTTCGGGAACGGCAGTTTGCGGGTAACGGCTGTTGTTCCAGTTGCCGCTGACGCTGTAATGGAGGGTGTCGTTGATGGCTTCGATGAAGAGGTTTTTGGCGTCGCGATCAAGCCAGGGGTAGGAGGCTCCGAGGTCTTCGCCGGGGGTGATGAGGGTGCCTTCGGCGTCGCGGAACGGGGCCATGGCGAAGCCGAATTTGGTATTGATGCGGTTGTCGTAGGGCGCGTAGGTGATGGGGATGAGATTGGTCCACTGCGAGGCGTCGGCGCTGTTGCCGCTGGGGTAGTAGGAATAGACGATGTCGCAGCCTTGGGCGGGCATGGCGGCCCCGGTGTTGGGATTGGTCCAGGGCATGCTGGGGGAACCGACGCGGATCATGAGGAAGCGGCCATCGCCAGCCACGACGGGTTCGAATCCGGCGGCGTGGAAGGGAAATTCCGGCCCGGCGATGGTGGTGCCGGTTTTGGTGATGGAAGTGATGGCGGCGCTGGCGGTTTTGGGATTGCTGACGATGATGCGGATGGGCGTGACGAAAAATTGGGTGCGGCGCACTTCGTTGACATTGGTGTTGCTGCTGACGAAAACTTTGACGTCATACACGTCCTGGCCGCTGGCATTGACGGTGGGAGGGTTGTCGTTCCAGAGCGCGGCGTGGGAAACGCCTTTAACGCCGTCGGTGTATTGCAGGCGGCTCTGGAAAGCGGTGGTGTAGCCGTCCATCCATTTGAAGGTGGTCGAACTCATGGTGTGGGAGTTCGCGGAGTCGGGACCGTAGGGATTGCTGAGCAGGAATGGCTGCGTCATTTTCTCCGGCATCATCAGGGCGAAACGCGGGGTGCTTCCTTCGGTGCCGCCGCCTTCAACGATGATGCCGACGCGACCATCGGAGGTGACACGCAGTCCGGGCATGTGCGGTCGGGTAAATTTTGGGGTGGCGGGCGTGGTGGAGTAGTCGGTGATCACGCCGGTCACTTCACGCCAGATGGCGGGCGATTCCGGGATGACCTGTTGGGAGAAGGAGAAGCCGCCGAGGCAGGGGGTGAGGCAGGCGACGACAGCGAGAAGTTTGATGTGGTTCGTCATGATGAGTGAGGCAGGGTGCGG
Organism: Phragmitibacter flavus; assembly: GCF_005780165.1. NCBI lineage: Bacteria > Pseudomonadati > Verrucomicrobiota > Verrucomicrobiia > Verrucomicrobiales > Verrucomicrobiaceae > Phragmitibacter > Phragmitibacter flavus. The sequence goes on along the minus strand of NZ_VAUV01000001.1, from coordinate 232,753 downwards.
GGACAGTTAACTGCCAAAGAATAAAAAATCGGAGGCGGGTGTTGCTTGGATGATTCGCCTGAAAATTCGTATATTTCGCTCGCGGTGATTTTGGAGACGAGGTGTGAAGTGCGGTGGATCTTGGTGAATTGTGCTCTACGCAAGATGCCGAGAACGATATGCAGGATGCGTATGCTCCCCAATGCCTGCGGTATGTTACCCCTGATGGCGGTGGCGGTAGGTCAGGGGCGAGACTTCGTGTTTTGCTTTGAAGCAGCGCAACAGATGGCTTTGGTCTGCGAAGCCGGTGAGATGGGCGATGGTTGCGACGCTGTCGCTGCTTTCGCGGAGGAGTTTGGCGGCGCGTTCCACGCGTTGTTCGCGCACGAACTGGGCAAATCCCCAGCCGGTGGTGGCCTTGAAAAAGGCGCGGAAACGACTGGTGCTCATGCCAACGGCTTTGGCAACGTCGAACTGGGTGAGCGGTTCGTGGGCATGCTGTGAGAGGTAGTCGAGGGCCCGGCGCAAACGCTCGGTCTGCAAGGCGCGATCCGCTGTTGGAACGGAAGATGAGGGTTCGAGCGGAAACGCCTGACGCAGATGAAACAACACGGTGAGCAGCTCCAGTTTCAATTGCAATGATCGGTCGGATGCGGGCGAAGGATTGAACCAAGTTTGAGCGAATGCCAGCAGCGCGGAATGAACGTTGGCGGCGGCGGGATCATCGTGTTGAATGAGAGGCAGCCTTCCCCCACTGCGCTGTTCCCACGGAGCCAGATACGCTTCGTCGAGACTGGTGCCGGAGGTGTCGCTCGCGACAAGGTGACGTGGAAAAAGGACCACCAGAGCCGTGTGTTTGGCGTCCATCTCCCACACGCCGTGGATTTTGAGTGGATCGACCACCACGATGTCGCCCGGATGAAAATGGAACAGGTCATGTCCGCTGCGAAAATGTCCATTGCCGCTCAAAGCGACAAAGAACTCGAAGTAATCATGCCAGTGCAGCCAGTTTTCGCCGACCATGCGCTGGTAGCCCGGATACTGTTGAAGGCTGAGAATGAGTGGAAGTTCGGAGGGAAAGGTGCGCGGAAGGTAGCGGCGGCTGTCGATGCGTCCGCTGAGCTTGAAGACCTCATGAGGCTGTTGGCCCAGGAAGTGAATCAGCTGCTGTTTGGGGCTCATGTCCGCGATAGGCACTTAGTAAGTCAAGACAGCGTAGTGCACGGTGAGTTCCCAATTACTCTGAGCGGGGTATTTCGATTTTAATTCTCATCTTGGAAAGGTTGTCTTCGGAGGCAGGCGGTCCATAAATGCTATCAATCATCAGAAAGCGTTTTGAATCTTCTTCGACAATCGCGAGGTTGGGTTCAGATTCATCGAACCACCGGACCGAATTGGTGACACTCTCAATGACCCACGGAACGAAGGGATCGGGCTTTGATCTATTTTTAAGTTCTTCCCAAGCTTTTTCAGGAATGGCAACTGGCATGCCCATGCGCGCGAAGTCAATGTATGATCTTCCGTCGTGAATCAATCTGCCGGTTAACAATATTTTTTTGGTGGCTGGATATTTGAACAAGAAGTCTTCCAGTTCATTCTGGGTGAATTCAGCTTTAGATGACGTGACGTGATGCTTGTAGAGCACCTTACCCGAGCGATCAAAAATAACGAGTTGATAGGGGTTGTTAATTTTGATGTTGGAAAGACCAATCACGTAGTTGGAGTCGGGACTTACCCATAAATGGGAGAAGGCGGGTGAAGGAGAATTCCAAAGAACTTCTCCATTTTCCTTGCTGAGAACTTTTACGTAAGCGAACTGATTTTTTGAGTGAAAATGCACCTCTTCGTCCCGCAATGGATCAAAGGCATCAGCTATCTTTTTCGAATCGCTCCAGTCATGGTTATGCAACACGAGTAGTGCTTCACTTTCAGCCCAGATTTTTACGCGGTCAGCATAAGCCCCATAATCTCCTGATGATGGCGCAATGGATGCGAAGAACAGCGTTAGTATTGTAAAGAAGTGTCTCATCGAACGAGGCTCTCGAGCGCATGTTGCCGATGTTAACTGGTCAGTCTTTCAAGTTGGCCACGATCTTCAAATGGAGGTGGATGAGATCATTGACGAGGTGACCGCCGAGGCGGTCGAAGAATTTGCCGGAGCCGTAAAGGGCACCCCAGCGGGTGCGGTCGAGGTCGATCTCGGCCTGGCCAGCGATGGTGTTCGGATCTGAAGAACCGATGACTGCGGGGAAGGTGATGGAGTGAGTTTGGCCGCGCAGGGTGAAATCGCCGGTCAGTTCATAGTTGGGCATGCCGGGGGTGGCTTCACTCAACGGCTTTGCCGAAGTGCTGGTGAACTCGGCGGTGGGGTGTTTGGCGACATCAAAGAAATCGGCGTCCATCAGGTGGTGGATGAGCATGGTGCGCAGGCTGGTATCGGTGAGATCGGCGCAGGTAATCAATCGCAGGTCGACCTGAAAGTGGCAGCGCACCAGTTCGCCTGATTTCACTTCGATTTCGCCGGCCACCAATGGCGCGGTGCCTTCATGGTGATTGAGAAGATTCCGACCGGTCCAGCGCACGACGCTGCGATCTGTGTCGAGATTGAAGGTTCCCGAGAGTGGGTCGGGAGGGGTCGCTTTTGGACCTTCGCCTTGAATTTCATACCCGGCGGCAATCCAGTCATCCACGCCGCCCCTGAAATCATAGACATGAGTATGACCAGCAGCCAGCAGTTTTTCTGCGGCCACTTGGGAGGCAAGGGATTGTGAGTGGTTGCCATACACAACGATGGAGGCTCCGGTGTCTGGGTTGAGTTGATCCACTTGATCAAGGAAGGCTGTTTCATACACACATGCGCGCGCAGAACCTGGAATGTGGGTTTCGGCAAAACACCCCTCCCCCATCACGTTGATCAGCATCAAGGGTTTTCCGCTGTCGAGCCAATGATGCAGTTCCATGGCAGTGATTTCGCCGGAGAGATGGGTGGGTGAGTTCATGGACATTCACGAAGTTTACCCAAACGTGCCTCGTTCTGGCAAGCGGGCAATCCTACGGCCCTGATTTCATCACCAGAGCCACGCGGAACCCGAGATTGTTGCCGCGCAAGGTGGGCGGTCCTTCGTAGGATTTGGCGGCACGGCATTGCACGGCGTAATGATTCCATGCGCCGCCGCGATAGGGGTGGTTTTTGCCGGTGGCCGGGCCAGTGGGATCGATGACGAGTTCGCCATCGGGGTAATCATAGGTGAAGTTCAAGGTCCATTCATACAAGTTGCCGAGCATGTCTTTCAGACCCCAGGCATTGGCTTTTTTCTGTCCGATACGACGAGGCCCGGCGACTTTTCCTGGGTAGGCTTGATTGGGCCATTTGGGAGTGGTCCAGCCAGCGCCTTTGTAACCGACACTGCTGTTGCCCCCATACCAGGCGATGTCGTTCAGAACAGGGGCGTTGTTTTCACCAAGCACCAACATCGGTCCCGCATAGGTCCCGCATAGGTGGCGGTGGTGGTGTCGGCGCGGCAGGCGTATTCCCATTGGGCTTCGGTGGGAAGGGTGTAGATGGCACCGTCTGGCAGGCGTCCGGCCTGACGTTCTTTTTCCGTGAGTTTCGCACAGAATGCCATCGCGTCGTCCCAACTCACGTAATAGATGGGGATGTTTGGAGATTTGGCGGCCGTCACACTGTCGAGCACTTTGCGTCCGCCGATGGCCTTCAAACCTTCCCGCAGGGTGATCATCTTGCCGCCCTGCGGATAAAGGGTTTCATCATCGAGCATCTTTTGGGCTTGGGCTTTCAAGGTAAGGCCCATCACGGTTTGCCATTGACCTTGCGTGACCTCCGTTTCGCCAAGCCAGAAGCCGTGGGTGAGTTTCACTCGATGAGGCTTTTCATAGTTGTCGCGTCCCGGTTCGGTTTCGGGACTGCCCATGGTGAATTCTCCTGGTGGACACCATCGCAGGGTAATGGACGGACCGTTGTCGATGCGTTGTTGTCCTGCATCGACACCGACGAAAACCCTTTCCGCTGCGTGGTTCAATAACGGGCAGAAAAGGATGAGTAGCACCAGGGACGTTTTCATGGCGATAGGTGGAGAAAAGATGCTGCATTTGATGCCATTGGCAATGAGACAAAAAGCCTGTTGCGCCGATGAGAGACAATGCAACAGGCAACTTGTAGAGGAGCAGCTAGTGAATTTGGTGCCATTCTCCCCTTTGAATGACTTTTGATGCCCCTCTGAATGGAGTTTTCAAAGATCAAATCTTAGATAAGATGCCGTCAATGAGCGAAAACAATCTAAGGCTTTCTTCCCCCCCTATTGTGGAAGCTGTCGTGGACATCGACTGTGATATGCCGGTCAATTTCAACCTTTTGACCCTGGAAGCAGAAGCGCGGTCGGCTTTCGGTGATCGTTACCCAATATTTCAGACGCAAGTTGTCGAACAGCATCAATTTGAACCCAATACCGATGGACCGGCCAAGCATCGCCGAATCCGGCAGATCCAGGCATTCCAATTCCGTCAAGTGGACAAGAACCAGCTCGTGCAGGTGCGAACACAAGGATTTTCATTTAATCGGCTGGCACCCTACTCAAACCTCGACGACTACGTGATGGAGATTGAAAGAACGTGGAGTTTGTTCGTTGACCTGACTGCTCCGATCCAAGTGAAAGGGATTCGACTTCGGTATATCAACCGGTTAAACCTACCTCTCCGGGGCGGAGCGTTGGAAACCACGGATTTCTTGAGGATCAGCCCCCAATTGCCTGAACAAAGCAATTTGGAATTTTCTGGTTTTTTGCATCAACACTCCGCTGTAGAAAAAGGCACTGGCAACCAGGCCAATATAGTGTTGGCGAGCCAACAAATAGAAGGAAGCGCGTTGCCAATGATTTTTGACATAGGCGTTTATCACGCAGAATATGGAAAAATTGAGAATTGGGGCTGGATTGTCGAACAGATTATGTCATTAAGGAGTCTGAAGAATCGTATTTTTGAGAACACTCTCACCGAATCATGTCTGAATCTGTATCGAAACTTGGGTTAGGTTATGCTGCCATGCAGATGTTTGCGTTCGGCGGAAGCGCCGTATCGAATGAGGCACAGGCAGTTCAGAGCGCTGCCCGGGAAGTCGTTTCAAATGCGGAGCGGGCAGAATCGCTTTTTGGCTCACAAACCACCACAATGTCTGAAGTTTGGAAGCTCGCAGATGATTGCGCTCTGCCTGATTGGGATGGCGACGGAGCGATGCCTATTGATGAATTGACGGTAGGATGCGCGGTTTCACTGATCAGGGCTCTGCCTGTGGGTATCCCAATGCCTGAAGTTGCCCCTGAACCTGATGGGTCGATCTCGTTCGACTGGATTCGTTCCAGGTATCGTCTTTTCTCCCTTAGTGTTTCCAATGGTTCGCGCCTTTCTTATGCCTGGCTGGATGGCTCCGACAAAGGGCATGCGGTAGCTTTTTTCGATGGCTGGAAAATACCGGCGCGCATTGAACAGGGAATTAGATCGATTCTGTAGTATGACCATGCTCGAGTCTGGACTTCCTGAGGTCGTCGACGACCAAGAAGAACTCGCGAGGTTTTTAACTCAAAGCGGGCACTACAACAGTGTGATGGTTAAACCAGCGGCCTTTCTACCAAATCCTAAGGATCAAGAGACTTCCGTTTCTCGTTGTAGGGATGAACCCGTTGAAGAGCTCTGGAGGATGGGACACCATGCTGCTGGAGAACGAACACTTTACGGAGCTGCATTTATCCGAGCAGGTTCAGTGAGGCAGATTCTGCTTGAAGTGCACTCACATGAGCCACCGCCAAAACATGCCGTGATCAAGGGCTGGCCTTGGAATGATGACTTGAGCCTCCAAAAGGCACAACAGAAAGAATTGGCGATTCGATTGGCCAGCGCAGCGGGACCTCCCCTCCTGAAGACAACGGTAGCTGTAAAAAATGGCAGCTGATTTTTGGTCACTCAAACCGGTAGCCTGCTCCATGAATGGTGCGGATGAGGCGGGGGTGGGCGGGGTCTTGTTCGACGCGTTTTCTGAGTTGGGAGATTTGCTGGTCGACGGCGCGGCTTTCAGGAAAGTAGTCGGCGCCCCAGGCTTCGTCGGTGAGGGTGTCGCGATCAACGACTTTGCCGCGTCGCTGCCAGAGAAGTCGGAGGATTTTGACTTCGCGCAGGCTGAGAGGGATTTCGGTGGTGTCGCGATACGCGCGCAGTTCAGCGGGTTCAATGCGGAGGTCTTCCATGGTGAAGGGCTGCTCCATGCCGTCGATTTTTTGCAGGAGGCCGGTGCGGCGGGTAATGGCGCGAATGCGGGCGAGGATTTCGCGGACGCCGAAGGGTTTGGCCATGTAGTCGTCGGCACCGAGTTCGAGGCCGAGGACTTTATCGATTTCTTCGGCTTTGGCGGTGAGGAAGAGGACGGGGACCTGGGCGTTTTTGCGTCGGACCTGGCGGCAGACTTCATAACCGTCGAGATGGGGCATCATGACATCAAGGCAGATGAAGTCGGGCTGGTGTTGATGGAAGAGTTCAAGGGCGGCGCGACCGTCGGGGGCGTCGATGGTGGTGTAGCCTTCACCACGCAAGACTTCGCAGAGGGCGGCGCGGGTGTGCTGGTCGTCTTCGGCGATGAGGATTTTCATGGAAGTCGGAAGTGGGAGGTCGGAGGTCGGAAGTTATCTGAGGTCGACTGCTGGGAGCGTGAGGGTGAAGCGGGTGCCGGGGTGAAGGTTGGTGGCGGTTAGGGTGCCGTGATGCAGGTGGGCGAGCTGGCGGGAAATGGTGAGGCCGATGCCGGTGCCGCTGACGCCTTCGGTGAGGTCGTTGCGGGCGCGGACGAAAGGGGCGAAGATGGAGTCGAGCTGGGCGGCGGGAATGCCGGGTCCGCGGTCTTCAACAATGAGATGGAGATGGGTGGAGTCCTGTTGGGTGCGGATGAGAACGTGCTGGCCGTCAGCGGCGTATTTTTCGACGTTGGAAAGAAGGTTGCCGAGGATTTGTTCGATGGCGTCAGGGTCGAGGTTGCCGGTTTGGGGGGCGTTGGTTTCGAGTTGGACGGTGAAGCCTTTGGATTCGAGGGTGGGTCGCCAGGTTTCGACCACGCGTTGCACGATGGGATCGAGAAGCGTGGGTTTGGGATGGACGGTGAGCTGGTCGCGTTGCTGACGGGCGAAGGTGAGGACGTTGTGAATAAGGCGGCTGAGGCGGGAGGTTTCGGCTTCGACGACTTGGAGGTGGCGGTTGATGTCGGGGTCGTTGGTCTGTTCGGCTTGTTGCTGGGCGAGCTCGGTGTAGAGACGGATGTTGGTGAGGGGGGTTTTGAGTTCGTGGGAGACCTGATTGACGAAGGAAACGCGGCGTCGGGCTTCGCGCATTTCGCGGGTGCTGTCGCGATGGAAAAGAATGGCGACGGTGATGAGGGCGAGGCAGGCGCCGCCGCTGCCGAGCAGGATGGGGAGGGCTTCCATGCGCGGGGTTTCGTCGGGGTCGGGAAGGTAGTCGAGCCGCCACATGTTGAGGGGGGCGGTGCAGGGGATTTCAGCGATGGATGGGAGGGCGGTGTTGGTGTCGCCGTTGCCGTTGCCCCATTGGTGGAGGACGCTGCGGCCGTTGGCAGCGAGCAGGCGCATGAGGCCGGCGACGGGGGTAAGGGTGGGATCGGAGAGGCGGTTGATGAGGAGGGAGATCAGCGCGGGCATTTCGAGTTCGAGGCCGACGATCTGACGATTGGATTTTTCCTGCCAGAAGAGCAGGCGTGGTCCGTTGCCGTGGAACCACAGGTGCCAGCCGCTGCTGACGTTGGTGGAAATGGCTGCGGCAGGTTTGCCTTGGTTGCGTGAAGGGGTGATGGCGGGGCCGCGAGTGGTTTGTTTGAGGATGGTCCAACTGGAATTGGAGCTGGTGTCGGCACGCTGGGGAGAGATGACGTTGGAGCCGGCTTCGGCTTCGTTCAGCGCGGCGGAAGGTTTGAGGCCGGTTTCCCAGACGGATTCGGTGCGGCGCAGGAAGGCGGAGGCTTCGCTGTTGGGATCGGCGGATGCGCTGGGGGGGAAGAGCAGTTGGTTGTTGGAGTCGAGAAGGAAAGCGTGGCGGATGAGGGGCTGCTCGCGGGGGAGTTCGCGCAGGGCTTCAGAGGTCGAAGGGGTTTCGAGGAGGAGGGTGTCAAAGGCGCCTTCAAGACGGCGGATTTCTTCTTCGATGAGTCGTTGGTGATTAAGCAGGCGTTCCCGGCTGATGGTGAGGAAGGTGCGCTGGGTGTGTTCGTTTTGTTGACGAAGCAGCATGCCGCCGAGCCAGACGATGAGCAGGAGCGGGGCGGCGACCAGCAAGAGAAAAAGCAGGGTGGCGCGGACGGGCATGATTTACTTAGGGGAGTTTTAGCAGAGGGGGTGGGACGAGACGAGGATTTGTTGGGTTTGGGACTGCGGGGTTTTGGGAGTCTTGGCTGTTGAACTGTTCACCGACGACACGTCGGTGGTCCGACTAGATGATAATGCACTGAAGGCCGACGAAACGTCGGCGCTCCATGGTTCGCGGACGCTATCTAGACAGGGATTTGCCGATGCGGTTTTTGACGTCGGCTTCTTTGGACATTTTGCGGGCTTGGTTGGCGCTGGCTCCGCCTTCTTTGAAGAGTTCCTGGCGTTGGATCTGGCTGGTATTGAGAAGGTTGAGTTTTTCGGACTGGAGGTCTTTGCCTTGTTGGGCGGTCCATACGGCGGCGTCGGTGTAGGCTTTCATGGCTTCGGCGTGGCGGCCTTCGTCGTTGAGTTTGACGGCGAGGGCTTCCTTCTCGGTGGCGATGAGGATGGCGACGTCTTCCATGACACTTTTGTTGAGGCTGGCGACGACGAGGGCGGCATCGCTGACGCGACGGGCGACGCTGCGATTGGAGATTTGCTGTTCTTTGCCGGTGGCGTTTTCGATGTAGGAGACGGTGACGCTGGCGACATCGGCATCGGTGTCTTTGGCACCGGCGGGGACTTCGACTTCGAGGAGGATGGCGCGTTGTTGTTGGGCGTAGAGCTGGTTGAGGTTGAGGGTGACGGTTTGATTTTCGATGTCGGCTTCGAGGCCGAGCACACGGACGGGGCGGATGCCTTCGGCGCATTGGATGCGAACTTGGAGGCGTTGGGCAACGATGGAGAGGAGGTCGCCAAATTCACTTTGGAAGACGGTGGCGAGGGCGGCGCTGTCTTGGATGAAGGTGTGGTTGCCATCGCTGCGCAGGGCGAGTTCGGTCATGAGGTCTTCGTTGTAACCGAGTCCGAGTCCGAGGGTGCTGACGCTGACGTTTTCCTTGGCGAGGGCGACGCCGAGCCGGCCGAGTTCTTCGGTGGTGGCGGGGCCGACGTTAGCCATGCCGTCGGAGAGCAGGATGATGCGGCTGACTTGATCGGGGTTTTTGTGTTTGCGCAGTTCCTCAGAGGCTTTGCTGACGCCGGCGAAAAGGGCGGTCATGCCGCCGGCCTGAATTTTATCGATGGCGGCTTTGACGGCGGCAGGGTCCTTGAGCGGGGCGGCGCTGGAGATGGTTTTGACGGTGCTGTCATAAGCGACGACGGAGACGATGTCTTCAGGGGAGAGCAGGTCGATGGCTTGTTTGGCGGCTTCGCGAGCATCGCGGATGCGGTCGCCGGCCATGGAGCTGGATTTGTCGATGACGATGGCGACGTTGACAGGCGGGCGTTTTTTGGAGGCGGGGGGTTCGTCACCGAGCAGGCCAACCTTAAGGTAGGCGGTCATTTTTTTGTCGGCAGGGAGTCGCGGATGGGCGAGTTCCGTGGTCATTTGCAGGCCGGGAGTCGCGGAGGAAGCGGAGCTGGCGAAGGCAAGGATGGCGAGGAGACTGGCAGATAGGCTTTGGATTTTCATGGCAGTATGGGTGCGTTGTTTTTGGACAGCTCCATCCTGCTTCAAGATGCCATGAAAGGTGTCAGCTTGCTGTCAGGGGTTTGTAAGAAGATTGTAAAGTCAGGCTGGTAAGGGAAGAAGTTGAGTTTGACGCTGACCAGGACGAGGGCGGGTCCAAGGGGTGCACGCGGATGGAGCCCCTAACATCTTTCCAGGCGAACATGCATGAGCAAAGGATCGCTGTTTTGAAACCAGAATCTGATTTACTTATGCTTGATTTTGGTGCATTGCCCTGTAGTCACAGCGGATGCGCGATAGGATTCCAGCAAACGCGGGAGTCTTCTTGATGGAGGCAGGGAAACATCAACTGAGAACAGTCCAATGAAAAGACTTAAGCAATACTTATTGACGATGGCTGGAGTGACGGTGCTCTCAAGCGGCAGTTTGATGGCGCAATACTTGGTCGGAGGGACAGATTTTGTGTTTATCTCTTCGGATGCGATTTTGAGCACGGATGTGGCCTATCAGCCTTGGAATTCGTTGGCGAATTTTGGCGATGGATCGAACGCCAACACGTCCGGTGCGGTGATTCTCGCTGATGGCAACGACAGCTGGAATTTCGACTTTACGGTTCCGGCGCCGGAGATCACGGCGATTGAATTGTGGACGAGGGTTGGCGCGCTGACCGACAATGGCATGCAAGATTTCTCGGTATCATTTTTTGACGGCAATGATTTGTTGATGGGAACGGAGACGGGAAGTGCGGCGCTGACGGCTAGCTGGCAGACTTTCGCCACCAGCCAGAGTTATGTTGGGGCGGCCAGTTTTGTGGTGAATTTCACTTCGAATTTTGGACAGTCTACGGCGGCAGAAGTGAACGAGCTGCGCTTTGCAACGCCTACTGCGGTGCCGGAGCCATCCGGGGCTTTGATGGTGGGGTTGGCTGGTGTGGTCTTGTTGCTGCGCAGAAGCAGGCGCGCCCTGGCGGCGTGATGATGGAGTTGCGGGTGGTTTGGGGAGGCTCCCGGCAGGATGCCGGGAACGACATGCAAGCTGCGAAGCCGCGAAGCGATCCGCGTGCTCCCCTGCTTAATTTAGGCGATGACGTTGTTGATGACGTTGCCGTAGCTGAGGGGGACGGGGCGGTTGGCGGCGTCGTGGACTTCGGTGTGGGGATCGACGCCCATCAGATGATACATGGTGGCGGCGAGGTCGTCGGGAGTGACGGGGTTTTCGGCGGGATGTTCGCCGTTTTTGTCGGAAGCACCGTGAACAAAACCGCGTTTGGTGCCGCCGCCGGCGAGGAGGGCGGTGTAGCAGAAGGGCCAGTGGTCGCGGCTGATGGATTTGTTGATGCGCGGGGTGCGGCCGAATTCACCGACCCAGACGACGAGGGTTTCGTCGAGAAGTCCGCGTTCATCGAGATCGGTGAGCAGCGTGGGCAGGGTTTGCTCGGTGATGGGCAGATGGCGCTGTTCGATGATGGGGAACATGCGCGTGTCGTTGAAGCCGTGGGTGTCCCAACCGCCGTTGGTGATGCTCTGGCCACCGATGGTGGGATCGAAGGTGACGGTGACGAATTTGACGCCGGCTTCGACGAGACGACGCGCGAGCAGGCAGCTTTGGCCGTAGGTGGTGCGACCGTAGGCGTCGCGGGTTTTGTCGGATTCTTTGGAGAGGTCGAAGGCTTCGCGCAGCTGGGTGCTGTTGAGCATGGAGAGTGCTTTTTCGTAATATCCGTCGAGTCCTTTCGCAGCGGCGGAGTGCTCCATGAGTCGACTTTGGGAGTCGATCATCTGTTGCAGTTCGCGGCGGGCGGAGAGTCGTTCGTAACTGACGCCTTCAGGCAGGCTGAGTTCGGGCAGGGCGAATTTGGGGTCGTTGGGATCCTGGGTGACGAGAAAGGGATCGTGCGGTTTGCCGAGGAAGCTGGCAAACTGACCGGGGGTTTGGGTGCCGTCGCTGACGACGTAAGGAAGGTGGACGCTGCTGGGGACTTCGCTGCGGGAAGGCAGCATGCGGTCGACGACGCCGGTGTAGGCGGGAAAGAGATCGGGCGTGTCTTTGAGGCGTTGGTCGTCGCTCGGCGGGGCGTGTCCGGTGAGGGCGTAGTAGCCAGCCGAGTTGTGGTTCTTCATCTTGTGATGGAGGCTGCGGATGAGCGTGACTTTGTCCATCACCTTGGACGTTTTGGGGAGCAAAGAGCTGACCTGGATGCCGTCGGCGCTGCTGCTCATGGGGTTGTGAAAGCCACGGATGCCGCTGGGGGCATCGGGTTTCATGTCGAACGTTTCCAGATGGCTGGGGCCGCCCCATTGAAACAGGAAGATGACGTTTTTGGCCTTGGCGATGAGCTTGGGATTGCGGGCGGCTTCCTCGGCGAAGATCATGCGCGGCAGGGTCATGCCAAACAGGCCCATGCCACCGGCTCGCAGGATGGAGCGGCGGGAGAGGAGCCGGGTGTTTTGGAAATCGCGGCAGGCTTGCATCGAGGCTTACTACGTGAGCGCAGGGTGATTTTTATCGGTGAGCGGGACTATACTTACTCGACGTCCAAGATCTTGCCGATGGGGAAGTGGATGGGATGGATGGCTTTTTCGAAGAGGTTTTGGGTTTCACCTTTTGCCGGGGCGAGACCGACGGAGGTCCCGGATGAGGAGGTTAAATCGTGGAGAGCGACGCTGCCGTCGTTGAGGCCAATGACAATTTTGCCGCCCTTCCAACTGCGACCTTTGACGGGCGTTTCGGCAGCATCGGCGTTCCATTTTGGGGGCCATTCGGCTTTAACGGGTGTTTCAAAGACGGCGGGAATGGAAGCGAGTTCCTTTGCATTACTTAAGCCTTGAGTCATGGCCCAATGGTTTTCGCCGGGTTCGAGGGCATGTTTGAAATCGGGGGATTCGCCGATGCGGCCATCATCTTGATAAGGGCTGATGCGTCCGCCGAAGATCCACTCGGTCTCTAAAATTTCGTTTTTGAAAAGCTCGCGGAAAGCTACGTTGGCGGTTTCCCCGGTTGGATAGCGGCCATCGTGATCTGCAGCGTATATTTGCAGGGCAAGGAGTATCTGGCGGCAGTTATTGATGCTTTTGGTCAGATGCCCGGGTTCGGAAATGCGTCCGACGATGGGCACGAGCAGCGACGCTGTGACCAACGCGAGAACCGTGATGGCGAAAATCCATTTGGCCAAGCTTAATACAGACTTGCCTCTCATGTAGACATCTCACCAGATCATCGCGAATCTGGCAAGAGATACTGGAGGAGTGCCCCAGACCTTTCGACCAAGGATGGGACGAAAGTGGCGCGCTATCGGCTGCGGGTGAGATTTATGAAATCAGCTTGTCGTAATCGGAATGGCTTCCGATCCAAAACCAGATGATCGTGTCGTCCTCTTGGACTCCTAATGCGCGGTATTTAAGTCCTGCTCTCACCGACCAAAACCTGCCCACTTTCTTAAAATGGAGAGAGGGATGAAACGGATTGTTTTTTAGCAGTTCATAGTTGGCGTCTGCCACAGCACGAACTGCTGCCGGGAGCTGATCATAAGCGCTCCAGAACCGCGGTGTCGCCAGATGTTTCATCGTTGACGAGTTTTTCCTGAGCGATAGTCGGAAAGGGCTTCGTCAGCTAATGAATCAAGCTTTCCAGATGCGATGTCGACTTCAATCGCGGCATCCCAATGGGCGGCGTCGTAAGCAGAGAACCAATTCCGAAAAGTGGATAGTTCTTTGGAGGAGAGTCGCTCGACCGCTTCTTCAATTTCTTCGATGCTGCTCATGAGTGAAGATACTATTGGTCATCATACGGGTCAATTTCTGACCCGCAAGACGACTTTGGATTTGATGGCAACGACGGCGGTCTGGAGACCGCCCCTCCTTGGTTTGGTTTTGACGCTTAAGGCAAGGGGAAACGTTCGTTCAATGCGATGACGTTTTGACGAATGATTTCCAGCACCTGCGGCTTCTCGCGGTTTTCCAGGGCTTCGTGGATGAATTGGGCGATTTGTTTCATCTCGTCTTCCTTCATGCCGCGGGTGGTGACGGCGGGAGTTCCGATGCGGATACCACCGCCAAGGGTGATTTTCTCGGTGTCGAAAGGGATGCCGTTTTTGTTCACGGTGATCCCGGCGTGATCGAGGGTTTCGCTGGCGATTTTGCCGTTGAGGCCGCGAGGACGGAGGTCGACGAGCATCAGGTGGTTGTCGGTTCCGCCACTGACGATGCGGTAGCCGAGGTGGCTGAGTTCGGCGGCGAGGGCTTGCGAGTTCTTGACGATCTGCTGCTGGTATTCCTTGTAGCCGGGTTGAAGGGCTTCGAGGAAACACACGGCCTTGGCGGCGATGACGTGCATGAGAGGTCCGCCTTGCACGCCAGGGAACACCTGGGCGTTGATCTTTTTGGACAACGCTTCGTCGTTGGTGAGGATGATACCGCCACGAGGTCCGCGCAGACTTTTGTGGGTGGTGCTGGTGATGAAATCGGCGTGGGGGATCGGTGATGGATGCACACCTGCGGCGACGAGGCCGGCGATGTGGGCCATGTCGACGAAGAGGTAGGCGCCGACGGACTTGGCGATCTCGGCGATGCGGGCGAAGTCGATGATGCGCGGATAGGCGGAGGCACCGGCGGTGATCATTTTGGGCATCACCTGTTTGGCTTGTTCGGCGAGGGCGTCGTAGTCGATGCGTTCGTCTTTTTCGCTCACGCCGTAATGGGTGACTTCGTAAAAGTTGCCGCTGAAGTTGGCGCTGTGACCGTGGGTGAGGTGACCTCCATGAGCGAGGTTCATGGTGAGGATTTTGTCGCCGGGTTTGAGCACCGAGAAATAGACGGCGGCGTTGGCCTGGGAGCCGGAGTGGGGCTGCACGTTGGCGTATTTGGAGCCGAAGATTTCACACACGCGGTCGATGGCGAGTTGTTCGATCTTGTCGACTTCTTCACAACCCCCATACCAGCGGCGGCCGGGGTAGCCTTCGGCGTATTTGTTGGTGAGGCAGGAGCCTTGGGCCAGCTGAACGGCGCGGCTGGCAAAGTTTTCGCTGGCGATGAGTTCGATGTTGCTCTGCTGGCGTTTTTCCTCGGCCATGATGATGTCGGCCACGAGGGGATCGCCGTGGCGGACGATTTCGGCGGCGACATGGGAGAGGTCGTTCATTTTGCCGACGCGGCGGGCATGACGGCCTCCGGCA
Source organism: Phragmitibacter flavus (assembly GCF_005780165.1). Lineage (NCBI taxonomy): Bacteria > Pseudomonadati > Verrucomicrobiota > Verrucomicrobiia > Verrucomicrobiales > Verrucomicrobiaceae > Phragmitibacter > Phragmitibacter flavus. The sequence goes on along the minus strand of NZ_VAUV01000001.1, from coordinate 217,722 downwards.
AAGGGGGTGGCGAGGAAGGCGTCGGCAATTTTGATGGCGTCTTCGATTGGAGTTTTGGCACCGCCGAGGCAGAGCACGTTGGCGTTGTTGTGCTGACGGGTGAGGGTGGCTTCCTCGGGCTCGCGCACGGTGGCGGCCTGGATGCCGGGATGGCGGTTGGCGGCGATGCAGATGCCGATGCCGCTGGTGCAGACGAGGATCCCGGCGTCGGAGGCTCCGCTGAGAATGCTGGCGGCGACGGAATCGGCGAAATCGGGATAATCGACGGAGTCTTTGCCGTGGGTGCCGACGTCGGTGACTTCGTGACCTTGGGATTTCAAATGGGCGACGAGGGCGTCCTTGAGTTCGACTCCGCCGTGGTCGGCTCCGATGGCGAGCTTGTGAATGGCAACAGAGGCGCTGCTGGCGGAGGGAATGGGGGTGGCTTCAAGGGTGGCGTTGGCGTGCATGGCGTTGGCGTTGGTGGGCGTGATGTTGTCGAATGTCTGGTCGATGTAAGCGAGAACGGTGGGAAGGAGCTTGTTGATGAGGTTGCGGGTTTCCTGATAGGTCGGGAAGTCGGAACCGAAGGGGTCGGCGACGTCGCGCCCTCGCAATTGATCGTCGGGTGAGAGTTCGCTGAGCAGGTAAGCTTTGCCGGCGGCGTCAGGAAAAAGGTTTTCCAGGGTGCGCAGATGACCGTTGGCAAGGGTGAAGATGTGGGTGGCGCTGGCGACGAGTTCCGGAGTCAGCAACTGACTGCGGAATTGGCTGACGTCGATGCCTTCGCTGCGCAGGAGGGTGGCGGTGTGCTCATTCATGCGGTCGCCGGGGTAAGCGGAGACGCCGGCGGAGGCGACTTCGTAATCGGGACGGCCTTCCACCATTTTGCGGAACAGGCCTTCCGCCATCGGGCTGCGACAGGTGTTGCCGGTGCAGACAAAAAGGATGCGTTTCAAGGGACGGTCAGGAGGGTGAAGGGAGAGTAATTCCTCGGGTTAAAAACGGGTGGTCAAGATGCAGGAGGATGCGCTTTTGTCAAAGACTGCACTTTTCCTCTTTCTTGTAGGCTGGATACGACTAGGTTGCGCCACATGCTCCAAATCATTTTCAATGAGATCAGCGCTGCGGAGCTTTCCCAGCTTTCGAATCAGATTCAGTTCACGCTGCTTGAGGCGTTGAACATTCAGCCTGAAGATCTTGAGAACAACCGGCTGGAAGGCCGTTATGGGGTGATCCAACGCGGTGAAACCCGTTTGTTCCGCTGCCGCGCTGGGGATTACCGGATTTATTTCGCCGTTGAGGGCACGCATGTGAAGATTCACCGGGTGTTGCACAAGAATTCGCTGAAGGATTTCTTGTTCCGCAGCAACCTTGGCAGCGCAGGAGAAGACGAGGCGTTGGCCGAGTCGAAGAATTTTTGGAAGTTGATCGAAGAGGGTGAGCGGACTTTGCGTTCGGTGGGTTGAGTGCTGGGGAAGTTAATGGCGGCCCACATCGGCTGCTCTGGGACCGGGATTTTTTGATTTCGGGAAAGACGGCGAGCTTGGGGACGTTGTGAGGGCGTGTCGGCTTTTTTAAATTCTCTTGTGATGAACGGGCTCCGGTGGACCGGGCCGATGTTGGTGCTTCTGCTGAATGCAGCCTTGATATCGACGGGAGGAGCGGCGGAACAGAAACCGAACATCATCGTCATCAACATTGATGATTTGGGATATGCGGACATTGGGCCATTTGGTTCGACAACCAAAACGCCCCATCTTGACCGGATGGCGGCAGAGGGACGCAAACTGATGAGTCATTATGCGGCGCCGGTATGTTCGCCTTCGCGGGCGGCGTTGATGACGGGGTGTTATCCGAAACGGGCATTGCCGATTCCGCATGTGTTGTTTCCTGCGGCGGCGGTGGGACTGCATCCAGACGAAGTGACGATGGCGGATGTTTTGAAGGAGGCGGGTTATGCCACGGCCTGCATCGGCAAGTGGCACCTCGGGGATCAACCGGAGTTTTTGCCGACGCGACAGGGGTTCGATTATTTTTACGGCATCCCCTATTCGAATGACATGGGCACCGTGGCCGATGGGGCCAAAAATAACCCAGGGGAGCCGCCGCCCAAGCCGCGTGCGCGTCCGCGTCCAAAACAGAATCCGAATCCGAATCAAAGTCCCAATCTGAATGTGCCGCCGCGGAAGGACGATGAAACTGGCATCAAAGCCACAGCGCAGCCGCCGCTGCCGTTGTTGCGCAACGAGCAGGTGATCAATCGCGTGAAGGCGGAGCAACAGTATGAGCTGACGCTGGATTACACGATGGAGGCGAGGGAATTCATTGAGCAAAACAAGGACCGGCCCTTCTTCCTCTACCTGCCGCACAGCGCCGTGCATTTTCCGATTTATCCGCGGGAGGAGTTTGCCGGGAAATCGCCGAATGGGGCGATTGGTGACTGGGCGATGGAGGTGGATTGGAGTGTGGGCCAGGTGCTGGACCTTTTGCGCGAGTTGAAGCTCGACCAGAAGACGCTGGTGATTTTCACCTCGGACAATGGGGGTTCGGTGCGGCATGGGTCGAAGAATGGTCCATTGCGAGGCGGCAAGGCGGAGACCTGGGAGGGTGGCATGCGGGTGGGCACCATCGCGTGGTGGCCGGGCAAAATTCCTGCGGGAACGAGCACGGACGAGATCACCAGCATGATGGACCTATTGCCGACGGTGGCAAGATTGGGGGGTGTGGAGTTGTCGGCGGATCGCAAAATCGACGGCGTAGACATCTGGCCGGTGCTGGCGGGGACGGTGGACGGCAAGGCTCCGCGGGATCACTTTTTTTATTATCGCGGATTTCGCATGGAGGCGGTGCGCTTCGGTCCATGGAAGCTGCACCTTGACAAGAAGCAGCTTTATCATTTGGGCGATGATTTGGGGGAACAAAACGATGTGTATGGTCAGCATCCGGAGGTGGTGGAGAAGTTGCAACAGCTGGCGCTGACGATGGAAGATGATCTCGGTCTGGATGGAGTTGGACCTGGTTGTCGTCCGTTGGGGCGGGTGGTGAAGCCGCTGCCGTTGATCGACCTTGAGGGCGTGGTGCGCGAGGGAATGACGATGGGCGTGAATGCGGTCCGCTTTGAATAAAAACGAGTTTTTCTATGATGATTCGATCGCTTTTCGTCCTTTTTTCCTTTTCGTCCATGTTGTTGGGGTCGAGTCCCAATGTCCTGCTGATCACGGCGGATGATCTTGGCCTGCAATTGGGTTGTTATGGGGATAAAGCGGTGCGCACTCCCCATCTCGATGCGCTGGCAAAACGTGGTCGTTTGTTTGAAAACGCCTATGTGGCGCAGGCTTCGTGCAGTCCTTCGCGCAGCGCCATGTTCACGGGCATGTATCCTCATTCCAACGGTCAGTATGGATTGGTGAATGGAGGATTTGAGCTGCATGAACCGTTGCGGCAGCAGACTATTCCGGCCCTGTTGAAGCAAGCGGGGTATGAGACGGCGATTCTCGGAAAACTGCATGTCGCGCCGGAAGCGAGTTTTCCGTTTGATCAACGTTTGCGCGGCGACACTCGCGATGTGAAAAGCGCGACGGCGATGGCGGGAAAGTTTCTACGCGAGGTGAAAGGACCGTTCTTTTTGATGGCCAACTTTTCTGATCCCCACGTGCTGGGGTTGAGTCCGCGCCCGCCAAAAGAGGCGTTTCCGACCCAATACCTTGGGGTGCCGGAAACGCCGTTGAAGGTGGGTGAGGTGCCGCCTTTTCCGTTTCAGCTGATTGAAACGCAGGAGCAGCCGGAGCGGGTCACCCAGTATTACAATGCGGTGATGCGGTTTGATGCGGCGGTAGGATTATTGATGGCAGAGCTGGAGGCTTCGGGGCATGCGGAAAACACGTTGATCCTGTTTGTGGGCGATCATGGTCCGCCGTTCTTCCGTGGTAAAACCAGTTGTTATGAGGGCGGGGTGCGGGTGCCGATGATGGTGGTGTGGCCGGAGGTTTTCAAGGCGGACGAACGCAGTGCAGCGTTGGTGTCGACGGTTGATCTGCTGCCCACGATTCTTGATGCGACGGCGCTTCCCCTCCCCACTGGATTGCAGGGCAAATCCTTGCGTCACACCTTGGATGAGAAACAGCATCGGGAGTATCTCGCCACGGAGTTTCAATTTCATGGTTCGATGCCCTTCTTCCCCCGACGTTCCATCCGGGATGCACGTTACAAGTTGATCCACAATCTGCGGGCTGGTGAGGCAAAACCCACCCAGGCCGTTGATGGCGATGTGTCTCTGAGCATGGCGCGTGAAGCTCCCTATGCAGGCACCCGGGTGGGTCAGGCGTTTGAGCGGGCGGCGAATCCGCCGGAGTTTGAACTGTATGATTTGCAGTCAGACCCATGGGAGTTTGATGAGTTGTCGTCCAAACCCGAACAGGCTGAGTTACTCGCGCGCATGAAATCGGCTTTGCTGGCATGGCGCGAGGAAACCAGTGATCCGCTGCTCTCGAAAGAAGGCATGGCGAACATGAAGGCGATGGAGAAACCCATGACGCATCGGGCAGGAAACAAAAAACGTGCGGGTGCTGCGGCGAAGAAGGAAGAGAAGAAAGTGAATTAACGTCCAACTTATTTGGGCGTGATGGGTTTCATCGGAAAAATCCACACTCCTGCCCATGATGAAGTCTGCTCTATTTCCCCTGATATGGTTGGTGACGACCGTGATTCATGCAGCCGAACCGACGTTGTATGATCCATCAAAACGAGGCGCGGCCCCGGTCATTTATGATCGTGATTTCGCGACTACCGGTGGAGAGCGGGTGGTGCCGACGCGCATTTTTTTACCGGCAGGCTCTGGTCCGGCTGCGGTGATCCTGGTGAGCCATGGGCTGGGAGGGTCGCGTGAGGGATCGAACTTTCTTGGCGAGCACTGGTCGGCCCGTGGTTATGTGACGGTTTTTCTTCAGCATCCCGGCAGTGACGAAAGCGTCTGGAGGGGCAAACCCGTGATCGAGGCACGACGGGAAATGAAACGGGCGGCCAATGCGGCGAACTACCTGCTGCGCATTGCGGATGTGAGAACGGTCTTGGATGGGCTGGAAAAGGCGTCCACCCAGTCGGGTGACCGGCTGGCGGGTCGTCTGGACTTAAAGCGTGTTGGCATGAGCGGGCATTCTTTTGGGGCCAAGACGACGCAGGCGCTCGGTGGTGAGCAGCAGGTTGGCTTGGGTGGGGCGAGGAGTGCTGCGGATTCGCGCATCAAGGCGGCACTACCGATGAGTCCGAGTCCCGCTGCCATGGGCGACCCATCCGACAGTTTTGGGGCGGTGAAGATCCCGTGGATGCTGATGACCGGCACGGACGACGGAGCGCCTTCGGGAGTGGTGTCGACGACGCCCGAGGATCGGCGCAAGGTGTATCCGGCATTACCGATGGGGGATCATTATGAGCTGGTGTTGTATGGGGCAGAGCATTCGGTGTTCACGGAAAGGCGGCTTCCTGCCGAGCGAAATCCGCGCAATCCCAATCATCATCGGGCGATCCTGGCGATCAGCACGGCGTTTTGGGATGCGCATTTGATGGGGAATGCGGCGGCGCTTGAGTGGTTGCGAAAAGAGGCGAGATCGGTGCTGGAATCGGCGGATGTGTTTCAGGTGAAAAAGGCGGACGCGGACCAGACCAGAGCCCCCAAGTAATTCGTGATCAGTTGAAAACGCTCCGTAGAGTGGAAAGGTAGAAGGCTCGTCCCGAGCCTTGCAGTTTTTTGAAAAGGCCCGGGACGAGCCTTCTACTTTGCTATCGCTCCGCTCCTCAATGGTCGCTTTGCCGATGCCAATAACCAATAAAAAAACCGCCCTGATTGAGGGCGGTTTTTTATGGATAAATGAGAAGATTCGAATCGATCAGGCTCCAGTCGAAGCGGCGTTTTTGATGGCTTCGCGACGGGCTTCGGTTTCGAGGATCTGGTTGCGGAGGTTCTTGCCGGTGACCCTCACATACCAGAGCACCAGTGCGGAGGCGATGTAGATGGAGGAATAGGTTCCGACCACCACACCAATGAGGATTGGCAGGGCGAAATCGCGCATGGAAGGACCGCCATACACATAGAGAACGCCCATCGACATCAACACGGTAACGCTGGTGAGAAGGGTGCGGCTCAGGGTGGCGGAGACGGCTTCGTTCATCAGGTCGCGCAGGCTGCCGCTGCGGGTTTTGAGCATCTCACGGATACGGTCAAACACGATGATGGTGTCGTTCAGGGAATAGCCGGCAACGGTGAGCAACGCGCCGATGTGAATGACGGAGAGTTGCTGGCCGAACAACACGGAGACGCCAATCGCCAGCACGCAGTCGTGGAACAGTGCGACCATGGCGGCGAGGGCGAACGACCATTCGTAGAAGATGGTCAGATAGATGAGCATGCCGATCATGGCGATCGCGTAGGCAATGAGGGAGCGGATGGCGAGTTCTTTGCCAACCACGGAGCCGACGCGTTCGATCTGGCCGCCGGAGACCTGATCGGCGTGTTTGGCTTCAACGAGGCTTTTGACCTTGGTTCCGTCTTCGTATTCGCTGCGCACGGTGATGAGTTCGTTGGTGCCGGTGCTGCTTTCCTGCACGTAGAAGCCTTTGAGGCCGGCTTCGGTGAGGATGGCTTCGACGCTGGAGGCTTCGATGCGCTGGCCTTCCTTGATTTCGAAGCGGGTCAGGGCTCCACCGCGGAAGTCAATGCCGATGGCCTCCTTGCCTTTGACGAAGAACATGCCGACCACCACGACGGTGGCAAGCAAGGTGCCGATGAAGAAGGCGCGTGACAGGCTCATCACATTGAAAATCCGGTCAGGGATGATCTGCGTCACGGTGATTTTCTTGAGGAGGTTGGCGTCGATCAACCAGTTGAAGACCACGCGGGTGACGATGAGCGCACCGAGCATGGTGCCGAAGATCCCGATGGTGAGGGTGACGGCGAAACCTTTGACCAGGCCGCTGGCGAGGTAGAAGAGAACGACGGCGGAGATGAGGGTGGTGAAGTTGGCGTCGAAAATCGCGGAGAACGCTTTTTCAAAGGAGGATTCAAGGGCGGAGGCGATGCTCTTGCCGTTTTTGATCTCTTCTCGCAGTCGTTCGTAGATCAGCACGTTGGCATCCACTGCCATGCCCATGGTGAGCACGAGACCGGCGATCCCCGGCATGGTGAGCGTGAAGTTGAAGAGGGCGAGGGCACCGAAGACCACCAGCATGCAGACGGCCAGGCCGATGAGGGCGATGAGGCCGGCGAAGCGGTAGTAGATGACCAGGAACAGGGCAATGAGCACGGCGGAGATGTAGCCGGTGTAGATGCCCTGTTTGACGGTCTGTTCACCGAACGCGGCGGTGACGGAGCTTTCCTCGATGATGGACATCGGGTTTTCGAGAGGGTTCTCGAGGGCGGTGGCGAGGCCGCGTGCCTGGGCCTCCTTGTAGTCGCCGGAAATGACGGCGCTGCCGGTGAGGATGGCGTCTTTGAGGTTGGGGGCGGAGATCACTTCGCCATCCACGATGATGGCGAGGCGTTCGCCGACATGCGCGCTGGTGAGTTTGGCGAAGAGATCGGCGCCAAGGCTGTCGAAGTCGAGACCGATGGTCCAGCCTTGAAGAGGATCAGGATAGGCGTAGGCATTTTTGACGTATTTGCCTTCGAGGTCGGGACGGGCACTGACGAGGTAGCTGGCGGGTGCGGTGGGATCCGTCTTGTGTTCGGTGCCGGGCATTTCCACGTAACCGATGGCCGGACGACCGGTGGCCTTCATGGAGGCGAGTTCGCCTTCGCTGTTGCGATGGACGAGGCGAAACTCAAGGTGGGCGACCTGTTCGATCTGTTTACGGACGGCTTCAACTTCTTCAGGGCCGACGCCGGGCATCTGGATGTTGATGCGGTCGGTGCCCTGGGGGACGAGCTGGAGGTCTTTGGCACCGTCGGGGTTAAGACGCTTCTCCAGGATGCCGATGGCCTGTTGGACGGAGTCGGAGGTGATGATTTTCTGGCTGCCGTCGTCGCTGACGCCGGGGCTGAGCTGCACGGTGAAGGAGCTGCCGCCGCCGAGGTCGATGCCGCGTTTAATGCCGATGTCGAAGAAGGCCCACAGACAAAATGCGCTGATGCCGAGGGTAAGGACGGTGCCGGCGATCTTTTTGCTGCGGTGCTTCGCGGTGCCGAGGTAGAAGAACAGCAGGAACAGCAGGACGGCTCCGTAGAGGAAGGTGATTTCCGGGGTGTGCATGGACGGTCGGGTCGGTGGGAAGCGGTGGTTGATCGGCAGCGGCGTGGGGGCCGCGGGTTTTTTTTAACGGAGGGGACGGTTCGTCTCTTTTATTTATTCTTATTTGCTTTCAACGGTCGGAGAGATGCGTGAGGCAATCGCGGTGCGGTCGAATTCGATTTTCCCTTCAGCCACGCGGATGGTGACGGTTTTTTCATGCACGGTGGTGACGGTGCCGTGGGCTCCGCCGATGGTGACGATCTGATCTCCCGGAGCGAGGGCTTTTTGCAGGTTTTGGGCTTCCTTCTGCTTCTTCTGCTGGGGGCGGATGAGGATGAAATACATGACCACCATCATGAGGATCATGAATACGAGCGGGTTGCCGAAGAGTCCGCCGCCGCCAGGGGCTGGTGCTGCGGTTTGGGCGAGTAGGGCGGTGGTGATGATGGTCATGATGGCGATGGCGTTGGCGTTGACGTTGAATCTGGCGTTGACGTATGCGTTTTGTAGTTGGCGGTGAACTCTTTACGGAATTCGTTGAAATAGCCTTCCTCCAGCGCTTTGCGGGCGCGGGACATGAGGGACAGGTAGAAATGCAGATTGTGGAGGGAAATCAACCGTAATCCCAGGATTTCGCCCGCTTTGATGAGGTGTCGGACGTAGGCACGGGTGAATCCGTGACAGAGCGGATGGGTGTCTTCGTCAAGCGGACCGAAGTCGCGGGCGAAGGTTTGGTTCTTGATGTTGACGGTGCCGTTTTTGGTGAAAAGGGTGCTGTGACGGGCCAGCCGGGTGGGCAGCACGCAGTCGAACATGTCGATGCCGCGGGCGATCATTTCGAGCATTTGCGGCGGGGTGCCGAGGCCCATGGCGTAGCGCGGTTTGTCGTGCGGAAGAAAAGGGATGCTGTTCTCCACGGCGGCCATCATTTCAGGTTCGGGCTCGCCGACGCTGACGCCGCCGACGGCATATCCATCGAATCCCATGGCGACCAGTTCCTTGGCGGAACGGGCGCGCAGTTCAGCGAAGGATGAACCTTGCACGATGCCGAAGTGCAGCTGGGGCTGGCCGTTGGTCTGAGGCTGGTTTTTGTCGATCCATTCACGACAGCGTTTGGCCCAGCGCAGGGTGAGGTCGAGGCTGGTGCTGGCGTATTCGAAAGTGCAGGGGTGCGGTGGGCACTCATCGAACAGCATGGCGATGTCGGAGCCGAGCGTGGCCTGAATTTCCATGGCGCTTTCGGGTCCAAGAACCATCGGGGAGCCGTCGACGTGGTTTTGGAAATGGACGCCGTCTTCTTTGATCTTGCGAATTTTGCCGAGGGAGAAGACCTGGAAGCCACCGGAGTCGGTGAGGATGGGACCGTCCCAGTTGGCGAATTTATGGAGTCCGCCGGCTTCGCGCATGACTTCCATGCCGGGGCGGACGGCGAGATGATAAGTGTTGCCGAGGATGATTTGGGCTTCGAGGGCCTTGAGTTCGGCGGGATGGACGGTTTTGACGGAGCCCTGGGTGCCGACGGGCATGAAGACGGGCGTTTCGATGGTCCCGTGGGGCGTGACGAGCCTTCCCCGCCGTGCGAGCGAGTGGGGATCGGAGCCTAATAAGGTGAACATAAGGGGGGCGCATACGCTGGCGAGGCTGGGGCGCGGTGCAATGGATTTGTTTTTGGGCAGGATGACACAGGCACTTTGCCCGTGGGTGAAGCAGGCTTGCAGCCTGTTTTTTTGGGTGATCCGGGAGGGACGACAGGCTGCAAGCCTGTGTCACAGCCGGGCCTGGAGGAGTTGCTCGGCGAGCAGGAGGTCGGTGGGGTAAGTGATCTTGAGATTGGACTCGGGATTCTCGAGGACAAAAACGTGGTGACCGAGGAGTTGGACGGCGGAGACTTCGTCGGTGACGGTGAGGTTTTGCTGCATGACGCGTTCGTAGGCCTGGCACAGCAGGTTGCGGTCAAAGATCTGGGGCGTTTCCATGATCCAGGTGTCCTTGCGATCCACGGAGCCGGTGATCACGCCGTTTTCATCGACCCGTTTGAGCGTTTCCGTGACGGGACGGGCGCAGGCGACGGCTTTGATTTCGCGGGCGCGGTTTATGCAGCGGATGATCTGATCGGAGGTGATGAGGGGTCGGGCTCCGTCGTGAACGGCGACGAGTTCGGTCGATGGAGGAAGCTTCTTAAGACCCCCGTAGACGCTGATGTGGCGCTCGGCACCGCCTTCGCTGAGGGTGACGGGTTTGCGCAGCATGCCGTCGGCTGCCCAGGCGCGCACGAGTTCACGGGTGGCGTCACTGACGACAACGACGAGGTGATCGATGGCGGGACAGTTGTCGAAGGCTTCAAGCGTCCATCGCAGGACGGGTTTGCCGAGGAGGCTGGCGGTGAGTTTTTGAAAACCCATGCGGCGGCTGCTGCCGGCGGCAACGATGAGGGCGGAGGTCATAAAAGTGGGAGACACAAGATGCAAGACTGGAAGACAGAAGACACAAGACCAGAGGGAAATGCGCGAAGGTAGCGTGGGATGAGGAGAGGGATGCTTGACCGAAGCTTCGTTTTTTTCTTCTGTCTTCCGTCTTCTGTCTTCCCGTCTTGTGTCCCCACCCTTCTCAACCGAGCCTTTTGTTGACTTCGGTGCTGAGCACTTTGTTGTCGGCGCGGCCTTCGCTGCGTTCCTGGAGGAGTTTCATGACCTTGCCCATGTCTTTCTTGGTGGTGGCACCGGTTTCGGCGATTACGGCATCGACCAGGGCGATGAGGTCGGCTTCGCTCATCGCGGCCGGCAGGTAGTTTTCAAGGACGGCGATTTCGGCTTTCTCGGTGGCGGCAAGTTCAGGTCGGCCACCGCTCTCGTATTGACTGACGGAGTCCTGACGTTTTTTGATTTCACGACGGATGACCACGAGGGCTTCGTTGTCGTCGAGTTCGCCATCGGCACCGGCTTTTTCAATGGCGGCGTATTTGAGGGAGGACTTGAGGCCGCGCACCACGTTGAGCGTGACGGAGTCCTTCGCCTTCATGGCGGTTTTCATGTCTTCGGTCAGGCGGGCGGCGATGGTGCTCATGATGATGATGTTGAAGAGGAAAGTTGAGGGCGCATACGTTGGCACAGTTTGGGGGAATGAGCAAGGAGGCAGCGGCAGGCAAGATTTTGTGATTGGAATTCGACAAGTGGGATGGGTTCTTCTTTGGTGCGTCGCTCTCATGGCCGCGTTGACCACCTACACCAAACCGCTGACCGATTTGCAGGCCGCGAAGCTCCGCACCCTGCTGGTGGCGAAGGGTTTTGAGTTTGTGGTGAAACCCTACTGTTTGTATGCCGGGAGTGGGCAGAAGGTGAGCATCGCGGTGTATGAAAAGGGCCCGAAGGTGGTGGTGCAGGGCAAGGGGACGGAGGATTTTGTGAAGTTTACCCTTGAGCCTGAGGTGCTTGGGGAGGCGGAGCTGGGTTATGAAGACGTGGCTCACCCGGAGATGTTTGCGCCCCACATTGGGGTGGATGAAAGTGGCAAGGGGGACTTCTTTGGCCCGCTGGTGATCGCAGGGGTGTATGTGGATGGCGCGGTGGCGCGGCAGCTGGTGGAGGCGGGGGCGATGGACAGCAAACGCATCGGCAGCGATGCCAAGATCGCGAAGGTGGCGGAGGCGCTGCGCGGGGTTCGGGGACTGGTTTATGAGGTCATCGTGATTGGTCCGGAGCGTTACAACCAGCTCTATTTGAAGTTTGGGAATCTGAATAAACTGCTTGCCTGGGGGCATGCGAAGATCATTGAGAACCTGTTGGAACGGGTGCCCGATTGCCCGCGGGCGTTGTCGGATCAGTTTGCCAATCCGAGGGTTTTGCAGGCGGCGTTGCAGGCGCGCGGCAAGGCGATCGTGTTGGATCAGCAGACCAAGGCGGAGAGCGACCCGGCGGTGGCAGCGGCGTCAATTTTTGCACGTGAACGGTTTGTGCGTTGGTTGCAGGAGGCGGGTGACCGGCTTGGGATCGAATTGGCCAAGGGGGTTTCGCCGATGGTGAAGGCGGGTGCGGCGCGACTGATCCAGGCACATGGGGTTGAGGTATTGCCGACGGTGGCAAAGATGCATTTCAAGACGGCGAACGAAGTGCTGGAGCAGGCCTGAGAGGTTGTGCCGGGGAAATGATGTGCCGATTTTGCGAGGTCACTCTGGTGGACAAACACAAACAGTTGTCGATTTTTGAATTCTCGCCATACGTAGGCTTCCTTGTGCGCAGCAAACGAAACGCGCCGATCCCCCTTATTATTAATGCATGAAAAACCCTGTCCCCTTTCTTCGCCGCATTGCACTTGCTGAGGCGGTTTCCTATCTGGCGCTCCTGCTGGTGGCGATGCCGCTGAAATATTTGCTTAACGTCCCGCAGGCGGTCATGGCGGTGGGCTGGGTCCACGGCCTGTTGTTCATTCTGTTTTGTGCGTCGTTGCTGCACACCTTTGTGCTGGCACGCTGGCCGGTTTTGCGAGTGGCGATGGTTTTTGTGGCATCGCTGCTGCCATTTGTGCCGTTTTTCCTCGACCGCAAAATGCGCGGGTATGAAGAGGAATATCAGCCGCAGGGCACCGGGGCCTGACCATTGATCCAAGAGTCAGTGGGCCCGTGCGACGTTGGCGGCGGGAGTCGTGGCGGGCATTGGCGTGATTTGCAGTGATTCGCGATGCAGACGCAAAGCTTCCTGATCCAGCATCGGTTTTTCCGGGGTGTGGTTGATGGAACCAAGTCCGGTGGCGCGCCCGACGGCGCCGTTCATCCCTTTGAACAAGGTGCCGGGGGCGTTGATGGCGGCATTGGCGAGGCCACAGCTTGGGAGGGTGGTCATCAACAGCGCGGAAAGGAAAAGGGTCCAAAAAATCTTCATGCAGGTCCCGGATTTACCACAGACGGTGCAGGCTTGGAAGCTTTACCTGTGTGACCGACTTGAAAATCGACGGGAACGGGACGAATGAATGAACCATGGCGGAGTCCCCTCCCCCACCCCTCATCACTGTGAATTCGTGTCCGTTTCAGATCTTGCTTTCCGAAGCGCCCATTGAACCTGCTGCCGCCGTGTTTGGCGATGAGGAGGGAGCGGAATGCCAGTTCCTTGGCACCGTGCGGCACATGGAGGACGGCAAAAGAATCTGCGGCATCGACTACAGCGCCTACCGCCCGATGGCGGATCAGGAGTTGCAGCGGCTGTGCGAACGTGCGCAGCGCGAACATCCCGGGCACCGGGTTTACCTTCAGCATCGGCTGGGTTTTGTGGCGGCCCAGGTGCCGAGCATTGTCATCCGGGTTACGACCAAGCACAGCGCCGCATCATTTGAGCTTTGCCAGTGGTATCTGGGTGCGATCAAGACCCGTGTGCCGATCTGGAAAAAGCCGGTGTGGGAATCAACCGGGGCATTCAAAAAACCCTCTGGGGACGAATCGTGATTTGACAGGCGCTTGCCGCAGCGTCTAACAACAACCTGCCCCCGCTCATCTTCTGCGCCTGCGCATGAATCTTCCTAATAAACTCACCGTTGCCCGCCTCGCTCTCACAGCGGTGTTTGTCGTGCTGATGGAGGTGGTCTTTACCAATCACCTGTCTTGGGCGCTCCTGGTGTTTTCGGTCGCATCGATCACCGATTTGCTGGATGGGCAAATCGCCCGCAAATACAATTTGGTGACCAACTTTGGCAAGTTGATGGATCCATTGGCAGACAAAATTCTCATGACTGCGGCTTTGATTATCCTGGCCATGATGAATCATCTTGCGGAGTGGATTGTGATCGCGATTCTGGCGCGCGAATTTTTTGTCACCGGCATTCGGCAGATCGCCTCGCAGCAGGGAGTGGTGCTGGCGGCGGAAAAACTCGGAAAACACAAGCTCGTCTGGCAGGTCATCACGGTGATCTATTTTCTGCTGTTCGCGGCAAGCGCCGAGCCGATGTTCAGCTGGGTGGCGCCGTTGTTCACCTGGAAGCCGCTTTCGCCGGGCATCTTCGGTAATTTTTGCATCGTGGTCATGACAGCACTGACGATTCTTTCGGGGATCAGTTATTTCTGGAAGAACCGCAAACTGTTTTCTGACGCCTGAATGAAGCAAGGCGATCTTGCCGGGTTGCCGCCGGTCTGCACCCGCTCACTGATCATCGCAGCCGCGAGATCAGCGCTGAGAGTCTGTTGCGCGCCTGTTTTGGAATGACGGTCGACTAGGAGAAATTAGGAGCAGGGAGATTCGCGTCTCTGTTGGGTTCCTCCGCAATTCGATTCATTCAACCGTGAATCCGAAGTGGGGCGACAAGACTGCTTATTCCACGACGCAGTCGTTGTGGAGTGCGGAGACTTGTCGCCGCTTTGGGGGCCGCAGCCTGCTGCGCCCATTGCGTTACGGGCTGTCGGGAGAAGGTATTGCGACTTGCGCCCACGGCTGGAACAAACCGGCAGGCCGGTTTGGGAAAAGCGGCGACAGGTCGCCGCAGTCCACAGCGCTACGCGCAGAGCTGCAATCAGCATGACTGCGACTCAGCACGATCGTGATCTTTGAATCGATGTAGTTCACAAGTTACTGTCGCTCCCTTCCAAGTTTCATCGCACCAAAGTTTCGGAATCGGTCGCGCCCGTTCGAGCTGCTCCATGGTATTCAAACGTGAAGTTCAGATCACCCTCCCCAACACAATTTCACCCTAACTCATGAACTTCTTTTCACCGAGACACCGGAATCGAAATTGGTGGAGGGGATGAGTCAGTTGCAGAATCGACTGACGCGTTGATGCCGATGCGTCATCATGCAGTAGTTCATCTTATAGAATTGCAAAAAAATAGAGAGAAGGCTGAGAAAATCGAGGACGATTACCGCTTCTTAAGTCGACGAGATGCATCGCAGTCTCCCCCGCATCAGAGGCCGTTAGCGAGTCCGTCGGGCGATTTTGGGATAAGGTGCCCTTATACTGGGAATACGTTGATAAGGTGAGCAAGCCATAACCACGGAAGTTATGTGTCCGGCGCACCCTTGGGAAAAAGCCGAGCAATAAATGAATCATTGCATTAGCTGCACTAATTTATAACTCGGTCGCAACCATGTCCATTATGGCATCCGCCAACCCATCATAACTCGAAATTCTTTTTGGGTGTGTGCCTCATCAATACGCAGACACAGATGATTTTTAAAAATTTGATGTTGACCGTTGATTAACTTGAGCGATTTGTCGAAAGACTGTGTAGTTTGCAGTTGTCAGAAAATCCCCGTTCAAACCCTCAACTGATAGCTCAATCATGAGATTCAATACCATCCTGGCGGTATCTTGCCTTACGCTCTCGTTCTCATTCTTCGCGACCAATCTAAAGGGTCAGGCCCTAGGTCTAGAAGCCGCCTCTTACGATTTTTTCCTTTTTAACGGACCGGCGAGCAGTCCAAACGACAGCAACACCACTTACGCGGATTTTGTGAGTGAAATGAGTTTCGATGGGTTGATGGGATTTGGGAGAAATTCTTGGATCTACGCAGATAGTGACTTCGAAATTGATGGAGAACTTCGTAGGCATACTTCACTCTACAAACCTAATGAGTTTAACCCAGCCTACCAGCCAGGCCATGTGACCACTTCCAATGCTGCTACCAATGCCGAGTTGGATTTGGTCAACAGTCAACTCATCACTTACATCAATCAACTGACCGCGCTCTCTTCAACGCAAAGTTTTGGGAATCGCACCACTGCCCTGACTTACAACACGACCTCGCATCTGTCCGTGTTGGATTTCACCGGTATTACCATGAGCGGCGTGAATGATAAAATTACCATCAATGGTCGGACAGGGGTCAACAACGGCCTGTCCGATACTGTGATCATCCGGGTGAATGGTGACGCCCTTTGGGAGGACGGGGCACCGGTAATCCTGAACAACATCGATCGGAGAAATGTGATCTGGCTCTCGATGGGTGACAACGATTTCGACCTTCACAAAAACGACTTTGCTATTTTTGAGGGGGTGATCATCAACCGTAAATCCACGACTGGATCGGCTGACTGGACGACCATCATTGGTGATGTCGACTTCAGAGGTCAGGTTTATGCGAGTCACATCAAGCTCGGGTCAGGTGTGGTCTTTGAGGGTTCATCAATCTTCGGTCCTCCTCCTCCAGTTCCTGAGCCTTCATCTGCTCTGTTGGTCCTGACCGCCGGCATGGGCTTGTTTTTCTTCCGCCGCCGTCGCTAATCAAAGGATGGTCCAGTTAGTCATTCATTTCACTTCTGAAAGCTTCCCGCATTAACTGCGGGGAGCTTTTTTTTTCAGAACCCGAACGCGCGCCGAGTGTGAGAAAGTCGGCGTGGATGCAAGGTAGTCGATGGAATTTTTGGACCTTGATTGACTCATGTCACAACACTTCTGGAAGCATCATTGATCAATGTTGCGGAAAGATTTGGAGGAGCTTGGGCGACTCAACCTCACTTCATGCAAAACGGGCCCTGTGCCGAGCGCCAATAGCATTGGTGGTGGCCTATCTTGTTGCTCAACCTTTGGCTTGTCTCAGCGCGACCTGGTTGGCCATGAGAATGCAATCCGTTGAATGAAGCAAACCGAACTAGCTTCATCTCAAGTCAAGCGTGAGCATGCTGGTAGGGGAATCTTGATCATCAGATCCTTCCTCTTATTGGAATATGGACAAAAGCGAAATTCAGGCGTGGCGCGAAACGTAGAAAACCCTCGTGTTGCTGCTTTTCTCAATGCAGGGGGATTTTCGGCGTGTTGAAAAATGGGCTTCAGCAGGAGATCGTTTTAGGAGTAACGCCGCCATTTTGATCATGCCGTCCGGCAGGCTGCATGCTCATTGGTATCGACGCAACGTCGTGCCGGGTGGGTTGACGGGTCGATGGGTTTTCGTTTGGAGAGCGCAAGCGCCTCTGCGTGCTGGAGGGTGCGTCTGATCAGAGCACGCGCGCTCGTGCTCGTGCTTCCAATTTTCATCGGCCACCGTGATGAAGGTGCTGCCCTTAAGTTGATGCCTGTGGGCATCCTGGCTGAAGAATCATGATGCTTCCCGAATCTATGTTACCCACTGGGTATGCCAGATCGTCGAAGCGACCACTCCCCACCGATCGAGCGGCCCCGTCCTTCCGATGGTAACGAGACCCGAGGCGGATGACCTGGGAATTGGGGTTTTGAAAATAGGCTGCAAAGAGCGGGCGAAAAATCTTTGTGATCGATTGCACTCCATGCACTCCATTCACGCCCGAATGCGGCTGCAGCTACTTGAGGACCTTAAAAACATTACCAAAGTTATCGGTCCATAAAATGTCCCTCGGCTTCTCGTGTTTCCAGTGGTAAATCCGATCATTCTGAAAAAACCTGTCAATAAGCGGGTAATTGCGTGTGATGATCACCCACTCGGCGGCAGAGCCAATGCCATTCTCGGGATTCGATCCAAGTCTCATGCTGCCCCAGCGGTATCGCCCCGCGTGTTTTCGCAAAGGGTCGGAAAGATCGACGTGTTTGTTGGTGATGTGAAAGGCAAGGACTCCATCCTCCTTCATGTGTCTGAGATAGAGGTCGAAGGCCTCCGCCGTCAGGAGATGCATGGGGATGGAGTCACCAGAAAACGCATCAATGATAAGGATGTCAAAAGCATTGCCCGATCCCGAGCTTTGCACCAGCTCCTGTTCCAGTGAAATGCGGCCGTCGCCCAGGACATTCACCACCTCACCCTGGCAGTCTTTTAAGTAAGTGAAATGGGAGTGGGCGACTTCAATGACCTGCGGGTTGATTTCATAAAATCGAAAGCGGTCTCCCGGCCTGGCATAAGCCGCGAGGGTTCCCACGCCCAGACCGATCACGCCCACATGAAGTGGCTCGTTGTTTCCATCGAATCGTTGTGGGATGAACTCGAAGGTGCTGCCAATCCCCGATTGCCTGGCAAAGTAGGAGGTGGGGATCTTGCTGAGCCCAAGATCTTCAAATTGCATCCCGTGATGAATCTGCCCATGGATCAGCGTGTGATAGGTCTGTCCCGTCAATGCCCGGGACTCTTTCACCTTAAGGACCCCAAAAAATCCGCGCGAAGAAAAAGTCACGCCCTCCTTGTCATTCTGAATGTGGGTGTGGAGGCCGAAGACAGCGAAACCCATCGCGCCGCACCAGAGTATGCCCGCCACCGCCGCCAACGCCAGCCTGCTGGGAGCACTGGTCTCCGTCCCCGATTGACCTTGAGAGCGGCGACACGACGAAATGAATTGGGGGAGAACCTGCCACGTCAACAAGGTCGCCAGAAGCAGGATGCCAATGTGCAGCTCGTAATAAGAGTCGAAAAGGTGGGGTGCGACCAGATTGACAAAAATTCCTCCCAAAGCTCCACCCACCGAAATGGCGAGATAGAACTGGGTGAGAAACCTGGAGGTGGGTTTGATGCGGACGATTTCCCCATGACAAACCAGACAGGAGAAAAACAGGGCGCTGCAGAAGATCACGATCTGCCCGACCATGGGCCAGTGGACCGATTCGAAGAATCTGTTCAATAGAATGATGACCAAGCCCACCGAAACTGCCAATGCGGGAACGGCAATGGGACGGAAATACCAGCGTGCCCGATCAAAGGCGATGATGAAGGAAAGCAGGTAGAGGGCGAGCGGCAGAATCCACAGAAAAGGAACCACGGCCACGTCCTGACAAATCTGGTTGGTTACTGCGAGAAGCAGGATGGAACCACACGCGCTGAAAAGAATCCAACGGAGATAATGAGTGAAACCGGGAGCGATGTCTCGTTTCTCAGAAATTGGATCGGGGGATTCGGAATTGGTGGTGTTGACCATCGCTCCTGCCTGCAAATAAACAAAACCCGCCACACCTAGGACAAGCGCATAAACGACAAAGCCGAGAGACCAGAGCATGGATTGTCTGGAAACGGTCAGGTAGACTTCAAAAAGAAATGGGTAGCTAAGCAGGGCGAGCAGACTGCCGACATTGGAGACTGCATAGAGCCGGAAGGGCGAACGGTCCGGATAGACCCTGCTGAACCAATGCTGCACGAGAGGACCGCTGGCAGCGAGAATCACGTAGGGGATGCCGACGGTTTGAACCAGAAGCCTGATGATTCCGAGGAGGGGGAGAGTTTCTTCAGCGCCCGGCTTCATCGAGGGATCGGGCGTGATGGGCAGGGTGATGACTGCAAGAAACAACAGCGCGAAATGAATCCCGATTTGAAGGACACGGCGGTCGCGAAAAACGGTGACGATGAGGTGAGCGTAGGCATAACCAACGACCAAACCCAGTTGAAAGAACAGCATGCAGGCGCTCCAGACCGAAGAACTGCCGCCATACCAGGGCAGGATAAAACGGGCGATGATTGGTTGAACCTGAAAGAGCAGAAACGCGCTAGAAAAAACCGAAAGGATGAAAGTCGTCATTTTGACGGGTTCGGCCAAAGGTGCTTGCTGATGAAAAGGATAGGTCATGGGGGTAATGGGGTGGGGGTAACTCGTCCAGGCGGGTGCAAACCTAGGGGTCGAGATGTTCGACTGAGATTCGGAACATCTTGCGAATGAACCGACAAGAAAAGCGAAAAGTGCGGGGCTTCACAGACAAGAGGAAAACTTCATCGAAGTTGTAGAAGTCGTTCAAAGCGCGCGGCAGATGGTTGATCTCCCAGAATGAGGTAACAGCGGGCACAGGCCCGGATGCTGTCGGCGTTGGAAGGACTGATCTCATGGGCCTTGAGAAAAAGCGGAAGCGCCTGGTGGGGATCTTTTTTAACGAGCAGATGGAAGTTGCCGGCGTTCATCAACATGGGCCATTGATTGGGGAAGCGTTGCAGCCCATCGTTGACGGTTGCTTCGGCCTCGGAGTAGCGTTTCAGATCGACCTGGAGAAGGAGAAGTTGAGTCCATGTTTCCACAACAGGATTGGCGGCCCGCGTGGCCGCCTGGAAACTCTCAAGGGCTTGTTCCGGTTGGTTCAGACGAAGTTGCGTCACGCCCATTTTGCTGAGCGGCAGGCCTTCGTGAGGGGCTTTTTGGTGGGCCAGTTCAAAATGGACAAGGGCTTTGGCTGGATCATTGTTCCAGAATGCCTCGCCATAGTGAATATCGGCGAGAGCTTCCCTGGGGTTCACGCGCATCTCATGGGCGAAAAGAGTTTCGCTGTTCTTCCAGATCGGCAGTTGCTGTTGCAAAAGCACGAGATAACCGGCAACGAGCGAACCAAGCGCGATTGGAAGAAGGAGAGATTTTGAAGAAAGTGAGGATAAACGTCTGGCCAGACCGATCACGATGATGATGATGCCAATCTGCGGGAGGTAGCTGTAGCGGTCGGCAGCAAAGTAGTGGCTGATCGGGATGATTCCTGAAATGGGCAGCCATAGCAGGGTGTAAATGAGCGCACCGACAGGAATGAGTTTCTCCCGTCTTCCGAGCCAGATCACTGCGATGAGGAAAAGACCGAGTCCGACGATGGCGAGGACGAGGGGAAGATGGGAAAGAGGAGGGGTAAAAAAAAATTGGGACGGAATGGGGAAGGCAAAGCGCAAGAGGTAAAAGACGTAGCCGAAAATCATCTGTCGGAGCCGCTCGAAGAGGCTGTCGTCGCCTCCGACGTCACTGAGGGTGCCGTGGGATTGGAAAAAGACGACGATGGCGGCAAGGGCTACGGCGGCGGCGAAAAAGGGGCCAAGTTGACGAAGGGAGGACAGGGCTGAGGAAATGATCTGTCCGGGTTTGAGGGCAAACAGGACGAGCAAAACCAATGGCAGAGGGAGCACGCTCGGTTTCGCCATGGCGGCGGCAATGAAAAGCAGGAGGCTGGCGACATAGAGCGCGGGACGTTTTTTTGTGCGGGAATGCCACTCGGCGAAACACAGGATGCTGGCGAAGAAGAGGGCACCCGAAAGAACATCTTTGCGCTCAGTGATCCAGGCCACCGATTGAATCTTTTGGGGATGGATCGCCCAAAGAAGGGCGATGAAGTAGCTCCAGGGGAGGGACTTTGTCAGTTTTACGGCAA
This sequence comes from Phragmitibacter flavus, assembly GCF_005780165.1. Classification (NCBI taxonomy): domain Bacteria; kingdom Pseudomonadati; phylum Verrucomicrobiota; class Verrucomicrobiia; order Verrucomicrobiales; family Verrucomicrobiaceae; genus Phragmitibacter; species Phragmitibacter flavus. The sequence continues at coordinate 196,551 of NZ_VAUV01000001.1, read as the reverse complement.
GCAGGAAGAGGAGGCTCGCGGCAAGGGCATGACATAAGCCATTCACGGCGTGGTGCCAGGCTGGATTGAGTCCGAAGAGGCTGACAACGAGTTGATGGGAGAGAGTGGTAAGCGGGTTCCAGAGGTTCACTTCCCCCGGCGTGCCAAAAGCCCATCGGAGGTTGGCCAGACTCAACCCGGTGTTTACGTTGGGGTTGTCGATGATGTAATATGGATCATCGTAGTTGATGAAATCGAAGGTCAGCGAAGGGGCAAAAGCAAGAAAGACCAAGGCGAACAAAACGACTGCGTGAAACCAGCTTGGACACTTGGCGAGCCTTTCAGAGACCGAGAGAGCGAGGGGGATTTTCATGAGACAATTTCCACGAGGGGGATGCGGGTGCATCCACGGAAGGCGCGAGCAGCGGCGTAAAGGCTGCAGACCCGACATCCGAAAACCGCGGGTTCACCGGAACAAATCAGGTGCGCGGCGAAGGTCAATCATGGGTGAGCAAAATGTGGGAAATGGAACCGGGTTATGGGCGAAGTGGCCCGGTATCGAAGAGCTTGAAGAAGGCTGTTGAAGTCGTCAGTCCAGACGACCTTCTTGGGTTTGGGTCGGGCCCAAGGGGTGAGTTGTCCCGACTGATCCAGGTGCTGCGCGAAGTCTTCATTCCTGGTCACGAGCGCCCAAATGGAGGGAATACCGCCCTCAGGTTGATGAATCACCTGGAGGGCTTGCATGCCGGAACGAGCCGCATGATTTCGAATGGGGTCAGAAAAGTCGATCTCGCCGTTGCTGATGTGCAGCGCGAGAATCCCGTCCTCCTTGAGGTGGGCAAAGTAGAGTTCTAAGGCTTCCTGGGTTAGAAGGTGGATCGGGGGAGCGTGACCGCTGAAAGCATCGATGACGAGCAGGTCGTAACGATTGGCTTTTCCGGCGTGGAGTTCTCGCTCCATGGAGATCCTACCGTCGCCCAAAATGATATCGATCTCCCCTTGGGAATTTTTGAGGTAGGTGAAGTGTGACCTCGCCAAATCGACAACGCCGTGATTGATCTCGTAGCAGCGGAAACGGTCCCCCGGTTGGGCGTAGGTGGCGAGAGTGCCGATGCCAAGGCCGAGGAGCCCGACATGGAGTGACTTGTTGTTGTTGTTGTTGTCGCTGCCGCCGGCCTGACGTTGGTGAAGAAACTCGAAGGCACGTCCAACTCCGCTGCGGTAGTGGTAGTAGGCGGTTCCCATTTTTTCGTGGGAGGGGGTTTTGAACTGGAGTCCGTGGATGGTTTTCCCGTGATAGAGACTGCGGAAGGTGTGCGATCCGGGGATCTGTTGTTCCCTGACATTGAGGACGCCAAAAAATCCTCGCGAGGAGGCGATGACGCCTGATTTGGATAGGACAACATTTCGGTTCAGGCCCCAAATCATGCCGACCAGAACAACGATCCATACGGCGGCAATAGACCCTCTGGTTTTCAGTGTGGGAATGAGTTGAAGGGTGATCAGGAAGGCGAGCAACACCAGCCCGAAATGCAGTTCCCAATATCCGGTGAAAATGTGCGGGGCAACCAGGCTGACAAAAACTCCGCCCAATGCTCCACCCACGGAAATGAGCAGGTAGAACTCGGTGAGGAATCGCGCAGGAGGTTTGAGCCGGACGATCTCTCCGTGGCAGACGAGGCAGGTGAAGAACAGGGCGGCGCAGAAGGTGACGACCTGCCATGGAATGGACCAGCTTCCCGCTGGCGAGTAGTGGCCATTCATCTGGACAATCATGAGTCCTACAGCCAGCACGGAAGCGCTGATCGCGAACTTGCGGGAATACCAGCGGGAGTGATCAAAGGCGATCACAAAAGTCAGGAGGTAGAGCGCCAGCGGAACGACCCACAAGAACGGAATCACCGCGACGTCCTCTCCGAGCTGGCTGGTGATGGCAAGCAGCAGGATGGAGCCACAGGCGCTGAAGCTGATCCACAGCAAGCGATGGAATGCGGTGGTCCTTTGGGCCGGCCCGGATTCAAACGACGCCTGCGAAGCTTCCGGTGATGGACTAATGCGATTCCGGGCGAAGAGGCTGGCGGCGACAGCGAGGGCCAAGGCATAAGTCACGAAACCGGCCGACCAGAACATGGATTGCTGCGAGACGGGGAAATAGACTTCAAACAAGAAAGGATAGGTCAACAGGGCGAGCAGGCTGCCGATGTTCGACACCGCATAGAGGCGAAAGGGGGAACGACCTGGGTAGAGTTCGCTAAACCACGATTGCAGCAGGGGGCCGCTTGCAGCCAAAATCATGAAGGGGATGCCAACGGTTTGAGCAAGGAGCTTGAGGATGTCGATCACCGGTTCGGTATCGGAAGCGTCTGGTTTCAATGCTTGATCCGGGGTGATCGGAAGCATCAAAATGGCCAGGGCGACCAAAACGAGATGCAGGCCTACTTGCACAGAGCGTCTGTTCCTGAAGACCGTGGCGAGAACGTGGGCATACGCATAACCGATGACCAAACCGACCTGAAAAAAGAGCATGCAGGTGCTCCAAACGGAAGAGCTGCCACCATACCAGGGGAGAATGAGCCTCGCGATCACGGGCTGGATCTGGAACAGGAGAAAAGCGCTGAGAAAAATGACCACGACGAAGACAACCACTCCTTTTCGTTCGCCCGGTGATGGAATTCGGTGGTTCATGGAAAGATAACTTTTCCGGCGTGATGATCCGCAGCTTTCTGGAGATGGCAAGACCAATAACCCTGGCCCCCTATGCTGGTTTTTGTCTAAAATCTCAAGCTGGAATGCAGACTTGAGCAGGTGACAGTGACCGACAGCCACTCCTCCTTATCGAAGGCAAGAAATGGATGAGCCATCGTTTTCGTTCGAGGGCGCATTTTTTGCTGTAGTTACAAACGGATAGTCAAACAGATGGAGCCATAGACGTTCCAGAATGTAAGCGTGGATAGGGTTCTTCTGGCATAACTGTCTCATGCGGACCACGGAATCTTTAGGCAGCCGGGCGATAAGGTCGGTTCCTACTGAGAACAACGCACTGAAAGTAAACACACCCATGTCAGATCGGGCTGCCCGCTCCGCATGGTCAGCAAGACCCACGGTGGAGAAAAAGTGCTCTGCGATATTTGTCCCATGTGGCGATTCATGGAATCGGAGATATTCATCAAGCACGTAAAGAATCCCTCGATCCTTGTAGCGCAGTGTTCCCAAGGTGAACAGAGAGAACAACTCCTTTCTTACCTTGTATCCATTGATCCAGTCCTCTGTTTCTGAATCGATCAAATGTTGTGGAGGCAACGATTTCTTGGTCAACCACTGGCAGCCAAGGGGTTGCGGATTGGACCAATGGGCGTTCTCGGACAAGAGGGAAAGGAAATCTGGATTGTGTGTGAATGGATCGCCTTGGGTGAAGATGATTTTGTCGTAACCTTGGTGGTAGTCACCCTCGATAAAACCCAGGTAACTGTCAGCCTCGCGTCCAAGGTTTGTTCTTTTCATGACACGGACGCCGGACCGCTGGAAATCATTCGCGGCCATCGGTTTTCCTTTGTTGATGACGAATATCTCAATGTTGCCAGGCACGGAATTTAGCCATGAGAGATCTTCAGCATATCTGGCCACCACCATGGCGGTCCGGCCCGCTTGATTTGGTTGGAACGTCGTCGCTGGAGCGGTTGAAGGACGTGAGTCGACTTGCAAGGATTTATTCGTTCGTGAATGCGGCGAACCTGCCTCTGATTTTTCTTTCACCGCTGCCAATCCAAATACCTGATGCGGAAAAAACTTCTTGAGGGTTCTGCCGATGCGCCGTAGGCCACGAGGTTTGCTGCCATGGCGTTCATTACCAACGTTCAGTTTGGACCTGGCCTCCTGGAGTTTGGATTTCAACTCGACCTGACGTGCCTCGAATTTGTGGAGGCGGCTCTGGAGACGCTCGATGGTGGTTTGGCGCTCCATGGCGATCTGGCTTTCGGGAGCAATGGGAGATTCGCAGCCAGCCAGTGCAAGGAAGGCACGACGCTGCCAGTCGGGAAGTGCTTCCAGGTAAGGCCGCATGGCACGAAGGTGATTGGCGTAAAGCGAAGTTGCGCGGCTGAAACCGCCTGCCGCATGGCGATAGAGAAAAAGAATCTCGGGGACGACATCGAGTCTGTATCCTTTGAGGGCAAGGCGTGCGAACAATTCCCAATCCTCGTAAGACGTGTTGCGGTCTTCGGTAAAACCGCCAACGGCGTCATAAGCGGTTTTTCGGATGATGCAATTGGCGTCTCCAAAGACATTGATGAGCATTCCGGCTTCAAGGCAGGGGCCCACAGGCATGTGGCCATAACAGGCGTTGTCGGTGGAGGGTTTCGCCTCGTCAGGAAAAGCGAGAAAGTGACTGGTGAGGCAGTCGCAGCCGGAGCGGTCGATGGCGTCCAGAAAGGTTTTCACCATGGCGGGCCGGGCGGCGTTGTCGGCATCCATGAAGATAAGGAGATCGGTCTGCGCGTGGCGGGCGGCATCGTTGCGGGTGTGGCCGATGCCGCCGTTGGGCTTGGTGAGGAACCGCCATCCTTTGTCGCGATGACGGTCGGCGTGGCGGGCGAAAGCAGCACGCGAGAATTCGCAGGTGGAACCGTCGTCCACCGCAATGACCGTAAAATCATTGGACGTCTGCTTTTCCAAGGAGTCCAGCAAGTCGCCAAGGTAGTCCCCGTGGTTGTAGTGCGGAACGCAAATGGTCACCCGTTTTGCAGCGCCATCACGGGCAGCCACGGAGATGGCGGGCGTGGCCTTGTGACGATGGATTTCCGGCAGGGTGTCTTCAAGCAGTTGACGCCACTGCTCCCGCAAGGTGGCGGATGAATAAGCTGCTGCGGTTGCGCCGCCGGGCTGTTGGAGTTTTTCCAGCAGTTTGGCAGTCAAGTCCGGCTCGGTGGGTTCAAACAGGCAGCTGTCATCGGCCATCATTTCCGGAATGCCGCCGATGCGACTGGCGATGAAGCGACTCCCCTGCTGCAGGCACTCAAGGACGGTGAAGGGATGGCTGTCTTGCAACGGCGCAATGACCACGAGGGCGGATGGGTGGTCGGACAAGTAATCCTGACAGGCAGGGTAATCGAGATCACTCTCGACTGTTATTTGGAATGCAATCCGCAGCTCATCTTCAAGCTCAGCGAGGAAATCCAAGGCGGCGCGTTTATTTTTCACGATGCCGGGCTTGCCGAGGAAAGTGACCTTGCGCTTGCTGGCTCCTGCTTGGGCCGAATGCGAGACGAGGTTGCGCAGGGCACCAGCAAACACTTCCAATCCTTTGCTCGTTTCGAGTCGACCGTAGTAGATCAATTCGTCGGGAATGCCTTCGGGGATGACTGCCCATGGCAAAACATCAATGAAACAGGGCAGCAGTGCCCGACTCTCCGGCAATTTCCAACCTGAGGAAATCGCCCTGTCAATCAGATGCATCGTCGGGCTGATGACTAAGTCGGCATGTTCGACGGCATAACGCTCGCAGTAGCCTTCCAGCAAATTTTCAACCGAACCACGGCGCAAGTTTTGACTTTCCTCGGCCAACCACTCGGAACTGCTGTGCAAGGTGATGGTTACCACCGCCTCAGGCAGCGTGCCCAAGTTGCGCCGACGCTGCATGGGGATGAATCCGTTGCCCTGCCATTGTTGGAAGTGGATGGCATCAAATTGACGGCCTTCTAGAAATTCAGCCACGGCCCGGCTATTGAGGTTGAAGGAAAAGCCTGAGTTCCAATGAATCCGGTTTTCGGGCAACACAATGGTGTAAAACTCCACCCCATGTTGATCGCGAAAGTGCCGCAACCAGTGATCGGCATCCCCTTTTTCAAAGGAACCGGTGAACACAATCGTCACTTCGCTCTCCAGCTGCCTCAAGAGTCTCATGAGATGATGGCAGTATTTTCCGATTTCCCCGTCTCCGGTTGGTCCCAGGAATTCCGGCGTGACGATGCAATGAGATTTCTTCGGCATAGACGATTTGGTGTCGCGGATGGATTGAACCCTGGGCGAACTATACCTGGAGTAGTTGAGCACGAAACCCCGAATGTTTGGCGATAAGCTGCGTTAACAAAAATGATGGGCAAGCCTGTCCGGGTGAACACACTTCATCATCAGGTGATTGGGGTGATAGGAACGACCCAATGATGCCCGGGCTGATTTGGCAGGAGAGAAAATTTCCGGCTGCCAAAGTCGGGAGTGCCAGAGTTTGGGTGGTCAGGAAGCAGACAGTTTTGCGGCGAGCTTGATGGCGGCGAACAGACTGCCGGGGTCAGCCTTGGCCTGCCAGGCGATGTCGCAGGCGGTGCCGTGGTCGACGCTGGTGCGCACGATGGGAAGGCCGAGGGTGGTGTTGACAGCGCTATCAAACGCAAGGGCTTTCAAAGGGATGTGGCCCTGGTCGTGATACATGCAGATGAAGCCGTCGATGACTCTTCGTTTGGCAGGGATGAAGGCGGTGTCGGGTGGGAGCGGGCCTTCGATCTCATAACCGCGCTGACGGGCGGTTTGGATGGCAGGGATGATGAAACGCTCTTCTTCGCGGTTGCCGAAAAGGCCGTGTTCACCGGCATGGGGATTGAGACCGAGCACGGCAAGCCTCGGGGGCCGACCATGGATGCGTTGCAGGGCGGCGGCAGTGAGTTCGATGACGTCGAGGATGCGGTCGGTGCTGATGAGGGCGGGAACTTCGCTGTAACCAACGTGGACAGTGACAAAACTGGCGCAGACTTCCTTGCTAAATTGAAACATGCAGGCGCGTCGGGCTCGGGTGGCGCTGGCAAAAATTTCGGTGTGACCAGGGAAATCAATACCGGCAGCGCGAAGAGCCTCCTTGTTGATGGGGGCGGTCACGACGGCCTGGACTTCGAGGTCAACCGCAGCGGTGATGCTTTTTTGAATGTATCGATAGGCGGCGGCACCGGTGCTGCCGCTGACAGTGCCAGGGTTGAAGTCGGTGGCATTGAAGCCGGGCAAATCGAGCACGGCGGGCTCATTCAGGCTGGCAAAATTTTGGGACCAGCGCGCTTCACGAACGATGCAGCGTGGCTCAGGAAGCCCAGTCACGGCCGCGCAATGCCGAAGCACGGCGGCGTCGCCGAAAACGACTGCTGTGGCGATCTCGCGAATCTCTGCGCTGGCGAGGGCACGAAGGCAGATTTCGGGGCCGACTCCAGCGGGGTCTCCCATGGTGATGGCAATGCGTGGTAAAGTAGGGGGCAAGGTCGGAAAAACGGGTGATTTGGAAAGGGTGTCTTCTAGAGAAAACCAACCTAACATACAATGGTTTCAAAATTTCGTAGGGTGAGTCACCAATGAAATTCTGAAGACTGGTGGACGAGACATATGCCTCACCACTTATGCGTTCAATGCGGTGTTCAGATGCAAAAAATGGCAACCCAGGGCCAATTTTTTTCAAACCGGGCCAAAATATTTTTCCCGAACAGCAACAATGGCGTTTAGGGCTGCCTCGGCTTCGACCCTCAGACCGGCATTCAGGCTTGAGGAGGCATGATTGTAACGCCGGTAAAGCATGGCCAGTCGTTGGCGCACCTGTTCAGGGGTCATGTTGGGACTGATGTTGCAAAGCTGCTCGGGCGTCGGGGTGAAAACGGCAGGATTAGGTTTTTTGGATGGGGCGGGTGGGACGGCGGTTGAAGCAGCTTTCGGAGCGACCGGCTTGGGAGCTTCAGCAGCGGAAGAGGGTTTCTTTTCGGGCTGTTTGGCGACTTCCGCAGGAGCGGGTGAGGGCGAGGCAGGAACGGCGGGTTTTGGCGGCGATGCTGGCGCTAGATTAGGCGGAGGTGTTGGTGTCGGAGTCGGTGTGGAAACAGGTGCCGGTGATGGACTGCTGGGGAAAGAAACTGGCGGGGAGGTGGTCCTCTCGGATTTCAATTCGGCCGCGGCGGGAGGCGGCGAACTGCTCTTGGATGTCGGAAGGGGTCGGTGGAGCGGTGTCGCGACGGGCCGCGGAGCAAGCGGAAGTTTGGCGGCCCGGCTGTCGAACAGGGATTTGAGTTTGTTGAACATGGTCATCGGCGGAGGGGCGGGGATTTGTGGGGGGTTGGGTCAGGTCGGTTATTCGATGCGCAACTGTCGCAGCATGGTTCCACGGTTTTCGAGTTCTTCGTCGGTGAGGATGCCTTTGCCTTTGTAATTTACCGCAATTTCTTTGCTCAGGCCCGTCTGACGGTCAAGCACCATGGCGCGCACGCGCTGGTTTTCATCGTAGCTGAAAGTGACCTTGATTTCGCATCCGGCCGGACGACCCGGGGGAACGTCCAAAGTAAGGCGGCCGATGACATCAATGTAACGTGGATCGCTGTCTTCGCCCTGGGTGATGTCGACATGAATCTCCTGCTCATTGGCTTCGGAGGTGGTGTAGATCTCGGCGAAAGAACACGGGAGTGGAGTGTTCTTCGGGATGACGATGGAATTTTGGATGCCTTCCTCGCCGGTGCGGGCGTTCACGATGTAGGCGAGGGTGCCGTAGCTGTGGTTGCAGACTTCCTGAATGTTGGCGGCGTGGCGGGCGAAGAGGGCGGCGCCGAGGGCGACGGCTTCGTCGACATTGCCGCAGAATTCGGGCGCTTTGCCGAAGAACTTGTGCAGGACAGCTTTGACCTTCGGAATGCGGGTGGAGCCGCCGACGAGCACCACATGATCGATGTCGCCGGGTTTGAGTTTGGCGCTGTCGAGGGTTTGCTCGACGAGCATGACGGCGCGGGTGAGGAGGCGTGAGATGATGGTCTCGAAGGTCTCGCGACTGAGATCAATGGCGACGTTGCCGTGGGTGCTGTTGCTGATGGTGTCCTGGATGTTTCGCAGTTTGCTGAGCATCTTTTTGGAGTCTTCGATGGACTGCAAAATGCGGCGGCGCTGGCGCTCGTTGGTGTAGAGTTCGGTGTTGAGATGCTGCCGGTATTGCTCGCTGTAGAGTTCGAGCAGCAGATCGTCAATATGGCCGCCGCCGAGATGGCGTGCGCCTTCGCTGGTGATGATGCGGATGTTGTTGAAGTCGATGTCGAGGATGGTGACATCCAATGTGCCGCCTCCGAGGTCGAAGACGAGAACACGTCCGCGGGAATGGTGGCGGTAGGCGTAGTAAAGAGCGGCGGCGGTGGGTTCGTTGACGAGGCGGGTCACGTTCATGCCGGCCATTTCGGCGGCGGCGATGGTGCTTTTGCGGGCGAGCTCGTTGTAGTTGGCGGGAACGGTGATGATGACGTCCTTGATCGCGCCAATGATCCTCGAGCAATCTTGTTTCAGTTTGCTGAGGATGAGCGCGGAGATTTCTGACGGAGTCCAGCGGTGCCCGTCGAACTCGACGGAGTAATCGGGATCGTCCATGTGGCGTTTGATCTGGAACACGGTGCGTTCCGGATCGCCGCCATTGCGGGCGGGCGTGCCGACCAGTTTGACGCTCTCTTTCTGTTCGAAGTAAACGACGGATGGGGTGAGGCGTTCGCCGTCACAATTGGGGACGATTTCTGGGGTGCCATCAGCCTTCAAGTAGGCGAGGCCGGATAAGGTGGTGCCGAGATCAATTCCAACGTGTGCCGCCATGAGGCCCAAAGATTGATGCAGATAAGAACACATGCAAGGCTCACAAGGGAGATTTCATGGTAGAAACTGGTCAGATCTTGGCGTCAGTAGCCGGGTATGAAGCTTGATCGCCTGGTTGCCAGTCATGATTCTGCCGGTCGCACGGCGGCGCATCGCTGGATTGCGACTGGCAGGGTGAGCGTGGATGGGGTGGTCATTCGCGACAGCCGCTGGGAGGTGGATCGTTTCATGCGCGTGGAGCTGGAGGGGGTCTGTATTCAGGAAGAGGTGCGGTCGCTGTATGTGATTCTGCACAAACCGACGGGTTATTTGAGCGCAACGTCGGACCCGCAACATCCAACGGTGATGGATTTGATCGACGATCCAGACAAAGGGTCCCTGCATCTGGCGGGTCGACTGGATCGGGCGAGTTCAGGATTGCTGCTTTTGACCAATGATGGTCGGTGGTCAAAACGGTTGATGGATCCGCATCATAAGGTGCCCAAGTCGTATTTGGTGGAAATGGCGGAGGTGATTGCTCCAGAGGCAGTGGCGGCCTTTGCGGCAGGATTCTATTTTCACACGGAGGACATTCATACGCTGCCTGCGGAGCTGGAGATTCTTGGAAGCCATCGTGCACGAGTCACGCTGCATGAGGGGCGCTATCATCAGATCAAACGCATGTTTCATCGCGTTGGCAACCGGGTGGTGAGCCTCCATCGTGAGCGCATCGGCGCACTGGCGTTGCCGGATGATCTGGCGGTTGGGACATGGCGCGAGCTGAGTGAAGAGGAGCGCGAGTTGGCGCTAAGAAAGTAGAAGGCCCGTCCCGGGCCTTGCATGATGGAACAGGGCTCGGGGACGAGCCTTCTACTTTCTTTTCGATCACGACACCGGTTTCACCCGCGACATCAACACCATGCTGAGCAGACTCACGGTGATCGCGATCCAACCCAGGACGGGAAGGTGAAGCAGTTTGCCGGTAACCAGATCCTTCACGATGATCTGTCCGCCAATCAACGAAGCGGCACCTGCGGCAAAATCGCGAACGCTGTTGTTGAGGCTCATAAAACTCCCGCGCAGACGAGGCGGCACGGACCCGGTGATGATCGCCTGCCCCGGCACAAAACGACCGCCGGCAAACATGAAAAACACGGCGGCAAGAATGATGATGATTGGCAGTGAGGTTGGGCCGAGGTTGGCGATGAAATAGACGGGCACCGCCCCGCACACGATGGTGACGGCAAACATCCATTTTTTTCCGAATCGATCGGCCATACGACCAATCAACGGCGCGCTGAACAAACTGGCAATGCCGCCTGCGAGGTAAAACCAGAACAGCTCACTCTCCATCAATCCCGCGTTGGAAACCAGACTCGGACTCAGAAACGGGATGAGGATGAAATGGCCAAACACCATCATCATCATGAATCCAAGCGCAGTTCGGGAGTTGCGATTCGACAAAAGTTCTTTCACGCCGGCGAGCACTTTAACGGCCGGTGCATCGGCGGCGAGCATGTGGGCACGCATCCTTGGCAGCACTCCCCAAACCGCCGCCCAGACCATCAGGCCGGTGCCGACGATCATCAAAAACGGCGCGTGCCAGCTCCATTGCGCCGCCAGCCAGAGACCGACCGGCACCCCCACGACCGACGCGAGCGAAAAAGCGGCCATCACCACCCCAATGGCGCGACCGCGACGTTCCGGCGGAACGACATCGCCGATGATGGTCAACACCAACGATCCCGCCACTCCTCCAAAAGCACCACTGATCGCCCGGGCAACCAGCAGCGAGTGGTAGCCGGGGGCCAAGGCACAAGCCAGGGTGCCCAGGATAAAACCGCCGTAGGTGAACAAAAGCGCGGTGCGTCGATCAAAGCGATCCACAAACAACGCTCCCGCCACTCCCGCGATCGCCGCGCTAAAAGTGTAAACTGCCACCAGCAAGCTGAACTGGTCCGGGGCGATCTCAAACAGCCGCATCAACTGGGGTCCCAGCGGCATCATCACCATAAAATCCATCAAATGCGTGAACTGCACCGCAGCGAGCAGGAACAGCAAAGGGCGCTCGGCGATTTGAGGCGGGGACATCTTTGGGAAATTACGGATACGAATCTCACCGCCTTCCAGGGCGCATTTCATGCTTATGATGAAACACTTTCATCACTTGCACCCCGTCGGGCAAACGTCCTTGGTTGCGCGCAACGATAACGCAGCTTAGTTTTTGCCCCTCGTTGCCTTCGCGGTGGCGGCATCCCATTCCAATCACATGTCCGACATTGAAAATCCTTTTCAGGAAACGCTCATCTCGCGCCATCGCGCCGAGCCCTGCACGGTCGTCATCTTCGGCGCCACCGGCGACCTGACCCACCGCAAGCTGATCCCCGCCCTCTACAACCTTGCCGCCGGAGGTGATCTGCCACCCCAGTTCAAGGTGGTGGGCTTTGCCCGTCGCGACAAGGCGGACGACGAATTCCGCACTGAGCTGGAGGAGTCGAACAAAAAAAACTCCCGTCAGGGGCATGACGCAGCCCTATGGGCAAACTTCGGTCAGAGCATCCATTATCACCGCAGCGAATTTCAGGACCTCGAAGGCTACAAGGCTTTGAAAGTCCTGCTCGACGAATTCGACAAAGAACGGGGCGCTGCGGCCAACCGTCTGTTCTATCTCGCCTCCGCCCCCGAATTTTTCGACGAAATCATGCTGATGCTGCGCGAGAGCGGCCTCAATGAAGGTCCAAGCGGCAAATGGGCTCGGGTGGTTTGCGAAAAACCTTTCGGCAAGGACCTCAAAAGTGCCCGCCATCTCAACGAAGTGGTCAGCCAGACCTTCCACGAAAGCGACACCTACCGCATCGACCATTACCTCGGCAAAGAAACCGCGCAGAACATCATGGTCATGCGGTTTGCCAACCACATTTTTGAGCCGCTGTGGAACAACCTTTTTATTGAGCAAGTCCAGATCACCTGTGCCGAAAACCTCGGCATGGAAGGCGGTCGCGGCGGTTATTACGACACCGCCGGTGCCTTGCGCGACATGGTGCAGAATCACCTTTTCCAGCTTCTCAGCCTCGTTGCCATGGAACCGCCGACCGGACTCGGCGCCGATGCGGTGCGCGATGAAAAAGTGAAGGTCATTCGTTCGCTGCGCAAATGGCGTGGGGTGGATGAAGTCGCGAAAAATGTCATCCGCGCCCAATACACCGCTGGCAGTGTCGATGGTGTGGAGCGGGTGGGATATCGTCAGGAAGATCGCGTCAATCCCAAGTCGATGACCGAAAGTTATGTGGCGCTTCGGTTGTTCATCGACACCTGGCGCTGGCAGGGCGTGCCGTTTTACATGCGCGTCGGCAAACAGTTGCCCAAAAAAGCCACCGAGATCTCCATCCATTTCAAACAACCGCCGCAAGTTCCTTTTGCGACCGGTGAGTTGGGCGGAAGCCGCAACGTTTTGGTGTTCCGCATCCAGCCTGACGAAGGCATTTCGTTGCGCATGATGTCCAAACTCCCCGGCGTGCAGCTGCTTTTGCAACCGGTCAAAATGGACTTCCGCTACAGCACCAGCTTTGGCAAGGCCAGCCCGGAGGCCTACGAACGGTTACTACTGGATGCCATGGCCGGCGACGCCACTTTGTTTGCCCGTCGCGATGAAGTTGAGCACGCGTGGTCCTTCATCGACGAGATCGAACATGCCTGGCACAACGACGGTCCACAGCCGCCGATGTGCGAATATCCCGCCGGTTCGTGGGGTCCGAAAGAAGCCGACCAGCTTCTGCAGGAGAACAATCGCGTCTGGCGTCGGCTCTGAGAACGACGTGACAAACTCCCTCAAATTTTTTTCTCATGACTGACCTCGAATCCACCCTTTCCATCCTTGGCCAGGAAGTTCCGCTTGGACGCGTGGACAAGGCCCTCAAGGAACTTTGGGGCGCTGATGAAGCGCGCGACAAAGCATCCTTGATGAACTTCGCCATCTACAGCGAAGATCCTGCCTCCATCGCCACCAACACGCAGTTGCTGGCCGAAATCACCAAGGAACATGCGTGCCGCGGACTGCTCATCCTCAGCCAGCCGGGCGATCGGAAGCCACGCAGCCGCGCCTGGGTGACCGCTCATTGCCAGATTCACGATGGTCGGAAATCCGTGTGCAGCGAGCAGGTTTCCTTTGTGCTTGAAGGCGGTGGTGCCAATCAAGTGCGCAACACCGTGTTCGCCCATCTCGACTCCGATCTGCCATTGGTGTTCTGGTGGCAGGGCGACATCACCGACAACTTTGATGAGCGACTCTACAACGTCATCGATCTGTTGTTCATCGACAGCTCGCGTTGGTCGAATCCTGCGCACGACTTCGAACGGCTGCTGCAGGCCGAGTGCGAAAACGCCGCGCGTTTCCATGTGTATGACCTCAGCTGGCTGCGCTCGCACTTCTTTCGCACTGCGTTGGCCACGTGTTTTCATGATCCGCTTGCCTTGGCGGAGTTGCCGAAGGTAACCAACATGACCATCACCCACGGCCCCGGTCACCGCGTCGCGGGGTTGTTGCTCGCCGCGTGGGTGGGAGTGCGATTGAAGGCAGAAATGCAGGTGATCGACTGCTCCCCGACTCTGGTTTTGCCCGAAGGGCAGACCATCAGCGTTCATGTTTCTGAAGTCGCCGGCGAAGCCCCCTTGCAATCGGTCGTGCTCAGCTCCGCCAACGCCTCATTCAGTGTCGAGCGCGAGTGTGGTTCCGCTTATGTGAGCACCCGGGTGGCACTTCCCGATCATCAACGCGAAGAGCTGCTTCCGGCCGATCTTCCAACCGACGCCGCATTGATTGCTAACCTTCTCAGTCGTCTAGGCCGACAGAGCCTCTATTTGCAGATGGTGCCCATGCTTCGGCAGTTGCTGAAGTGTGGCTAAGAACCGATGAGCACTTAATCCATCGGCAGTTCCCTGCTGGTCAGCTCCGAAAATTTCGCTTCTACCCCGGAAGCGACGCGTTGTTTTTTGATGTTTTCGCGATCCTTTCGCAGCATGTCGATCAGGTTGGTCATGCCTTTGTTGACCCCCTGATTGGCAGCGTCCCATGCGGATTTCTCACGGAATTTGATCCCCGGGTAGGCGGCCTGCAAATCAGGAGGCGTCGCCCCTTCCTTCTGCACTTTGCGCACGATGTTGGCCAGACCCGCGACGTCCCGAAACGCATAACCATTAAAATACGGTCCCGTTAATTGAAAAAAGGAGCGATGGGCATGCACGCGCTCGAATCCCGGTTGCCCCATCTCCTTGGCCGATGCCGGATCGACGAGCACCCCAAACAGACGACCGCGATATTGCGCCGAATAAAACCAGTAGACCGACTCATCCCGAAATCCGAGGTCATAAAGACGAACGGCCGCCACATACATCGATTCAAAGCTCAGCCGGTCCCAGTTTTGCCGCATCTTCTTGATGGTTTCGACAAACGTCTTCTCGTCTTTCGAAGCCAGCCCCGCACTGAATTCGCCGACCTCAATTTTCGGGCCTTTGGAATTGTAGAATGGCGTCACATACACCGGGATTTTCGTTGGATCTTCCACCGACTGGGCGGTGGCGGACAACACCAAGGCGGTCCCCCACAAAATCAAGCTGACCAGAAGCGCTTTCATGGCATCATGGGAATTCGAATGTCGAGACCCGCCTGCGTCCCACTTCTACTCCTTTCGTCCGGCCAGTTTGGCCAGCAAACGCAGGATCTCGACGTAGAGCCAGACCAGCGTTACCAACAATCCAAACGCCGCATACCACTCAAGATACTTCGGCGCGCCTGCTGAAACGCCGTTCTCAATAAAATCAAAATCGAGCACCAGATTCAATGCCGCGATGATCACCACAAATAGGCTGAATCCAATGCCGAACAATCCGTTGCCGTGAATGAAGGGAACCTGAATGCCAAACATGCCCAACACCAGCGTCGCGATATACACCAAAGCAATGCCGCCGGTGGCCGCCGCGATGCCCATCTTGAAATTTTGCGAGGGTTTGATCAGCCGCGTGGTGTAGGCCGCCAGCAACGCCAGCAGCACCCCGACCGTCAGCAAAATCGCCTGCGGCACAATGCCTTCATATTGACTGGCATACAGCGCTGAGAGAGCTCCCACGAAAAGACCCTCCGCCACTGCGTAGAGCGATCCCGTGATCGGAGCCCACTGCTTTTTCCAGGCGGTGATCAATGCCAAAACCAACCCGGCAATCGCCCCGCCCAAGATAAATGGCATGGCGGAGGAAGGGTCCGACCAAAACCGGTTCCAGCTCCACATCGCAGTGGTGCACAGCAGCCCGAGAAAAATCAACGTCTTGTTGACCGTGCCTTGAAGCGTCATCACCGCTCCACCGTGGGGTGCAACATCGATAAAGGTGCTCTCACTCATGGTGGGGTTCGACGTTCTCATAACCCCTATCTTCGCTGGAAAGTCGCTGGTGGCAACAGGATTGCGGGCATCCATACCCGGCCTTGGGGCACAACAGGACTCAAACCCGCCGAAAGGCTCTTGATGCCAACCACGTTTTCTGTTCTTCTAGCCTATCTAATCAAACCACGTTCAACGATTCAATCCGATCTGATTCGATTTCCAACCCAGTAGACCCATGACCCTGCGCTTCCTTACCCTTCTCACCCTTGTCGCCGCTTTCGCGGCCCAACCTTTGTCGGCGAACGACAATAAGTTTGTCGTCTTCATTGCCGGCAAACCTTCCCACGGCCCGGGTCAGCACGAACACAACGCCGGCGTGCAGCTTTTCGCCAAGTGTCTCGCCGATGCCAAAGCGCCTGTGGACGTTAAAGTTCACCTCAGCGGCGAGTGGCCCGCAGACGAAACTTTGGCCAAAGCCGACACCATCGTGATCTATTCCGACGGCGGTGGCGGGCACCCTGCGTTGCAAGGCGACCGGCTTCAGCAATTGCAAAAGGAGATGGATCGCGGTGCCGGTTTGCTTTGCATCCATTATGCGGTTGAGCCCACGTTGGAAAAAGGCAACAAGGAGTTCATCGACTGGATTGGCGGCTGTTTTGAAACCAACTGGAGTGTCAACCCACACTGGGATGCCAACTTCACCAACATTCCCCAGCATCCCATCAGCAACGGCGTCAAACCATTCACCACCCGCGACGAATGGTATTTTCACATGCGTTTCCGTTCCAACATGAAAGGCGTCACCCCAATCCTGACCGACGTCCCACCCGACGACACCATGAGCCGTCCTGATGGCAAACACAGCGGCAACCCCGCCGTTCGTGAAGCGGTGGCCGCGAAACAACCTCAACACGTCGCCTGGGCTGCGGAGAGAGAAGGTGGCGGTCGCGGATTCGGCTTCACCGGCGGTCACTTCCACGCCAGCTGGGGCAACGATTCCCAACGCAAACTGCTTCTCAACGCCATTCTCTGGACTGCCAAAGCCGAAGTCCCTGCGGAAGGAGTCGAGACCACCCTCACTCCGGAAGATCTCAAGGCGAACCTCGATCCAAAACCCGGTCAAGGCCTGCCAGAAGCACCGAAGAAAAAGGCCTGAGCATGTTATCCTCAACGCAGCCAGGCACGGTTGGGTAGGGTTTGCTTCTTGAGATGTCACCTTACTACCAGAGTCTGCGGAACGCAGTCGGACACGACCTTCTGATCATGCCATCCGTGGCGGCCGTCATTCACGATGAAGACGGCCGTTTGCTTTTGCAATTGAAGCATAACGGGTCGTGGAGCCTTCCCGCAGGGGCTATCGAACCCGGAGAATCTCCCGAACAAGCCGTGCTTCGTGAAATTCTGGAAGAAACTGGCATTCACGGCACCAATCTTCGCGTTCGGGGAGTGCTTGGCGGTTCCCCCTATCGATACACCTACTCCAACGGCGATCAGGTCGAGTATGTGATCGTTCTGTTCGAGTGTGAGGTCGGGAGCTCGGAAGCGGTCATCGATACCGGCGAGACCAAAGAACTCCGATATTTCTCACGCCATGAGATGCCCGAATTGGCGGTTCCCTACGATCTTGATCTGTTGTTTGCCAAGGCATGATTAATCATTGCTGGCGCGAGGCGACACCAAAGAAGACAATCCATTTTCCCACTTGCCACCCACAAAATACCGCCTACATTGTTGGCCGCTTTCCCAAATTGCCTCGTGGTGTAACGGTAGCACAAGAGATTTTGATTCTCTTTGTTCAGGTTCGAATCCTGGCGAGGTAGCCAACCCCAAACTGGGGAGTCTGGCAAAGATGTTGGATGACGATTCCGTCTGGAAGGTGTAGCGCCTGATGGCCTCCCTTTGGCTCCTCCTCGTCTCATTCATGGAAACACCACCACCACCCGCCGCGCCCGCCTTTCGCGAAGCCCTGCGATACTGGATCAAGCTGGGTTTCATCAGCTTCGGTGGCCCGGCTGGACAAATCGCCCTCATGCATAAGGAGCTGGTGGAAAAACGTCGCTGGATCTCCGAAAGCCACTTCCTTCACGCCCTGAATTTTTGCATGCTGTTGCCTGGACCTGAAGCGCAGCAGCTTGCCACTTATCTCGGCTGGCGTCTGCATGGTGCCAAGGGAGGACTCGCCGCCGGGGTCCTGTTTGTGCTGCCTTCGATGTTCATCCTCTATGCGCTGAGCTGGGTTTACCTTGTCGGCGCGGAAGTGCCCTGGCTGCAGGCCATTTTTCACGGGTTGCTGCCCGCCGTGATCGCCATCATCGCTTCCGCGTTGCTACGCATCGGTCGCAAAGCATTGAAATCGAATGCCTTGTGGTGCATTGCCGCCCTGTCGTTCATGGCCATCTTCTTCTTCAAAATCTCGTTTGTTTACATCATCTTCGCCGCCGCTTTTGTCGGGTGGATCGGAAACCGGCTCGCGCCCAATCAATTCCCTGCCGGAGGCTCCCACGGGGCAGCTCAGCTTGCCGAAGAAGCCAATTTTGTCGTGTTACCGCTGCCAGTTAAAGCTTCCTGGACTCGAACTCTCCGCTTGAGCCTCACCTGCCTGGCCTGCTGGTGGCTGCCCGTCATTGCCCTCATTACGTGGCTAGGATGGGAAAGCACCCAGGCCCAGCAAGGCATCTTTTTCAGCAAAGCCGCGCTGGTCACGTTTGGCGGAGCTTATGCCGTGTTGCCCTACGTCGCCCAGCAGGCGGTTGAGCATCACGAATGGCTGACCCATGCCCAAATGATGTCCGGACTCGCCTTGGCCGAAACCACGCCGGGGCCCCTCATCATGGTGCTTCAATTCGTTGGCTTCATTGGTGGATGGCAACATCCCGGCATCCTGACACCGGCATGGAGCGCCACCTTGAGCGCCCTCATCACCACCTGGGTAACCTTCGTGCCGTGTTTTCTTTTTGTCTTCCTCGGTGCTCCTCATGTTGAGCACCTGCGCCGTCAACCCCGACTTGCCGCCGCCCTCACCACCATCACTGCCGCCGTGGTTGGGGTGATCCTGAACCTCGGCGTGCAGTTCACCCAACATGCGCTCTGGCCCGCTCGGACCGGAGCCGGATGGGGATCGATGGACATTTTTGTGGCCGTGCTTGCCATCGCCGCGCTCATCGCCATGGAGCGTTTCAAAATCGGCCTCCTCCCGGTCATTGGTGCCTGCGCCCTTTTGGGTTTGCTCGCCCACTGGGTCGTTCCATAACGCACCGGTTGCAAATCCCCATCAAATGCATTACGCTTCATTCGTAAGCCACAACTGCCGCGTTGTGTAACGGTAGCACGAAAGATTCTGATTCTTTTAGTTCTGGTTCGAATCCAGGCGCGGTAGCCACTTAAAACGGACCTTGGACCCAACTCCACGCACTCAGTCGAGTTCGACCAGAATGGGGAAATGATCGGAAGGGATGCGCGCTTCGACATTCTTGAACTTCACCTCGACGGGGAATGCGGTGGAGGTCACTTCCCTTTCGTCTCCTGTGGAAACCCGGTAACTGTCGGTGAGCACTCCATAGCGGGACACCTTGAAATCCCGGGTATGAAAAATGTGATCGATGCGGCGGTCGGTAAAGTTTGCGATTTGAAAACCGTTGGCAGTGCCGTTCAACACGTATTTTTCCTCGGCGGTGGCAAAGGCGTCTCTGAGCAAGTCCACCCCATGAAGGATCAGGTAGCCTTCACTGGTTTGGTCCGCATTAAAATCACCGGTGAGAACAACGGGCTGATCTTTGGCAATCGCTTGAACCGATCGAACCAGTAGCCGGGCGCTTTCGACCCGGGCGATGGTTCCATGATGATCAAAGTGGGTGTTGAACACAAACAAGGTCCTGCCGGTTTTGATGTTGTCGAGTTTCACCCAAGTGCAGATGCGCATGAACTTGGCATCCCAACCGATGGAGGGTTTTTCAGGCGTTTCCGACAGCCAGAAGGTGCCGCCATCTTTCAACGTAAAGAGGTCTTTGCGATAGAAGATAGCGGCAAATTCCCCTTCATTCTGTCCATCATCACGTCCGCAACCGCTGTGAGCAAAAGCTGGCAGGAGCGATTGAAGTTGATCCACCTGATGTTTCAGTGCCTCCTGGCTTCCCAAGATATCGAACTGGTGAAAGCGAATGAGTGACGCAATGACGGAGGCTCTCTGCGCCCATCCATTGCCATTGGTTTCATCTTTGGAGTTATCGTATCGAATGTTATAACTGCCGACGACAATGGCATGGGAGGATTGAATGCTCGTGCACCAAATCACACCCAATAGCATGACCCTGATGATGATGGATCGAGAAGTTGTCAAAGTAAGAAGCCTTAGATTTGATGGGTTACTTGTTTTATCAAATGTGGTCATGTTAGGAAAAAGAAGATGGCTGTCCTAGATAGAGTCCAACTAGACGCGGGAACGGCGGCGACGCAATAAGATGGCAAATCCACCTACTCCAAGCAGAAGGGCGGCCGCAGGTTCTGGCACTGCGGCGAGATAGTAGTTGTCCATGGATAAGACGCCGCGGTCTAAATTGTTCGCCCAGATGGCACGACCAGTCGATCCAAAGCCTGCCACCGAAAGGGAGCCTCCGGTGCCGTAGAGTAAATTGGCATTTACTTCAGTGGTGCCATTGGTTCCGAAGTCATCCAAAGAAACATCCAGGAAAGTGAAGGTGCCTGTCGACGAGTTGTATTGAATCGTTCCCTCCAGGCGATACCAGTTGTTTGCTGTGAGTTCGCCAAAGGTCACGGAGTTTCCGAAGAGGTTCCTGCTCACCAATTCGGTGGCACCGTTGCCAAAGCCAAGACTGAAGCCACCCGTTGCTGTCCGTGCGAGACCGACCATGACGGTGTCTGTTATGGCCACCGCTGAACTACCGCTGACAGTGCCTTGAAATGGCCTGAATGCTTCCGAGGCCTTTGTCCAGCCAAAGGCCATGGCGCTGCCATCAATCCGTGTTGCTGTCGAACCATTCGCATTAACAGTAAACTGGCCGAACATGGAGAAGCTCGCGGTGGTCAGGATGGTCATGGAGGCGGTGGCGGATCCTCCATTGGTGCCAAAGTTCAAGCCTGTTGAGCCACCCACCCCTATACCAGCGGTGAGTGTCGGATTTGCCAGGGTGCTGTAGTCAACCAAGCCTGCATCGGCAAAAGTTCCTGAATTGAAGTTCGCGTCGATGATCGTAGCTGCCGTAAGAGGAGATAACAAGCTGGCGGTTAACGCACAGCATGCGAGAGGTTTGCAAAGATAAGATAAAAATGGGCGCATGGTTATTGGTTTGTTAGGGTGGTGTTGTATGACTGAGATGAAAAAATCGGCAAATCTAGGAAGCCAGGGACAAGGGACAAGACATTGTCCGACAAGAGGTGGGCAGTTAGTAAGTTCGGCTTTGGTGGGTTTGCGGGTCGATGACGATGGAGCGGAAATCCTTTGGCAGGGTGGCGGGGATGCCTTTGGTGGTTTCGCGCACGAGGGTCAGCACGGCAGGCGCATGGAGCGGTAGGGTGGTGGCTCCGTTGCTGTGAATGAAATAGCTGACATAGGGCGCATCCGCGGCGGGGCCGGTGGAGGCGTTTTGATGAACGGGTTGTCCTTGGAAGGAGTTGTATTGGGCGTCAGGCATCAACACCACATCCTCGGGAAAACGCTGCATCTCGGTAGGAAAGTTGACACGGGGATTGCCTTCTGCGTCCCAGCCATTGAGCAGTCCGATCTGGTAGGCCCGCCAGGCCATGGCACCGGGCTGGGTAGCAGGTGGCAGCTGATAAAATCTCAGCTCCACCGGAAGGTTTTCCTTTCTTGCCAGCATGGTGGCTTGATGGAGGTCAGCGGACAACTGGCGCATCGCTGTGGAGAGCCGCTGGCTGGCCAGGGCACCGGACACGGAGGCGACGGCGACGGTGGTGAGAAGGCCGACGATGGCGACCACAAAGAGCAGCTCCACCAAGGTGAACCCTTTCGTTCGTTTTTTACTGTTCATTTTCGGAGATCCATTTGGAGCCGCGCAAGGCGACGTTGGCACTGAGGATTTTGTGATGCAGAGGCAGGGCGGCCAGGCCTGACTCCACTGCGGCGAGGTCATCTTGAAGCTTGTGATGATCAGAAAATTTTCCGGTCAGAACCGCACGAATGGCAGCAGCGGCAGCGGATTCGCCCATGCGTATGGCCAGGCCTTCATAGCTGTGCTCGTCGGCGATGATCAGTGAAACGCCCACCATGGGAGGCAGTTGATGGCGGCGCGATTGGTTGTCGTCATTAAGTCCACTCCATTGGAAGTCGCGGCTGTCGTATTGGTAATGGGCGTCGGGAACAATAGTGGTGTTGCCGCTGCCGGACTGAACATTGGCGGCATAGGGAATCAGGATGAGGGCGAGGATGTTGTCGGCGAGCGGTTGCGACGTGGCGTCGAGGTCGTTTTGAAACCATTGAAGTGCCTGACTGCGGTTGGTGAGCCGGTTGAGTCCGAGTCCGCTGCTGTAGAGGATGCTGTCCTCGGCAGGTTGCAGGTATTGCATGAGCCGGAATCGGTTGCGATCCGGGTTGAGTTGAACGGGCTGACCGGATTGCAGAAAGGCGGGACGAGTGTCGAGGTCGCTGCCATACCGGATGTAGAATCCACAGCCGTTGATCAAATGATGCAGACGTCGTTTGGTTTCGTCGTTGACCTTGCCCAAAGGCGCTTGAAAAAACACCGCCTGCCCGGCTTCGGCGGTGGTATCGGGGGGAAGGAGTTCGGCGGCAGGCGCAAGGACGAAATGGTGATCAGACACGCGTTCATAACCCGTGATGACGCTGGCATCGGTGGCGGAGCGACGATAACCCCACACCGCGTCCATGGTGGCCTGTGAGAGCGCATGCGTGATGGCATCCAGAGCACGGCGCCCTTCCTGGAATTCGCTCGCGTGGGAACTGGCCTTCGAGACGGTGTCCTGGGTGCGGCGCATCATCTCGGCAATGATGGTCATCATCAGCGCCAGAACGGAAACCGAGACGAGCACCTCAATGAGGGTGAATGCAGCGTTCCGATTCGTTGATGGAGATCCCCTTCTCACAAGGAAGAGACCGTGGTGGTCGGAATGGCTGGAAGCGGGCCGGTTTGTTCGAGCAGGGCAATCCACACGCTGCGCTCGCGATACTTGCCGGAACCGTTGGAAAGGGCGGATTGATAGTTTTTGGCGTTGTCGGTGATGCGAACGATCAAGCGGCGCAGATAGTCATTGGCCCGGGCATCGCCCCGCAAAGTGGGCGTGTTGCCGACACTGATTTGCACGGCGTAGTTGCAGTCGAAATCCGCCGCATTGGCAACTTCGGTGCCAGTCTGGTCGAAGAATAGCGTGCGGTCTTGCAGCACCGATCCGCGACCGCCGCCGTCGTCTTGCTCGAGCCAGCCGCTGGTTTGATAGCGGTCCATGATGGATTGCACAATGCGGGCTTCGGCCTGTTTGTTGCTGGAATCGCGCAGGGTGTCGAGCCCCATGGGAAGCAGCGAGATAAGCGTGAGCAGCGCAGTGGCCGCAATGCCCAGAGACAGGGCTACCTCGGGCAGGGAAAACCCTTGTTTGCTGATGGAAAATGTTGGGTGATTCATCGTATAAAATTTGTGGGTTACGGGGAGAAGGTTTTGCGGTTGATGATGCGGAAGCGGTAGTATTGATCCCAGCTTTGCGTGGGGTCCGGGGGATTGCTGGCGAGGACGGTGAGCTCGGGATCATTGGGGTCGAGATAACGCTCGAGAGTGGCGGAGCCGCGATGTTCGGAGCGCACCATGTCCTCGTCCTCCAGCCAGCGGTCTTGAGGAGTGCTGCGGGCTTTCTTGAGCGTTTGCACGCGGAAGTGCACGGTGAAGGTGTTCGATTTGGTGGTGAGTCGCGGATAAAGCTGGTTGTAGGGAGCTTCGCGGCTGTTGTCGCCGGTGGGTTCGAAGGCGTCGACATTGTTAAGGCTGCCGTTCCACCAGGTGACCATGTCGTCGTAGCTGGTCGGTGGAGCAGAAGCGTCGGTATTGTAAGTGGCACCGGCGATGCGTTGCGGAACGAGGAAGATTTCGCAGATCTCCGAGGCGGAGCGAAAAACGTCGCCGGAGTTGAATCGTCGGGAAAACGCTTTGAGGGTTTCGGATCGATTGACCTGATAGTGGAGTTCGTATTGGTGGGAGGTGCCTTCCTTGTAGTTTTTTCCGCCCACATTGGTGTGACCTGCGGGGGTGGTGCCGCCGACGGAGTTCGGAGAGATGGCGCTGAGCAGGGTGGGTTTGAGAACCGCGTGAAGGCCGGTGCTTCTTTCGATGTGGCGGAACGGCATGAGCTGGTAATTCATGTTGATCTTGCCACCGGTGGCGAAGGATTCGCTGATCGCATAAGGCTCCACCACCGGCATCCAAAACAGGTCGAGCCAAAGGTGATCGCGGGGACCCTTGAAACCTTCGTGATCGTTTTCATCCGGCTCCTGATCGGCAGGAGTCGAGCGCGCGGCGGGAATAGGAGAAAACAACAAGGTTTGCCAGGGTTGGTGGGCGTTGGCGGCCTGACTGCCGAAGATGCCGGAGGGCAGCGAACCGAAAGCCACGGCGGATGCGATCTGGCGGTTGGGGCTGAAACTGATGCCGTTTTCGGTTCCGAAACTGTGGCGGCTAAAGTAGCCGAGATCACCGTCGACAGCGCTGGTGTTGCTGTTGATGTTGTTTTCGTCGGCCTTGTTGATGTAGGGACCGTCTGCCATGCGGCCGATGCCATTGTCGAAATCACCGGGTCGGTTGTTGCGGTTGAGCGCACCATTTTGACCGCGAACCACGGCGGGGATGGAGTCGCGGGCATACCAGATGCCATTGACGAGGGTGCCTGCGGTGTTGACGGTGGAAACGCGTCCGCCGCGATCAACGCCCAACGGGCCTGTGGCACTGTCGGATGGGCCAAACTGACCGTTGACCATCTGGCTGTCGACGCGCAGAAAGTGCAGCCTTTCCACACTGGTGTCGGGGTATCGGGGATGGCTGGTGAACCAGTTCGCAGGCACGTCGCTCATTGCACAAAGCAGACGCAGGTCGCCACGTGACGGACCGTTGACGTCCACTTCGACGCTGCGGGTGACATCGCCATCCCGGACCAACGTGTTCACAAAGTTGCCAGCAGAGCCGTCAATGCGCTTGGCCAAGGTGTTGTAGGTGGCCGCGTCGGCGCCGCGCATCTGCGGCACTTTAAGGGTCGCCGCCGGGAAGTTGAGCTCGATCTTTTGCACCAGTTCCTCGGAGCCTGAAGCGGCAAAACCGGTGAGCACTTCGATGGTGATGGTGCCTCCGCTGAAGGCGAACTCGGTGAGATTGCTTACCGTTAGGAAGCTGCTACAAAAGGGGAAGCCGTCACGTTCTTTTCCTCTAGTCATCTCGCGAGCTTTCTGGTCTCCAGAGTCGCGATTGGCCATTCTGAATTGCTGGCCGAATCCGTTGAATGCCGTGCTGCCGGCGGAGTCCAGATAACCGCCTGCCGTGTTGCAGAGAATGGTGGCCGCTGCGGGAAACAGCATGGGTCTGCCAGCAGCGGTAAAGGTGTTCAGACCGGAGATTCGATAGCGAACATTGGGGGCTGCTGAGGGGGCTCCGGTCACGGGGATGAAGGGTTCCAGTGCGATGAAGGCCTGCATCTGGGTGGTGGCGTCAGTCACGGGATGTTTGCTGGTGGCCATGAAGACAATCGCCGCTTCGGTGATGGTGGGGAATCGTCCAAATCCCTTGGTGTCGTTGCCGGGGATGAGAGGCACGGCGGAGGATTCACCGCGACGGTCGCCAGCGCGTGGCGGCGTGTAGGTGTATTTTGGAGCGAGTCCAGTGCTGTAGCTGTTGACCGACCAACGCATGAAATCGAAGATCTGCGTGAGGATCTGGTCGCGTCGCAGAGGAGTGTATTTCTCGGCAAAGTTGCTGCCGAAACCGGGAATGTCATGAGCAGAGCTCCCGCCATTACCACCGGTGAGCGGGATGAGGTGATCTTCATAAAGCTCACGGTTGCGTGCCAGGGCACTCGAAGCGCCCGTTGAGTTATCCAGATCCAGATCACCGCGGATGCGCTGGGCGGAGCCGGCGTTGTCCACGGTCTTGAAGTTTTGCAGTCGGGAAAAATACCAAGGCTTGCCGCCACCGGTGCCTACGAAGGACAGTAGTTTGTCCTTGGCGTTGCGGTCCACCGGGTCTGCCGAAATGGGCCATAACATCATGCGCGGCTGGTTGAAGAGATTGAGCTCTGGAGCCCGGCTGTGGGTGGTCAGGAAAAATCTCGAGGTGGCGATGTCCTGCTGGGTCAACGCGGGGTCTTGATCGTCGCGGTCTCGATTGAAGAGCATCTCATCAAGTGTGGTGTAAAGGCGGTCCTCCTTGTCTGCCACCACGGCAGCGGCGGTGGGTTGCGTGCCGCCCATGCTTCCGCCCCAAGGCACTCGTGGACTGATGCGATGATAGCGCTCCAGCACCGTGGCGAGTTCGTCATCACTCATGGACGGTTCCGCCACCAGCTTTTCTCCAAACGCCTGGAACACCGGGCTGAGTGAAGTCTGCGCGGGATGACCGGGATATCTCGAATATTCGTTCTGCGCAGCCTGGCGGCGGGCAAACTTGACGGTTGTGGCCGTGTAGGCGCGAGGCACATCCCAGCCCGTTCCTTCAGTGGCGGTGTTGATGTTGATTTTGGTGCTTTCGTCGTCAGTCCAAAACGCGATGCGTCCGACGATGGGATTCGCTTCACTAGGAACGGCCGCGCCATCGCCTCCAAAGGACAGGCCGGTGGTGGCATTGCCTCCCGTCGGCGGCAGCACCTGACCGTCGGCCAACACGTAAAGCCACTTCACCGGCATGGGCAGGCGCGCACTGATGTCTTCGACACTGGAGGGGGATTCAGTGCCGGGCACCGCATTGTCATCAAATTGGAAGCCATCCACTGGCCGGCCGTTGTCACGCGAAAAAGTGCCGCGCGGATCACTGATGGGAAACACGGTCTGAACCTTGTTGGACCCTTCCTGTATCACCGGTGCGGGTTCATTGATGTCCACATACATGCCTGGCACATTCTGCCAGTCGGCGAGATCATTGGCGTCGCTGTCGAGGGCGTTTCTGACCACATTGATGTTCATGCCATCGGCGGTGGCGCTGGCACTGGCGGGAGCAACCACCATGGTTTCATCGGAATACAATTTGTAGAGGGCGGTGGTCTTCGAGCGCGGTCCACTGTTCTGGGCATCCGGCTCGGTGCCAAACACGCGGATGAGTCCCGGCTGTGAAGCCCAGGTTTTCTCCAGTCCGTTTTGTTCGGTCGCACGGCGGATTTGCCCGATCGCGATGTTGACGGGCAGTTCCGCCAAGGTCCGCGCCGAAGCGATGTCCGAAAAGGCCGACGCGGAACGATGTTCGGTGCGAGCGTTCGCCAGGAAAGCCAGCACCAACATGGAGATGACGGCGATCGCCACCAGCACCATTACCAAAGCGATGCCTTGGCGGCGCGGAGAGGGATGATGGGAAAATGGATTCATTGAGGAGACAAAGCAGGCATCAATGACGACGGCGACGGCGCATCACGAGGGCGGCAAGGCCAGCACCGAACAGCGTCGCCATGGAGGGTTCGGGCACCACGGACCCCATGGCGGAAAGGAGCAGGTCGTTGCCGCCGGTGGTGGCTCTGGTTTCAAAGTCGGCTGAGTAGAACATGGCGAATTCCATCCCGCCAAGGGTGATGAAACCATCGGCATAGAGATCATTGAGGTAGGCATTCGCCAGTTCATGGGTGGAGTCGAAACTCATGTTGGCAAACAACCCTGCGCCGATCTGATCTGCGTCGCTGTTCACCACGATCCAGTAGCGGCTGTCAAAACCCACCTCACCGCCGCCATCCCAAATGCCGTCGATAACGGCACCGTCGACGTTGAACGCCCCATGGATCTCGATGCGGTCGGCACCGAGTTCAAAATTGCTGTCGAAGTTGACGAACAGGGTGCTTTGCGTGGCTGAACCAACGGTGGAAACCAGGTTGAGTCCGCC
Source organism: Phragmitibacter flavus (assembly GCF_005780165.1). Classification (NCBI taxonomy): domain Bacteria; kingdom Pseudomonadati; phylum Verrucomicrobiota; class Verrucomicrobiia; order Verrucomicrobiales; family Verrucomicrobiaceae; genus Phragmitibacter; species Phragmitibacter flavus. The sequence goes on along the minus strand of NZ_VAUV01000001.1, from coordinate 168,602 downwards.
ATCAATGGTCAGCAGCCCCGCCGTTGTTTTGGTGCCGCCGGTGATGGTGCCACGATTGCCCACCCAGATGCTGCCAGGTGCTTTGATCTCCCCAGTTCCACCGATCAATCCGACACCAGTAGTATTGTTCTCAAGACCGGCTGCATCACTGCCATAACCCACACGGATGCCCGCAGCGGCATTGGTTTTTTCAAGGTAGCCATCGACCATGAGGATGCCATTGGACCCGTCTTGACGCCCAACGAACAGAAACGAATCCACTTGGTTGGACTGGTCGATGAAGGTGGCGTCCTTGCCAATGCGCGTCGTGCCGGTTCCTTTTTCCCCGATGGTGATATCGCCGATTTCGTGGTAGAACTCACCGCCGGTCATGTCGAACGTGGCAGTGTGTCCGGCGGAGAGGCCGATGGACATGGCGTTCGTGGCGGTGACGGTGCCGCCGCTTTGGGTGATGGTCGCGATGCCGGGGGCGGTGCTGTTGGCGTAGGCCGCGTCGGAATCGCCGCCGGCGAAGAAGTTGCCACGGATGGTGAGTTCCCCGTCCCTGATGTCGAGAGTGCTGGTTCCCGTGCCTCGAGCCATGGTGAGTCTGTTCACAGAGGCGGTGCCGCCATTCATGAGGAAATGGCCCCTGCCATCCTGGCCGATGTGGATATCGCCAATCGTCATCTGACCGTTGTTGATTTCGAGCCGTCCGTTTGCGGCTGCCAGTGAGCCGCTGGCTGCGTCGCGACCGAGCACAAGATTGGCGCTTGAGGTGTAGATGCCTCCTTCGTTAACGATGATGGCTCCTTGACCGCCGGGGTCGACACCGACCCAATCCCAGTTGGTGGAGCGGTTGATGAATTCGCCGCCATCAGAGATGGTGACGGTTCCCCGGCCACTGGTGCCAATGTATAAATCTCCGACGTTACCGCCGGAGTCGCGGATAAATTTCCCACCGGAACGAATATCAAGGGTGCCAACGCCAGCAGCATTTCTTCCGATGTGGAGGGTGTTCCTGCGAGGGATGACCCCACTGATGGGATCAACCGCGTGGGTGAGACGAATGTATTCGGCACCGTTCTCGATGATCATCCGTCCGTCGCCGGTGTAACCGATGGTCAGGTCGCCAAAGCTGTGGGTGAGGTTGGCTCCGGTGCCATCCAGGTGAAGCAATCCTTTGGCGGACAATCCTGCCGCAGTGCGATTGGCTCCAACTTCGATGTTGCCGCGCGCATTGAAACGCCCGCCCGCCTTGATGATGAGAGAGCTTTCCGTTTCCGAGCCGTAGCGGCCGATGCGGGTGGTGCTCTGACTGTAGACCCAGTTGGGCGGGTTGCCAGCGGTCGCGGTATTGGTGGTGGTGTGTTGGGCACCTTCGAGAATGCCGTCCGATTCAATGATGATGAATCCGGCACTGCCGGTCAGCGTGTTGTCCTGCTGGGAACCGAGGTTCAACTCGGAGATATGTCCGCTGGCGGAGGTCGTGCCGTTGGTCACGTTGAAGGCATCGCGCATGTTAAGAATGGCCGATCCGGCTGCACCGGTGCCATCGCCGATGCGAACCGTGCTGCTGCCGGCGGGTCCGAGTCCGACCTGAACGTTGCCTACTGGAAGGTAGGCGGCACCATCGTTGATATTAAAAGTTCCGCCGCTGAACTGTCCGAGGCGGAACCAGTTGCCGCCGTTGTTGGCATGGGCAAAGACGCCACCATTGATGCTGACGACGTTGCCATTGCCAAGAGCGAAGTCGTTGGTTCCGATGCTGCCGGTGCCAGGACTTCCGGCGGAGAAACTGATGATGTGGCCTGCCAGAATTTCAACGCTGTCAGCGGAGCTCGCCGCGTTTCCTACTCGTGGGCCTGTCGTCCCCGCACCCCCAGTCCAAATGGTGGAGGCATTGGTGTTCCAGTGACCGGAACCTGTCGAGATGATGGTGGCGGCACGACCGGAGGAGAGCGGTGCGGCGAGGGTGGCGAGGATGATCAAGCGAAGTAAACTCATGAATTCAGCGGGTTGCTATGACTAACATGTGGAAGGTGTTGACCTGACCATGGCAGGGGTTGCCGCCCGGATATTACCAGCAAGCAAATGACGCCGTTTTCCTCCAGGACCCTAACTAACGCGCCCTTAGATTTGCATCGAAAGCGAGATAGAACTTTTGTCGTAACTGACCTCAAAATAGGTGGAGAAATTGTTCCCAAAACCTTGGTGCCAACGCGCAGCGCATGACTAACATCACACGCCAAGGGGAACTCTGGAGTAGGTTTTGGTTGCCAACTTAGATGCCGGGTAACGGTGACGTTTTTGTCACTTAGTTTGATCCGAGTAGGGCCAGCAAGCTCAGTTAGCGGCTTGAAATGATGCGATTGAATTGTATCATTCCCAGATGGTCGGATCATGGTCATCAGTGAATGCGAGATCGATCCGCCAAGTCCGCCAAAGTTTTAAAAAATTCGTTCCGCGTCCCCGGATGTCGGTTCATGTGACGCGATAGACGCTTGCCAAATCCCGATGCATCCATCATTCTTTGAGCAGCGCACCCCATTCATTTTCAATGAGAAACACTCACCAGGCTGACAACACTGACCTGACCGGCATCAACGGGTCTGAGAGTTTTGACAGCCTGGAGCCTGGGAAGAGTCTGCCATCCAATGAGTTGATGCCCATCCTGTATGAAAAGCTGCGACGGCTGGCAGCATCCAAGATGTCTTATGAGCCCGGCATGCAAACCTTGCAACCTACGGCACTGGTGCATGAAGCCTGGTTGCGCTTGGACAGAGCCAATACGGATTGGGATAGTCAGGCCCACTTCTTTGGAGCAGCGGCGGAGGCGATGCGGCGCATTCTGGTGGACCGTGCCAGAGCCAGGGCGACCGCGAAACGTCAACTTACCGAGCAAGTTGTCACTGCACTAAGTGATCCACAGACCGATCAGGATTATCTCCTGCTCATTGAGGAGGCATTGAAACAATTGGAAGTGGAAGACCCGGATGCGGCGGAGATCGTAACCCTCAAATTTTTTAGCGGCTGCACGAGCGCGGAAATCGCTTCGGTGATGAAGCAAAGCGTGCGCACCATCGAAAGGCAGTGGACCTTCGCCAAAGCCAAATTGTTTCAGATCATCCGCGACGATCTTGGCCACCATCAGACCGATCCATGGAAAGTTCGCTGAATCAGGAAGTCGATACTTTAATTTTTGAGACCGCCCTTTCTCTCGAAGATGAAAGCCTGCGTCAGGAATTTCTAAAGCGCACCTTCAAGGATGATCCCAAAGGTCAGGATCGCATGGAAAGGCTTCTGGAATCGGCAGGAGAAGCCACGTCATTTTTTCTGGAAGCGCGCGAGGCTCGTGACCAACTGGCAGGCGGGCTGGTTGGAGAACTTCCGCAGCGACCGGCCGTTGCTGACGACCCTTCAACCACGGTTGAGCTAGGAGCGACGATCGGAGACTACCGTCTGCTTCGCTGTCTTGGCTCTGGAGGAAGCGGCAACGTCTATGAAGCGGAACAGGCCCATCCCGTGAAGCGGCGGGTCGCCCTCAAGATCTTCCATCTCGATACCGAAAGCGTTCTGGCGAAAGCTCGATTTGACATCGAACGTCAGGCGCTCGCGATCATGGATCACCCCAACATCGCCAAGGTCCTGGATGTGGGCGGCTTTCACAATGGCAACCCCTATTTCGTGTTGGAACTCGTTGAGGGAATCCCCATCACCCGCTACTGCGATGAGAACAAACTCGATATCAGGCAGCGCATCGAACTTTTCATCCAGGTCTGCGACGCCATCCAGCACGCGCATTCCAAACGAATCATTCACCGCGACATCAAACCATCCAACGTGCTGGTCGGTGGTTCAGGCAACCAGCGCGTGACCAAGGTGATTGATTTCAGCATCGCGAAAGCAGTGGTGGCCGACTACAAGGTGCAACCTTTGATCACGGGGCATGATCAGTTCATCGGAACCCCCGCCTACATGAGTCCGGAGCAGGTGGAGATGATCGGCATCGACATCGACACCCGCAGCGATGTTTACAGCCTTGGCGTGTTGTTTTATGAACTGCTGACTTCCGCCACTCCATTGGATTTTCACAAGCTGCCGAACTCCGGCATGTCCGGCATTCGCAAAGCGATCCTGGACAATCAGTATCTCAAACCATCCACGCGTCTTGGTGAATTCAGCGCGAGCGAAGCGCAGGCCATCGCGGATGCGCGCGGCACCGATCCCGTTCGATTGCTTTCCAGCATCAAAGGAGATCTTGATTGGATCGTGATGAAGGCGCTCGATAAAGATCGCAATGCGCGATATGAGACGGCCAATGCCCTCATGCTGGATCTGAAGAGGCATCTCGACAACAAACCCGTGGCGGCCCGCAAACCCAACGGCCTCTACACCTTCACGAAGTTTGTCCGGCGCAATCGCGTGCCGTTCTTTTCCGCACTAGCCGCCATCCTTTCCATCCTGTTCGGATTTGGAACCTCCACCACTTTGTATCTCCGCGAGAAAGCGGCACTTAAGGAGCAGGAGCGCTTGAGCCTTGAAGCCGAAAGATCGCGCGATCAGGAATTGCGCTTGCGACGTCAGGCTCAATCAAGAGCGAATGTTTCCTACGCCGCCTTCCTGCTTGGGGAAGGCAAAGTAAGTGAGGCGGATGAGTTGTTGCAGCTAAACCCGCTGGTCTCCATTGAACCTTCCAAAGAAGCCTCGTCGGTTTTCAGGACGCTTGGTAACTGGTATGCCACTTATGATCGATGGTCAGAAGCGGTGGAATGTTATCGGCTCATGGCGCAGGCCACAAAAATGAATCGCGCTGAAGAAATTCTTCGTGGAACTGACCTTCTGGTAACGGCTCCGGCACTGTTAAAACTCGGAGACAATATTGGATACGAAAAGTTTCGGCAAGAGACTCTGGCGCGCCATTTGCCGGTATCTGACTCTCTACAAGCGGAGCACATTCTGAAAGCCTGCCTCATCACCAAAGCATCGCCCCAGATGTTGCAGCAGTTGGAAGGGGCGGCTGCCTTGTGTGAGAAACAAATCAACGAGTATGTTGAAGGACCTTTTCCGGCGTGGGAAGGACTGTCACTATCTCTCTATTACTACCGCAAAGGTAACTTTGCCAAGGTCATCGAGATCGGTCAGCGAACCATTTTCTCTCCCAACATTCGGGAAATCTGCGCTGCCGCCCTCCGCGTTCTGATGGCGGTTTCACACCGAGAGCTTGGAAACCTTGAGGAATCAAAAGCCGGGCTGGAGTCGGCTCGTTCCATCATCAGAAAACCGCGGGTCGACAACACCAACGAGGAAAAGGCGATCTTCCCCAAGTGGTATGATTGGGAGATTGCATCGCTGCTATTGGCAGAGGCGGAAAAAACGCCCTGAACAGTGTGCCTTGAGAACCAGTGAAATTCTCAGGAATCACCCTGAGCAACGGGTAGTGGGTGCTGGGCCATTGAGTAAGGGTCGGCATTCACACGTCCTACTGTGACCTGCACTCCGAATGTTGAAGGAGTGTGCAAAAACCCATTTCCGTCAACCGGGCGCTGGTCTTTTCAAGCGCAGGATGGCGATCAAGAAAAACAAAAACAAAAGAAACCCAAATCTATGAAAAACATCAATCATTACCTCGGAGGCTCCCTGGCGGCGACGCTGCTCCTTGCTGCTTCTCCACATGCGCCAGCCCAATCCGTGGTGACCGAGCAACAACAAGTGGTCACAGAAACCGCAGCCACGGGTCAAACCCAGGCCACGGTCACCCGAGGCTCCATCACCCAATACACTCCTGCTTCCAAAACGGTGGTGGTGACCACCAAAACCGATCCCAATCCCGTGAGTTACAGCGTCACCGAAAAAACCATCGTGGTCGACCAGACCGGACGTCCGATGATGATCGACGCCATCCAGGCCGGAGTTCCCGCTGAAGTTCATTACACCACCATGGGCGATCAGATCGTAGCATCGCGCATCGTGGTTCAAACCACCGCCACCACCGCCGCTCCTGCCCCTGCTCCAGTCCCGGTCCCAGCAGTCCCCGTTCCTGCCGTTGAGAGGGAAAAGACCACGACGACGACGACTCGTCAAATGACCGAAGAAGAGCAGGAAGCCGCCGCCGAAGCCGCTGAAATCGAAGCGGAACGCCGTGAAGAGCTCAGAGAAGCCGCCGAACAATAATCATAAGCGTTTGTCGCCGTTACCTGGACTCGGACCATCGCTTCGGTTGCCAACGAAGGCATCAAGCGGTGGTCTTTTTGCGTCAATATCCGACTGAGTTGCCGACCCATTCAAGCCGACTCAATTCATGGCTAGCTAGCCATCTTGATCTATCAACCGATCCTCGCGATCCACCTTTTCAATAAGCCTCCAGTTCCCCAAGATGGCGCGTCAACACCCTGTGGATGGGCTTGAACGCTTCAGCCTTCCCCTCTCTCAAGCTGCGCGCTCATTTTCAATGCCTCGGGTCACCTCGCTTCATCATCACCCATCGGCTCATTCAGATGATCGGTGACCAAGACTGCTCCAAGGCTGCCATACTCCCGCAAACACTGGCTCACCGCATTGCGCACGCGCATCTCAAGGCATGGCGTCCACATCCTCAAAAGCAGATCGCCTCACCTTTTTCGGAAAAAATCTTCGCGTTCATGGAGAATCGGAGGGACGCCGTTTCTCATGCGCCGTTGGGACCTCAATTGCCGTCGGTAAACGTTTGGCTGTATGGCAGAGCCGCCGCCTTATTTGGATCGCTATCTACCCGGGCCAATAACGGAGTTGCCGGAATCATAATCATAGTCGGGATTGGCAGTGGGCATGGCGGCCTGGACCGAGGCGAGATGGTCGGTGAGGAGTCGGTGGAGGCGCTGAACCATTTCGGACTGCTGAGGGCCGACATCGGTCTGCTCGGCCACATCAGTGCTGAGATCGAAGAGTTTGAGGTCGCCCGTTTCGTAGAAATGGATGAGCTTGTATTTGCCTGAGTAGATGGCGCTGGCGGGTCCCAGCGGGTCTTTGTCGTGATGAGGAAAATGCACCACGAACTCTTCATGTTGGCGGATGGCGCTGGGAGTCGGATTATTCAGAAGGGTCGAAGCGAGGCTGGTTCCTTCAAGGTGGGTCGGGAGCTGGCTTCTGGTGGCACCGGCGAGGTGGAGAACGGTGGGAAGCAGGTCAACGGTGCTGGCCCGAACATGGGTGAAAGAGTTGGGTGAAATGCCGGGCCCGGCGATGATGAGGGGGACACGCAGACCGCCTTCCCAGACGCTGCCTTTGCCTTGGGAGAGCCCGCCGTTGGCGTTGATGCCCTGGGCACCGTGATCGGAAGTGTAAATGAGGTAGGTGTTGTCGAGAAGGTTGAGCTGCGCCAGTTTGGCGAAGAGGAGGCCGAGGGTTTTGTCGATTTCTTCGGCTCCGGCGGCGATGCCAATGCGCTGGTATCCAATCCGCGTGCCGAGGCGTTTTTTGACGGATTCGATGGTGTCCAGTCGGGCGGTGACGGGTCCGCGCGAGGGGTATTGGGAGAGTTGCAGGTAGAAAGGTTGTCCGGATGCTGACTGCGCGGTGATGAATTGGATGCCTTTTTCGGCGATGGCGTAGGCCTGTTTGGGGTTGGGATCTTCGACGTTGTCGGGACCGCCGTTGCCGTTGGGTCCGTCGTGATGTTCAAATCCGTGTTGGGAGGGCTGGGTTCGGCCACAGTGCCATTTTCCAAAGTGGGCGGTGGTGTAGCCTTGTTGCTGGAGAAGGCTGCCGATGGTGGGAATGTCAGTGGGGAGTTGGGTGATGGAGATCGGACCGATGGTTTTTTGGCTGGGATGAACGACGGGGGCTTTTCTGCCTTCATGGACAAAGGTCATGTGGAGGCTGGCGGGGCTGCGACCGGTGAACAACGCGGCGCGGGTGGGCGTGCATCGCGGGGAGGCGGCATAGAAGTCGGAAAAGCGCATGCCGCGTTTCGCGAGGGCATCGAGATGGGGAGTGCGGATGATGGAGCTGGTGGAGGCTTCGGGATGGCGGTCGTCCTGAGGACTGGACATGGAGGCCCATCCTTGAGCTTCGGCGAGGATGACAATGAAGTTGGGCTTCTTGGTGAGTGGGACGGAGGCGTGAAGCGGAGCGACCGAGAGCAACATTAATGACGTGAGAAGCAGCAGGAGCGGCGAATCAAGGGAACCAGGTGGGCGAATGTTCATGGCTTGCGGGAGAAGGGTTGCCTGCTCCGTCAGTTGGTGGGCTTAGGGGAAGAAGGTGTCGGGCGCGGTGGGCGTGTCCCGGCGTCGCGTCTTGGAGGTCGATTCCGGTCCTGGCCTCGGGGACGAGGGGTGTAACTTTCGGTGGTGGTGCCAGCCGTGCTGTTGTCGTAGGTGAACTCGTAGACGTTGTCGGGTTTGATGGTGTAGCTGATCGAGTGTTGGTCGGCTCCGAGGGTATAGCTGAGCTTGTAGGTGGTGGGATTGATGGCTTCGAACTTGGTGATTTTGGCACCGCGCAAAGGGGTGGCGGCTGGGCGCACCGGTTGGGCGCGGGGCTGGGGATCGACCTGGCCTTCCACCTCGTTGATCTGACCGTGGAAGCCACCAATGACGTAGGGATACTGGTTGGAGGCATGGTAATGGTAGCCCAAGCCCGGCTGATGATGGCCGTTGCAGGCGTCAAGGTTCCGGACGGCTGAGCCGTCGGGCTCGGTGAGGCCATAGATGGGATAGCCGTCGAGGGCAAAGGCGATGGGCCTGCCTTTGCCCACGGTGTTTTGCAGATGGAGCGGCGCGATATGATAGTGGTAGTCATCAGCCCGACCGCAATGGCCACCCCATTGATCGAGTTCACCGATTTCATAGGAGATTTCGCCGCGGTTGTTCTGCGGATTGAAGATGGGGATGCCATTGACAGCAAGGGCGATGGCACCACGCAAGAAGCGATCGTCGATCATCGCAGGGCTCGCGGCTGGAATCGGGTTGAGGGGGATGCGCCAGGCATTGTCGCCGGTGTAGTTTTGCGGAAGAGGGACCTGCTGCTGCCAGTTGGTGATGCCGATCATCATGGGATGGGCGGGAAGCCCGTTGGAACCTACATACAAATGGTCCCGGTCGAATTTGAGTTCGAGATTGGGGAAGAGAAGGAAAGATTTGGCCGTGGCCGGTGCGTTGGCGGCATTGGCGACAACGGCGGCGGCGATTGCCAGTGCGGGAGCTTGTGAAACCACTCGAGTTGGACTGATGGTGGTGGAGGAATGGCTGGGAATAGTCGGGTGGCGATGATTATGATTGTGATCATGATGGTGGTGGTCGTGATCTGCCTTCCAAGGGTGGGCGATACAGGGCCTTTGAAAAGCCGCGAGCGACGCAAGCACGATCAAGATGGTTACGGAAATGGAACGCGTGGGGGTGGGGTGTTTCATGAGGGGAAGGCGCTCGATGATTGCGACGTGCCTGTTCAACTCCCCTTTGTGATCAGAGTTTCCAAATAACGCTACATCAGACGAATACGCCAAATGGAGATGGAGTCACCCGGTCTGGACGTGCAGGCCACGCAACGGTTTCTCCGCCAGTGGACACATTCTCGATTTAGCCTCTCCTAAAGCAAGCGCCGGGCATTGCGGAGTCCGTCCGCAGTGACCACGCTTTGCCTTGATGCCATCAAAAAATCCAGATGATTCTGCCACTGCATCGCACGCAATGCGGCGATGCCAAAACTGCCTTGGGTAAAAGCACAGTCGGCGATCTCCCAGCCAAACTCGTTGTGCCGATCCCGGTAGGACGCGCGGTGGATCCAGGCTCCGCGTTCGTCCTTGCGCCACAAATCCGGATCATTGCCAGTCACGGTTTGCGCGGACTGCCACACGCGCTCGATGACTTCACGCGGGTAATCTTGTTCAAGTTTTGGAAACGCAGCGAGGGTTGGCGTCGGCATGGCTTGGATGTCGTTTTAAATCGATTACACGAGATCCCAGAACTTCTCCCAGTCGGCGGGGGTTTCGGGGGTTTCGATGGCGTGTTCGATGCGGCCTTCGTTCTCGGGCAGGAACTTGGTGCTGGTGCCATACACCATGATCAAATCCTGCGAACTCGCGCTGCGGATCGCGTGGGCAACCCCGGCGGGAATCACCACGCCAACGTTGTTGTCGCCACGCAGGTCATCGCCTTCGATGATGAAGCGCATTTTCTTGCGGGGCATGCCGGCGCGTTCGTCGATGAGGAACATTTCGCAAATGCCCTGAATGAAGAACATCACGTCCCACTGCTCGTCGTCATAAGGCCGCAGACCGTAGTTGGTGGGTTCATCCACAAACAATCGCTTGAACCAGTCTTCCGGCGCAATGTCTGCAGGAATGGCAGGCGGATGGATATGAAACCCCTTGCTGGTGCCGGCGAACATCTTGGCGGTGGCCCATTGTTTTGGCCACATGCCGATCTTGCCAAGCACCGACTCGCCCTCACGCGCGAACTCGCCAAAATAACCGCGATAACGCTGATGAAAAATGCGGCGCTGGAACACTTCCACGCCGGGAATCCCCACTTCTGGAGGAACGCCTCCAACCAGTTCGCGGGCTTCCACTCTCCCCGTCTGATGCAGCCGGGCGGCCAGTGAACTGTCGCTGTAATCGCGGGTCTGCAGGGCCGCGCGTGCGACGCTGCTGAGGCCGCGCCAAAGATCGTTGGACTGGTCGTCTGCCATAACAATGGAATGAAATCGAATAAACTAACCGGGCATTTATGATCACCGAAACCGTGCATTGCGCAACCAGCGGTTGCGATTTTTGGACTTGCTGCACCACGGCATCCGGCAAAAAATGGGGTGAACCGCAAAGAAATTCGCCAGTTCCTTCCTTGTCCGACCGTAACCTTTTCCCTCTTCCAATTCACCATGCGCCCTATTCTTTTGCTTCCCCTGATCCTCTCCATTGCCCTCCCTCTCAGCGCGGCAGAATGGACCATCGACAACGTGGCAGGCACCGGTAAAAAAGGATTTAGTGGTGATGGCGGTCCAGCCACGCAAGCCGATATTGACGATCCCTTTGGTGTCGTTCGCGGTCCCGATGGTGCCCTTTGGTTTTGTGAATACGGCGGTCAGCGGGTGCGCAAGATCAACCCTGATGGCACCATCCAAACCATCGTCGGCAATGGCAAAAAAGGCTACAGTGGCGATGGCGGTCCCGCTCTGGAGGCGTCACTCAACCTGCCCCACGAAATTCGCTTCGACAAAAATGGCGATCTTTACATCGTCGACATGACCAACCATTGCGTTCGCAAGGTCGACATGAAAACCGGCATCATCTCCACCATTGCCGGCACTGGAAAACCCGGTTACAGCGGCGATGGTGGCCCCGCCAAAGACGCCCAGTTTAAACAGCCCCACAGCATTCAGTTCGGCCCTGACGGCGACCTTTACATCTGCGACATCGGCAATCACGTCATTCGCAAGATCGACATGGAAACCGGCAACATTGAAACCTTTGCCGGCACCGGAGCGCCGGGACCCACGCCTGACGGATCACCCATCAAGGGCACGCCCCTCAAAGGCCCGCGCACCCTTGACTTCGACAAGGACGGCCATCTCTGGCTCGCCACCCGCGAAGGCAATCAGGTTTTTAAATTCGACCTTGCCGCCGGGAAGATTCATCACATCGCCGGCACCGGAAAAAGCGGCTTCACCGGAAACGGGGGTCCCGCAAAGGAGGCGACATTGAAAGGACCCAAAGGCATCGCCATCGACGCCGACGGCAACATCTGGCTTGCTGACACGGAAAGCCATACCGTGCGCATGGTGGACGCCAAAACCGGCAACCTTGAGCTCATTGTCGGCACCGGCGAAAAAGGCGATGGCCCTGTTGGCGACCCATTACAATGCAAAATGGCCCGACTTCACGGCATCTTTGTCGATACGGATGGAGCCATTTACATCGGCGACAGCGAAGCCCATCGCGTGCGAGTCCTGCGCAAAAAGTGAAAGTAGAAGGTTCGTCCCGAGCCTTTCATTCCACGCCAAGGGCCGGGACGGCCCTTCTAATTTCTCCCCGCTCTTGACGTATCCACGATGTGCTACGATCATGTAGCACAATGAAAACCGCCACCGTCCGCGACCTGAGAAATCGCTACACCAGCTTGTTGAGCTGGATTGGCGCTGGCGAAGAAATCATCATTACCCAGCGCGGTAAACCCATCGCCCGCCTCATCCCCGAGCCTCCGGCCAGCCCGGCGACCGTCGACTGGTCTCAGAGTCCGGAAGTATTGCGCGATCGCAGCGGGGAGACCATGTTGACCGCTCAAGAATCGGCAGCCATCCTCGCGGAAGCATCGGGCAAATGGTAATCGCATGTGACACCAGCTTTCTCTTTTCGCTGTATGGATCCGATCGACACAGCGAGCGTGCGGTGTCTTTCATATCCACCATTGCTGTGCCACTACGTCTGACCACTTTGACGCAGTTTGAATTTGGCAATGCGCTTCGATTTGCCGAATTCCGCAAGGTCCTCAAATCAGGAGAAGCTTTGCAGCATCGGACGCGATTTGAAGTCGCCATCTCACAAGGGCGCTTGATCGTCGAAAACTGCAATCTGGCTGACGTGGTGGAAGTGGCTGATCGTCTTTCTGCGATGCGCACGCTATTGGGCGGCCATCGCGGTTTTGACATCCTTCATGTGGCAGGAGCACTCAAGCTGAAAGCCACGCACTTCCTCACCTTCGACCACAATCAGAAAAAGCTCGCCGAGGCGGAAGGCCTCATCGTTCCTTTGTAACCGATGACCATCGGGATCCGGGGATGGTCACTTTTCCACCACATACCGACCGTCTTTCACCCCCATCACCGGCACTTCACGGTCGCGATCAAAAAGTTCGTAGCCCTCGCGCAGATTCTCCCAGAACTCCCGCGATGAATGCCCTCCCGCAGCCAGCATCCGTTGCTCCGTCATCCGAAATGGAAACACATGCACCGGCACCTCTTTTTGCCCGGCTTTCAACGCCTCCGAGACCAGCAGATAAATTTCCTCCACCATCGGATCAGTCATCGCAAAACATCCGAGGCTCACCTCATTGCCATGCACCATGATGTGGGTCCCGGTGCGGTCATGAAATCGGTCGTAGGCGTTGGGATATCCAATGTCAAAAGACAGGTGGAATGCACTGCGCGGATTCAGCGCGGATGCCCTCACCGCATAAAACCCCTCGGGAGCCTGACGGTCGCCTTCCTTCAGTTTAGGACCCAGTTCACCAGACATCGCGGCGATGCGATAGTTCCGAAATCGCGTCCAGTCGGAACTCACTTTCATCCACAACTCCATTTCGCGGGATTCCTTAAACACGCGCAGAAACACCGGCGTGCCCAAACTGGAACCTTCCGCCTCTAGCTCAGTGGCCAGAACCGGCTTCACGCGCTCGTGAACGTCCTTCAGCCGTTGCTCAGGCTCAAGGCTCTGCCAGGCGCCCGGTTCGGGTGGAAGCGGATGTTTCGGCAGGGAATCAAGCATTTCGGGTCGAAATTCAAACTCAGGCATCGGGATGCAGGTCAGGCAGGGCGGTGAGACTTCGCGACGGTAGCTCCACGCAAAAAGCGCGACCGCCAGAAAGCTCATCCAAAACAGGTTTTTCATGTCATTCAACGCCCACGTAAAGCCAAACCCTAGGGGAAAGTATCCGGCTACTGATTGGACAAGGCAATCTCCAAGCAGTTCGATTTGAAGCAACGCCCTGCTGAGCGATTTCAAGCTAAAAAACACCCCCCTGCGACTTTCGCTTGCCCCTTTTCCCCACATCGCCAACGGTCACCTCCCGCATGAAACCCGAACACCTCCAAACGCTCGCCCGCGAACTCAACATCAAGGTCGCCCAAGTCGCCGCCACTGCCGAACTGATCGCCGGAGGCGGCACCGTGCCCTTCATCGCCCGCTATCGAAAGGAGGCCACCGGAATGCTCGATGAAGTCGCCATCACCGGAATCCGCGACGGCATGCTGCGTCTCGCCCAGTTGGATGACCGCCGCGAAGCCATCCTCAAATCCCTCGACGAGCGCAAGCTGCTCACCGATCTCCTCAAGGCCAAAATCCTCGCGGCCGAGACCATCACCGCACTAGAAGACATCTTCGCCCCGTTCCGTCCGAAACGTCGCACCCGCGCCACCATTGCCAAAGAAAAAGGCCTGGAGCCATTGGCCGACTGGCTGGAAGCGAACCAGACCAACACCGCTGCCAATCCGCAAACGGAAGCCGTCAGCTACATCAAAACCGACGGCGAAGCCGAGCAACAGGTTGCTACCGCCGATGAAGCCCTCGCCGGTGCCCGCGACATCATTGCCGAGCGGGTCAGCGATCATGCCGATGCCCGCGCCGCCATCCGCAAGCTCATTGCCGAGCAAGGCACCGTTTCTTCCAAGGTCATGTTCGGCAAGGAAGAGGACCAGGAAGCCGCCAAGTTCCGTGACTATTTCGACTGGAGCGAACCCCTTAAAAACTGCCCGTCCCACCGCATGCTCGCCATGCGCCGCGGCGAGAAGGAAGGATTCATCATCATGCGCATCACCGCGCCGGAAGCCGACGCGCTCCGACTTCTCGAAAACCTGTTCGTCAAAGGCAACAGCGCCGCCAGCAAACAGATCGTCGAAGCCGTTCACGATGGCTACAAACGCCTGCTTCAGCCCAGCATGGAGACCGAAGCGCGTCTGGAAAACAAAAAGAAAGCCGACGCCGAAGCTGTCCGGGTGTTTGCCGACAACCTTCGCGAGCTCCTTCTCGCCGCGCCCCTCGGCCAGAAGCGCGTGATGGGCGTTGACCCCGGCTTCCGCACCGGTTGCAAAATCACCTGTCTCGACGCCCAGGGAAAACTGCTGCACAACGATGTCATTTATCTTCTCGGCGAAGGCAACAACCTGCTCAAAGCCAAGGCCCTCATCCTCGCCCTTGTCGACCGCTTCAAGATTGAAGCCGTCGCTATTGGCAACGGCACCGCGAGCCGCGAAACAGAGATGTTCTTCAATCGTATCGGACTGCCGAGCCACGTTTCGGTCGTCATGGTGAATGAGAGTGGTGCCTCCATTTACAGTGCCAGCGACGTGGCCCGAGAAGAATTTCCCGATCACGACATCACCGTGCGCGGTTCCGTCTCCATTGCGCGACGTCTCATGGACCCGCTTGCCGAACTGGTCAAAATCGATCCCAAGTCCATCGGAGTCGGTCAGTATCAGCATGATGTTGATCAAAATCTGCTCAAAGACAGTCTCGACGACACCGTGCAAAGCAGCGTGAACGCCGTGGGGGTTGAGGTCAATACCGCCAGCAAACAACTGCTCTCCTACGTTGCCGGACTCAACAGCACCCTTGCCGCCAACATCGTCAGTTATCGCAACGAAAACGGTCCGTTCAAATCACGCGCGGAACTCAAAAAAGTCCCAAGACTCGGCGACAAAGCGTTTGAACAAGCCGCCGGATTCCTGCGCATTCGCGGGGCGGAAAACCCCCTGGACTCCAGTGCCGTGCATCCAGAGCGTTATGATCTGGTGAAGATAATGGCGCGTGACCTCTCCAGCGACATCGCTGCCCTCCTCGGTAAAGAAGACGTTCGCAAGCGCATCGATCTCAAAAAATACGTCAGCGAAACCGTCGGTTTGCCGACCTTGCAGGACATTGTCAACGAGCTGGCCAAGCCGGGTCGTGACCCACGCAAGCAGTTTGAGATCTTCAAGTTCCAGGAAGGCGTCGAGAAGCCGGAAGATTTGCAGGTGGGCATGAAGCTCCCCGGCATTGTCACCAACGTCACCGCCTTCGGAGCGTTCGTGGACATCGGCGTGCATCAGGATGGATTGGTCCATGTCAGCCAGCTCGCCGATCACTTCATCAAAGACGCCAGCGAGGTGGTGAAAGTGCAGCAGCGCGTGCAGGTGACCGTGGTGGAGGTCGATCTCCAGCGCAAACGCATCGCCCTTTCGATGAAGGCTAATCCTGACTTTGAAAAACGCGGTCAACCTGGTGGTGCCCGACCTGCCCAGGCTGGTGGTGGCGGTGGCAACCGCTCATTCGGTGGCGGTGGTGGTGGCTCCCGCAACAATTCCAACAGCGGCGGCGGCGGTGGTGGAATGGGTGGAGGCGACTGGTTCTCCGCAGCCGTTACCAAGGGCAAAAAATAACCTCGCGCACTGTTAGAAAGTAGAAGGCTCGTCCCGAGCCTTGCCGAACTCAAACGACAAGGGACGGGACGTCCCTTCTACTTTTTCCCGCCCGCTTCAGCGGCCATAAATTCCCAACACCTGGCGGCCGGCGGCAAACATGTCGCCGAACTTTCCGCCATAGGGCCGCTCGGGCCGAAGCACCGGCCAGCCCCGTTCTTTGCCAATGGCTTCGAGCGAGGCAGACGGATGCACCAATACCGCATTCCCGGCAAACTCCAGCAGAGGGAGATCGGCGGAGCTGTCCGAGTAAGCCCACGAATCCGCCAGCTCCTCGGCGGTGGCGTTGGCGACCACGGGAATGTCGCGTTTCATCGCACTGATTTTGGCCTCGCGTTTGTTGTTGGTGCCGATGACCTGAGGCATGAAAGGAAGCACCGGGTGCGCTTCAATACGGGTGGCGATGCAGTGGTCGAATCCCAACACGCGTGCGATTTCGTGGGGATAAAAATCCGGGCTGGCCGAGTTCAGGATCAAGGTTCGGCCCGCAGCGCGATGCTCCTCAATGATCTTCAGCAACTCGGGATAGATCCAGCGTTTCACTTCGGTCTCCGCAAACTCCCTCGCCATCGCCTGCATGGTTTCGCGCTTCATCCCCCACAAGTAACCCATGAACGCGCGTTTCGCCGTCACCGTGGGCACTACCTTCACCGCGCGCAGCAACGCCACCGGAACGAAACCCAACAAGTAGACGGACCGCCAGCGTTCGCGACGTTGCACGAAGTTCGCAAACAGCGTTTGCGTATCGAACGGCAACAGGGTGTGGTCGAGGTCAAAAAACGCGAAGGAAGCCATGAAGTGTGAAAAGCCCTGCCGCCAAACGGGAGGATTGGCAATGCGGATTTTGCGGTTTTTGCAACATCTACCCCGCGAGATTGATGCAGGGTCGGTGGCAAAATTAAAACTTGCCTGTCGCGTGAACGAGGCGATGGCATCGCAAGATGCAACGCAACCGTCGCTATTTTGGATTCGGATTGCTGCTGGCGCTTGTTTGGACCAGCAGCCTCAGTGCCCAGTCCTTTCGTGAACAGGCGAAGCTTGCAGCCGAAATGGGTGATCACAAGCTGGCAGTGGAATTGTTTGAAAAAGCCGTGAGCTCGGCAAGTCAGGTGTTCAAGGATACGGATATTGAAATGACCGTCCGGCGGGCGGAGCTGGCCGAAGCCTATCGAATCGAATCCCGCTGGACGGAAGCGATTGTGCATTTCGACTACGCCTGGAAACGGTCGCGAGCAGACGCCATCGCCCTGAACCGCTGGGAGGAGCAGGAAGGCGATCTCAGCATGGGCTGCGCCGTCAAACTCTCCCAATGTTATCAGGCCATCGGCAATCACGACAAGGTCATCGAAGTGGCGAAAATGGCGCTGGATGACAACGCACTGCACCGGCGGCGGCTGCCGGAGAGGGCGCAGTATCTGGTTTTGCTCGCCGACTCCTACCTGTTTCAGAAACGTGAAAAAGAAGCATCCGACGCTGCTAAGGAAGCGAGCGAAATTGCCGAACTGACCCTCGTGGAAGATCCCCGTCAGTCCGCTTCGGTTTGCTTCGTGCTTGGGAAGGTTTATCTCGATCATCAACGCCAGGACGAGGCGCGCAAAATGCTGCATCGGGCGGTGGAACTCGCCACCCAACACATGCCACCTTCAGATAATGAGCGTGCGCAGATGCAACGTGAACTGGCTGTGGTGCAGATCAAAGATGGCAAACTCAAAGAGGCCGAGCAGTTGTTGGAACAAACGCTGGAGCAACTCTCCAAAAATGCCGTGCCCGACAAACAAACCCTGCTTGCCTGCCACCTATCGCTGGCTTCCATCGAGCTCAGAAAAGAAGATCCCAAGGACGCGTTTGTGCATACCGCAGAGGTTCGACGATTGTGTGAGCAGAATGGTTGGGAGGACCGTTATGAAAATGGCCGCAGCTATCTGCTCTCCGGTCTGACCCATGCCAAGCTGAAACAGCCGGTTCTGGCGCGGCACGATTTGGAATTTGCGCAGGACATTTTTGAACGATTACTGGGGACAGAGCACCCGGATGTGCTGATCATCAAGAAGGCGCTTTCAGACATGCTGAAAAAGCAGAACCAGCCACCCCAGCCAGCCGCATCCGGGGTCGATATTGAAAAAAAGACCACTAAAAAATGACTTTTTCCGCCTTGTTCCCCTGGGGATGAAATGCAAAAAAACTTGCCTGAGGCGCAAAATCAACGATCACATCGCCTAATGTTCCGAGCCTATTCATTACTTTCTCTAATGCTAGCGCTGATCTGGCCCAGTTCTACCAGCGCCCAGTCGTTTCGTGAACAGGCAAGGGAAGCCGCCTCCAGAGGCGACAACCAACAGGCGGTTGCGTTGTTCGAGAAGGCACTCACTTCGGCCATGTTGATCTTCAAGGAGGGCGACATTGAACTGACCATTCGGCGTGCGGAGCTCGGGGAGGCGTATCGTGCCGAAGGCCGATGGGATGATGCCATCGCCCAGCTCAAGTATGCATGGGAGCGTTCCAAATATGACGCGACTCTGACCAAGCGATGGAACGGGCATGAAGGCGACATGGCCATGAGCTGTGCGGAGAAACTCGCCCGCTGTTATCAGGGGGCCGGACAATACGAAAACACCATCAAAACGCTCCAGGTGGCTTTGGACGACAACGTCAAGCACGGTCGCCGACTGGAAGAGGGCACCCACTTTCTCGCCATGTTGACCGACATGTTTTTGTTGTTGAATCGGGAGGATGAAGCAACCGAGGCCGCCAAAGAGGTGATGGAGATCACTGAACTGACGGCAGAGGAAAATCCGGTGCACACCGCACGCGTTTGCTCTGTGATGGGCGGGATTTATCTGAATCACCAGAGGATTGATCAGGCGCGCATTCTTCTGCAACGGTCGGTGCGTCTCGCGGCCCAACATCTGCCGCCGGCGGACAAGGACCGGCTCAGGGTTCAGCAGCAACTGGCAAGCATCCTCATTCAGGATGGCAAGCTGGATGAGGCTGAATTACTGCTCAACGATACCATCACCCAGTCGAAGAACAGCGATTCCGCCGATATGAAAATACTGGTAGCGGCCCATCTGGCTCTCGGAAATGCCGCGCTGAAAAAAGGCAATCCTGAAGATGTGCTTCAACACACGGAGGACGCCCGGGTTCTTTGTGAGAAACATTTTTCCAAGGAGCATTCGGAATACGCCCGCTGTTTTCTGTTGTCGGGACTTGCCCGTGTGGACCTGCGGCAGCGCGATGCGGCACGCAAGGATCTGGAGATTGCCTACGGAGTGCTGGTGAAGGCTTTGGGACAGGATCATCCTGATTCCACCACGGTGAAACGGGCGTTGGACGAACTCAGTTCCAATACCGTCACTGCGGACCCGACCCTGAAGAAAACGCCGTAAGTTCGCCACGTTGCGCTTGTGGTCTGATTCGGCTGACGGCATGCTGGACGCATGCAACTCGCTGAGTTAACCGCCCACCTGGATGCCTATTTGAGCATCGCGACGCTGCCGGACTATCCGCCGGCACTAAACGGGCTTCAGTTGGAAAACACCTCGGGCAAAGTGACCAAAATCGGAGCGGCGGTGGATGCCCATCTCCCCGTCCTGCAGAAGGCGATTGCGAGTGGATGCGATTTTCTTCTGGTGCATCACGGCTTGTTCTGGAGCGGCCTGCAGCCGATCACGGGAGCAGTCTTCCAGAAATTTCGCGAGTCCATGGAAGCCAACCTCGCGATCTACAGCGCGCACCTGCCGTTGGACGGGCATCTTGAGCACGGCAACAGCATCCTGCTGGCTCAGGCCCTCAAACTTGAAGCTTCGTGGTCACCCTTCTTCCCGTATAAAAACTTCAATATCGGAGTGCGTGCCGAGGTCGAAATATCCCGCGACGAACTTCACAACCGGCTTGGCCATGCCCTTAACGGCCAGGTGCATCTGTGCGCGGGCGGACCCGAAGTAATTCGAAATGTCGGCGTGATCACTGGCGGTGCCGGCTCGGAAGTCGCAGCGGTGAAAGCCCTCGGGATTGATACACTCATCACCGGCGAAGGCCCTCACTGGAGTTACACCCTCGCCGAGGAGTTGGGGATCAACGTGTTTTACGGAGGCCACTATGCCACCGAGACCTTTGGAGTCAAAGCCCTGGCAGCCGACCTGGCCCAACGCTTTGGGTTGGAATGGGAGTTCATTGATCATCCCACCGGATTGTAAGCGCATGCCCTTTGCTTGATTTTGTGCACCCTGAAACAGAACGGGCGCATGAAAATGGTATTTCTATTCACTACAGGCCTATCTCAAGATCGTGGCAGAGGTTCGATGTCGCGTGAGTAACGCGGTGTGTTCAACCTGGCGTTGAGCACGGTCGCACCGAAAACGAAACTCTCGGGGCTGCGACTTCGGCGGAGTGTCGCAAAGACTTCATGCTGAAATGCGGTTATCGGCATAGCCGTGCGGCGAGCTGGAAGGCCTTGCGGTCCCCGTGGCGGCGAAGCCCCGCGATGATGATGGGCAGCGTCTCCGGAGTAACGTCAAAATCGGGCGCAAGCGACCAAAAACAGCGGGTGCGGTAGGTCGCAAGCGCTTCCCGAGCCACTGCGAGGACAGAGGAGTCGGGTGGTTCGCCAACGATAGCTGCAGTGGTTTTCACAGGTTGAAGTATCTCACACGAAGACACAAACACACGAAGATTTTTCAGGTGCCAGCGAACCGCACACGAAGGATGCGGGTAATTTTTCGCCTCCATCCGATAAGATGAGCGGCCCATTTTTTCCCGCCGCCGGTGATCCCGCTGTGAGCGGGCACCTCTGATGCTGAAACCGGCTACTGAATGCGCTTCAGCGAGCCAATGCGATAAACCCCGTCGATCAAGCGCAGGTTGTCGGACTCGGTGGCAAAGGCGTCGAGATAGATGATTTTGGGGAAATCATCAAACTCAACGGTGTGGATGCCGTCCTTGGGTTCTTTGAAGCATTCATTCAGATCGGCGAGGTCGTTCACCGGTTTGCCATTGACCCGATTGACGATCAATCCCCCGAGGCTTTCATAACCCTGGGTCGTGCGCGTTGGCAAGGTGGCGGTCAGAATGACAATCTTGCGCCTTCCGGCTTTCTCATATTCTTCCGTATGCTGGGCGGCGAAGACGAGACGCAACGGGGCGCTGGTTTCCCAGTTTTCACCGAAGCTCTTCAAGTAAGGCAAACTAAGTTCCTGAAACAACAAGCCGCCCTGGATGAGATAATTGGTGCCGGTATCAAAACGGAAGGGCGGCACAAGAAAATCTTTGGCTTCCTTGCGAATCAGTTTGCCGCTGAGAAGCTGCTCCTTGCCTTCGCGAAGAAGCTTTACCTTGAGTTCGTCTCCCACATAACTCGCGCCCCGCACGATGTGGCTCATGTTGAGCGTGCCATACTGCGGATGCTGATAGTCACCGCGGGAATCAATTTTGTGGCCGTTCATTTCAAGGATGATGTCCTCCTTCTTGATGCCGATGGCTTCAGCGGAACCGTCTTTGGTGACGTTGCTGACATACACTCCCTGCTGGTCGGGCTTCATGCCAATGTATTCGCGGAACTGGTCATCCAGCGTCTGCTGGAACTCCACTCCGAGGCTCGGGAAACCGCGATAGCCCTCGCCATCATCCATGTCTTTCAGGAAGTGCTGGATGATCGGACCAGGCAGCACGGTGGAGGTTTGATCCTTTGAGTCGTAGCGCAGCAGCAATCCAGTAAGCTTGCCATCTTTGGTCACTGGCAGGGTAAAGCTGTTCGCTTCGCTGCGAATGATGCCAAGGGCTTCATAAACGAGAAACAAGCTGGTATCTAATACATAGCGTGAGGTAAGCACCTTGTTGATCTGCAACGGGGTGACAATCAACTCGCCGACCCGGCCTAGCTGCCAGGTCTCCATCAGGTCGCCCACGCTGGCATTTGGCTCGATCTCCAACGGGGTGAGCTTTTCAAAGAAGGTCTTGGCATCACCCGCCGGTTCCAACAGGGCGAGGTTGGCTTCATAATCGAGACCTTTGACCTTGGCAGGAATGCGACGACCGGAGTCGGCAAGTTCCAGTTCAATATAAGTGGCGTCGGCCACCATCTGACCGGTGACCAGAATACGGTTGCCTTTGAGCAGGACTCCAAGTCCACGGCGGGCGCTGGGTGAGCTTTTTTGCCAGGGGATGCGGTCGCTCCATGGCTGGCTGGTGACGTTGACTTTTACCAATGACGTGTTCTTTCGCGTGGGTGCCGTGGGATCAAGCAAGGGCGGGGCATTGATGGGGGCAGACGCAGTGGTATCTGGGGCTTCATTACCGGGGGTCGAAGGTTTGGGTTCTCCGGGCGTCGCTGGCGGACTGTCTGCGGGCGGGGTGGTGGAAGGAGGGCTGTCGGCTGGCTGGGCAATGGAAACGCCAGCGGTAAGGAACAGCAGAAGGGCGATAAAAAATGGTTTCATGATCGAGTCAGAAAAAGGCAGGCAGGGCAACGTAGGAATTTTTATTCGCCGAGATAGCGGTCGGTCGAAATATTGTAGGTTTGCATGATGCGCGGATGGGCTTCTTCGGCCAGATCGCGACGCAGCACCAGGGGCCGGTTTTTCTCAAGAAGTTTGATGACCACAAACTTCTCGTCGCCTTTTTTGAGGGCTTCACTAACGTCCTTGAGGGCTTTGATTTTCACACCATTGATCTCGTCGACAATGCTGTGCTGATACCCCTGAAGATAACTGTTCACTTCATCGGGAAGGATGGCGGTGAGAATGACGACTTCAGGTCTCTCCTTGTAGATTTCCTTGGTGAGGTAATTGTCGAAGGTGTAGTTGACCAGGGGATCACGGATGCCATGGGACTCCATGAGGTTGCGGGTCATGGGCTGCATCAACAGACCGGCATACAACAGGTATTCGGGACGACGGTCGTATTGTTCGCCCAGGGTCAGGTAGGGAAGGAAACGTTTGAGGGTAATCTCGATCTTCGCCATCTTCCCTTTGCGGAGGATTTCCACATTGATCTTGTCGCCGGCGAACTTGCGTTCGACGATCTCGTTCATGTCCATCATTTCGCCATCGACACGGATCAAGCCGTTGTTGAACACCGGGTTGTTGTCGATGCTGAGAATGACATCGCCCGGTTCGAGGAAGCCACCAGCAGAGCCGGCGCTTTCCACGCTGCTGACCATCACGCCGATGCCGTTGTCTTCAAGTCCAAGAGCCTTGATCTGGGCGGGGTTTTCGATGGCAAAGGTTCCAATGGCAAGGTCCATGTAGTGGTCGTATTCACCGTCTTCGACATCCTTGAGGAAACGATTGAGAACGGGAACGGGAATCATGTAACCTACATTTTGGGCGACTGAGCCGCTGTAGCCCTGAAAAGCCACGCCGACGACCTTGCCATTTTGCAACACCGGGCCGCCGCTGTTGCCGGGGTTGATGGCGGCGTCCACCTGAATGGCAAGATGCTGGTCGATGCCGCTGTGCGAATAACTTTGGAAGTCGATGCGTGACACCACCCCCCGGGTGACGCTGACGCGTTCGCCGCCAATCGGATAACCCACGGCGATCACTTCGGAGTTCAATTTGGGAATGCCGTCAATTTCCAGCGGTTTGACGTTCTCGAAGCGTTTGGGGTCGACCAGTTCCAGCATGGCCAGGTCGCAGTCGTGGGCGACATGCACCAGCCGGGCCTCAAGAGGCTCGGGATCGTTCATGGTGCGGATGACGATCTTGGTGGCATTGCTGACTACGTGGGCATTGGTGATGAATTTGTTTTTGCCGACCAGCCAGCCGGTGCCGTTGCCTGAGGTTGGACGGCCGGAGTTCCATGGCACGCGGAAGTCAGGGATGAGGAACGAGGCCTCAATGCGCACAATGCCTTCCCAGGGTTCGGGCACGACGGAGTCGGCGGAGATGGGAGTTTTTGGTTCCTGGGCTTGAGCTTGAGCTTGAAGCAACAGACCGGTGGAAGCCAGCACGAGGAAGGCGGTTCGGATGACGCGGGGCAGGATCATGACAAAGCAATTAACAAAAAAGACAGCAGGCACTATGAGACACCATACTGACAAGAGTTCTCAAATCTTTTTTTACCGAGCCCGGCTCGCTGGGAGCAGGACATCGTTTCGGAAGGGGCATCTTTCGATTACGCGTTGGATCAATGAAGACTGCCAAAATTGTCACGAGAGGGCATTCTTTTTCCTGTTCAAGCGTCGAGTGGAGCTCGGAGCAGAGGATTTTCCCGGTTTTGGTTGAACTTTTTGCAGCAATTTTTTAGGATGCGGGTGTCTATTGATCTGCATGACTGATTTTTTCCGAGCGTTCTTCATTCTCGCCTTTGGCCTGCTGGCTTTGGTGTCTTGTCAGTCAACCATTCCCGACACGGCGGATCTGGATCGATATGAGAAACAGGCGACCGACCTTGCCGAGCGGCAGATTGCGTTGTTGGACGCCCAACTGGCGCGTGGGGAGATTAGTCAGGCGCAGCGCGACAGGGGTGCGGACAGCCTTCGTGCGGGCATTCGCAAAAAGGCGCACGATCTGGCTTGGACCCACCACGAGCTTTCCGAGAGTGAAAAACGTGCCTGGGGAGAGCCGACTGGCGATGCCCCGGTCGCGCCTCAAGCTCCGCAACTGGGTGGCGTGGCGAACAGTTTTTATCAGCCGAAGGGTGAGGTCGGGTCAGGCTTCGGATCGTTCCAGAACCCGACCACGGGAGCGCGCAACGAGCGGGGTTATACGCCGAGCAGTGCTGATGTGCTTCGTGATGTCGCGGTGCCCACGGACTATCGCTATTGATGTTGGCCGGTGGCGCATGGATTTATGAAGTCGGTTCTCCCCATCCTCATCGCCACCTGTGCGGCTGGTTTAACTTCGTGCGGGATGCTGACGAAGAATCGCGACGTCACGGCTGGACCTTCTGTCGATGAGAATTCTCCACGTGGTTGGGCCTTGGTTTATCCTGAACTGATGAACCCGGGCGGCGGCCAGGTGGACGCCTCGGGGACCATGATGGCAGCGGATGGTGGCACTCCTTCGACAGCGGCACCGGGGTTGTTTGATTTTTCCAGCGTGCTCCCGCAAAGCAGCGCCGCGATGGGCGGGCTTGCCTGGCATCCCAGCGCCACGGTGGCGATTGAAGAGTCGCGCCAAAAGGGCCGGGCCTTGCTGACTTTGGTCACGCATCAGAGCAGCATCCCCGCCAAGCAGATGGAAAACACCTTGCTGCGTGCCCCGGATTTTCGGCGTGTTGCGGAACAACAATTGACACTGCTGCGGGTGGATTTCTCCAATACCGAGGCGCGGCGCAGCGACTACTATCAATCGCTGAAGAAGCGTCTCAAGGCAAGCGGCTATCCCACTCTGGTGCTTACTCTGCCGGACGGAACGGAAGTATTGAATCTGGCCGGTTACAAACCGGAATACCATGACAGTTACTTGAAGCGCATCCTCCATGCGGCTGAAAAAGATGTTCCCAAAGCGATTGAGACCCGGCGGGAGCGGATGGAAGGCCAGGGTTACCGGAACTGGCACAGCAAGGATGGTCGCGATGTCTTCGCCCGTCTGACCAAGTTGGACGCCAATCAAGCGACGTTTACCGGCGAATGGGGCAATGAATTCAGTTCATTCACCAACCGACTCAGTCAGGAAGATCAGGACTGGATCAACCAGCGAAGACAGTAGTGAAGCGGTCCATGAATGACGCGTTTCACCAGCTTTGGACGCATTGTCAGCTTGATGGTAATTCCGATGCCGTTTTTGATCAGTTGTATCGCGCCTACTCGGAAACGCACCGGCATTATCACAACCTTCAACACCTGTCCGAATGCCTGTCGGAACTCGAAGCAGTAAGACCCGCGCTTCCGCAGCACGAAATCCACGCGGTCGAAATGGCCCTGTGGTTTCATGATGCCGTCTACGACACCCACGCCGCAGACAACGAAGCACGCAGCGCGGAATTTGCTGTGCAAACGCTCTCTGCTGCCAACGCCTCCCGTTCCTTCATCGATCAGGTAAGCGCCTTGATCCTGGCCACCAAAACCCATCCGTCTTCCAACAATCCTGCCATCGCCATCATGCTGGACATCGACCTCAGCATCCTTGGCAAACCCTCCGAACGCTACTGGCAATACGAAGCTCAAATTCGCGCTGAATACCACTGGGTTCCACCCGCCCTCTTTTCCGCCAAACGCATCGAAGTCCTCGATCAATTTCTCGCACGCGATTTCGTCTACCTGACTCCCATCTTTCGCGAACGTTGCGAAACCCAGGCGCGGCGCAATCTCAGTGCAGCGATTCAAAATCTGCGCAAGGAACTTTCGACTCCAGACTGAGAGCTTTGGTGGAATGCCGAACTATTTGCAGTCTCCCCACTTGACAGTGCCGCATCCTTCCGTTATTTCTGTCTTAACCGAAATTTAAGACGCATGACCGAGCTGCCACCCATCACCCAAAAATTCGTTCTCCATTGGGGTGAGATGGGCATGCGCTGGGGCATCAACCGCACGCTCGCGCAAATCCATGCGCTACTGTTTCTCTCAGAACGGCCGCTCAACGCCGAAGAAATCTGCACCGCCCTCCAACTTGCCCGCTCGAATGTCAGCGTGGCGCTGCGCGAACTTCAAGGCTGGGGCATCGTCAAACTGGTCCACCTTCCAGGTGACCGACGTGATCACTTCGAAAGCATGAAGGACGTTTTCGAAATGTTCCGCGTCATCATGAATGAACGTCGGCGTCGCGAAATCGACCCCACCCTAGCCCTGATCAACGACTGCCTCACGGATGATGGCAAACCTCAAACTCACCCCCAACCCGACGAAGCCCATGTGCGCGCCCAGCTGGAATCCATGAAAGAGTTTTTTGAAATCACGCTCAACTTCGCCGGCCAGCTTGACCGCATGAGCACCAAAACCCTCGTCCGCGCCGCCAAAATGGGAGACAAAGCCATGAAACTTCTCGAACGCCTCTGACCCTCCCCTTTTTTTTAAAAACGATTTCGGTAATTACCGAAACATCCGTCACAACCAACATGAACGCCCTCCACACAACTCTCCCCGCCTGGGTCAGCATGTGGATCGTCGCCGGACTGCTGTTCGCGGTGGGCAAAACCATCAGTGCCTGGTGGCTTTGGAAAATCACTCATCGACCCCTCCAGGTGGCCGCCTTTGCGTTTGGATGGGTCGGCATGAACCCGCAGGAATGGAATGCCCCCGCCCAACGTCGCCCCCTTGTTCGGCAAACCGGTGCCGGAGTTATCGCCCTCCTTCTCGGTGTGTTGTTGTTGTGGGGCATCGCCCGATTGCTGCCACATCCGCTTGCCGCCGGATGGTGTGGCATGGTGGGATTGGTTCTAATCCTGCACTTCGGACTCTTCAGACTCCTCGCCGACTTTTGGCAAACCCAAGGTCACGCCGTGCAACCGTTGATGAACCGGCCCGCTGCGGCCATGACGCTCGCGGAGTTCTGGGGCAAACGCTGGAATCGGGCCTTTCGTGACCTCGCCCACCCATTGGTGTTGCTGCCGGTCCATCGTCGATTCGGTGCCGTCCCTGCCCTGCTCGCCTGTTTTGCCGTGTCAGGGATCGTCCATGAGCTGGTCATCAGCATCCCCGCCGGTGCGGGATACGGACTCCCCTTCGGCTACTTCATGCTGCAAGCCGTCGGGCAGCTCATTGAGCGTCGATTCCGCCTCCGCAGCTGGTTCTTCACCCACGCCTTTACCCTTCTGCCGGTCGGACTGCTGTTTCATCCGCCTTTTGTCAGCCGCGTGATGCTGCCCTTTTTCAAAACCATCGGAGCCCTGCCATGAATACTGCCACCGCCCTCATCAATCCATGCACCCTCAACCTCGCACTGCTGTTCGCCGGACTGGCCAACTTCGGCATCCTTTTCGCCAGTGCACTTACTCCGAAAGTGCTCGACTGGAAAAATGAACTGCAAAAACTACCGCCCCTGCTGCACCGCCTGTTCTGGGTCTACGGCATCTTCATCGTGCTGACCATCATTGGTATCGGCACCCTCACCCTGACCTTTCGTGAACCCATGGCCGGCGGCAACGCCCCAGCCCGTGGCATCGCCGCCTTCGCCGCTGTGTTCTGGGGCGCGCGACTGCTGGTGCAATGCTTCGTTTTCGATGCCCGACCCTACCTCACCAACTCCTGGCTGAAGCTTGGATACCATGCCCTCACCGTCACCTTCATCCTCCTCACCGTCATCTACACCTTCACCGCCTTCCAACCATGAAACTCATCTTCGAAAATCTGGATCTTCTTCTCCGTTTTGTCGCCCTCCTTCAGCTCGCCCTGGCGGTGCTGAACCTGTTCATCGCACGCATCCTTAACTGGAAACCCGAGGTCGACGCCATGAGCCCGCTGGTCCGAGATGTCTTCATCATTCACGGCTGGTTCATCACCATCACCGTTGCCATGTTCGGCATTCTCACTTGGCGTTTTGCACCCGAAATGGCTCATGCCCCCACCGAATTGAGCCGCTGGTTGTGCGCCGCCATCGGCATATTCTGGGGCATCCGCTGCGTCCTGCAATGGCTTCACTACAGCCCCGCCCACTGGCAGGGCAAACCAGGACGCACCTTCATTCACTGGCTGTTGTTCGTCGGTTATTTCGCCTGGACCACCGTGTATTTCTTCGCCGTTCTCGCCTAATCCGATGAAACTTCTCGATCATCCCACGCCCAGCGAAACCGGCCTGCAACGCATGAAACACCTGCGTGGCGAGCCGCTGTTCCTCGCGGGTTGGGAGCGTATCCTGATGCTTCATTTCGCGGTGGATGTCGAGGCTTTGCAAACCCACGTCCCCTTCAAGCTGGACACTTATGATGGTCTCGCCTACGTCAGTTTGGTCGCTTTCACCCTGCGAGAGATGCACTTCCGCCACGGTGGAATCGTTGGACGCTGGCTGCTTCGCCCCATTGCCACCCATGAATTCCTCAACGTCCGAACCTATGTCAAACATCGCGGCGAGCCGGGCATCTATTTTCTTAGCGAATGGCTCCCCAACGCTCTGAGCGTCGCTTTAGGCAAACCCCTCTTCGGCCTGCCCTACCGGCTCGGCAAACTTCGCTATCAACATCCCCAACGAACTGGCAATCTTAATGGAACGGTCAGCACCCCGGACGGAAAAGCGACCCTCGATTATCTCGGCCACGTCGATGGGGGATTCGAGGCTTCGACGCCCGGTTCACTTCACGAATTTCTTCTCGAACGCTACACCGCCTTCACGCATTCCTTTGGCATCGACCGCCTCTTTCGCGTCTGGCATCCTCCGTGGCAACACGCTCCTGCTGCGATTTGCCTCCGTGAAAATACCTTGATGGACCTCGAAGGACATTGGACCCAACACGCCGGGTTTGTCGGAGCCACCTACTCACCCGGATTCGACGAAGTCTGGATGAGCCGTCCCCGCCTCGCTTAAATCCATACAGCCATGAACCAACACCCAGACACTGCCACCATTTCCATGCCACAGGACGATTGGACAAAGCTCCGACGCATCAAAAACGCCGCCCGCATCTCCATTGGCTTCGTTTGGATTTGGGAGGGGCTCGTTCCCAAGATCTTGTTTCCCTCAACGTTGCAGATCCAAATGGTCGAACGCAGCGGTTGGTGGTGGCACACTCCCGAAGCCACCCTCCATTGGCTCGGCATCGCCATGATTCTCGCCGGACTCGCCATCATCAGCGGCATCCTTGAGCGACTCGCCGTGGCCGTCGCCACCCTCGCCGTGCTTGTCCTGATGGTGCTCGTCATCGGCAACCATCCCGAAGCCCTGCATGATCCTTTTGGTGGACTTGCCAAAGATGCATGTTTGTTTGTATGCGCCGCCTTGGTATGGTGGTGGCCACGTCGACCTCACGTCCTTGTGGGTTGACGATCTGCCTTCCTCATGGTTGGTGAAGTCGATCCCAACAGCGAAAAATGACCTTGGAACCAACGCATCCCGCGTGATTCCCACCATCATCGGCGTAATAACTGCAAGCACAAAACCGAAAGACCCACGCATGAAACCGATTGTTCTCCTCCTCGCCGCCTGCGCGCTCAGCCTGCCTCTGGCCTCCCATGCCCAGGTTGACAAAATTGATTCCGACAAAGCCAAGGATGCCCTGCAAAAACTTTTGGGCGAAGTCAAAGACGCCGCCGACAAGGCCACCAAAAAATCCAGTGACAAGGAAAGCGAAGATGCCTTCTGGGAACGCTCCAAGGATCACCTCACCATGGACCGCGTTCAATACTCCAAAAAAGCCACCCGCGGACTCGCCGTCATGGATGCCGAAATTCAGGGCCTTGCCGACACCGACGCTCCCGTTTCCGTGCGCGACTACTTCAAGCTGCGCGTCGAATCTTTAAAGCTCAACCTCGCCTACTGCCGCGAAGAGTTCGCCAAACTGGAAGCCCTCGCCACCGAGGAAGAATTCCGCTCCCGCCAGCGTTTCTTTGACCGCAACCTCGCCTACCTCAGCGACCACCTTGTCGCCACCATGAAGGAAGCCGGTCACTAGACGGATCGCTTCCACAAACATCCAGCAGTCAGTCATCCACCATTCCCATCATGAAATACGTCGAATCAATCACGGACTTTTTCCAGCAGCCCAACTACGTCAAGAATCTGCTCTTTGGCGGTCTGTGCATGCTCATCCCCATTGTCGGACCCATGGTGCTTCTTGGCTGGCTTTCCCTCGGCTTCTGGGCCCGGCAGGATCAGGATCCCAAAACCTTCCCTGACTTCGACTTCGGCAAATTCGGCATCTACCTTCAGCGCGGACTCTGGCCCTTCCTGGTTCTCTTCGCCGCCATGGTCGGCATGTGGCTGGTTATCTTAATTGTCCTCGGCATCCCCGGTTTCATCCTCGGGATGATCGCTGGCGACAATGGATTCCTCTCCGCCATCGTCGGTTTCATCATGTTCCTGTTGTCGACGGCCGTCTGGCTCGCCGCCATTCTCATCCTCAAGCCGTTGAAAATCCGCGCCGTGTTTGCCCAGGACTTCGTTCCCTCATTCGACTTCGTTTTCATCAAACGTTTCCTCACCCTCATGTGGATGGAATCTCTCATTTGCACCGTCCTCGTCGGCGTCGCCGGCATGGTCCTCCTGCCCATCGGGGCCATCGCCTTCTGCGTCGGGATGTATGTTGTGATGGCCCTGATCGCCTTTGCGGTCGAACACCTCGACCGCCAACTCTATCAAATCTATCTCGCCCGCGGTGGAGAACCTCTTCCCATGAGCCCCCTGCTCAGCGATTCGGCTCCTGTGTAGAGATAAATTGATTCCCCACCACTCGATTGAACTGGGACTTCAATGTGCTCTCAATTAAACATCGAGGGCGCAACGGTTGCTTTCCGAGCCGTGACCCGCAACGAACGCTGAGACTCGCTAGGTGGATGAGTTGTTGACTTGCATCTATCGGGTTGTTACACTGTTAATTAACAGTCAATTAACTGCGTGAGGAGAGAACATGATTCACATCCAAAACATCCACTCACTGACTGATTTCCAGCGTAACACGTCACGTCATATCAGCAGCATGCGCGAAAGTGGTCTGCCGCAAGTCCTGACGGTGCAAGGCAAAGCCGAATTGGTCGTTCAGAGTGCAGAAGCCTACCAGGAGATTCTCGACCGATTGGCGCTGCTTGAATCGGCCAGAAGCATCAATCGTGGATTACAATCGGTGCGCGAAGGAAAATCCCGCAAATTTTCTTCCTTCGTGAAAGAGTTGGAGGAGGAGCTTGCTCAAGACATTAAAGCCAAGGACTGATGCCGAGCCGTCCAATTGTCGGCATATCCCCAGAAGCCGAGCAAGATATTCGGGAAGCATGCCGGTGGATTGCCAGAGACAACCCGAAAGCCGCGCTTCAATTGCTCCATTCGATCTCACTCGTGATCGAAAAAATTCCTGATTTTCCAGGCCGACATTCTCTGTCACCCGAGACGAAACTTGGTTTCACTGACGAGACCGTCTATCAGGTGCTTCACGGCAAAAGCCGGACAAAATACCGCGTCTTATTCACATCGGAAAAGAACCGCATCACCATCATTCGCGTGCTGCACGGTGCGA
Organism: Phragmitibacter flavus; assembly: GCF_005780165.1. Taxonomy (NCBI): domain Bacteria; kingdom Pseudomonadati; phylum Verrucomicrobiota; class Verrucomicrobiia; order Verrucomicrobiales; family Verrucomicrobiaceae; genus Phragmitibacter; species Phragmitibacter flavus. The sequence continues at coordinate 136,442 of NZ_VAUV01000001.1, read as the reverse complement.
GGAAGTTTTTTGGGCAAGAATTTCCTGAAGATGACTCCGACGAAACTTGATCGATACGGCATGCTTTGAAAAATTACATCCTAAACTCGGTCAATCAAGACAGGCCGCCAATGGATGGAGATTCATTGTCTCCAGAGGATCAACGGAATCAGATCGCCCGTATTGAGGTGGTGTGTTGAGATACTCGCGCATGTGCTGGTGGAGGGAGCTTTGTGTTTCCCAGCGCAATCCGCGCGAGCGTCAACGTTAGGCCCGTGTGGTGCGAAGCAGAGACCGCCAACCGACAGGCTGGTAGTTCATCCTTTCTATTTCTCGCCAGAAATGCAAGAATCCCCCACCTGACCCGTAAGGGAAAGATTGCGTTTCCATTCCAATCCATCCATGCAAAACACCATACCCACCCGCCGTCGCTTTCTTCAAAGCACCGCCGCCGCGCTCAGCGCACCTCTGATTCTTCCCGGCCGTGTGTGGTCGCAGGAGTCCGCCCCCAGCAAACGCATCACGCTCGGCTTCATCGGCATGGGCAAGATGAACGGCGGTCACCTCAAAAACTTTGTCAATCGCGACGACTGCCAGGTCCTCGCCGTTTGCGATGTCGACACCACCCGTCGCGAAAACGCTAAATCGATTGTCGAGAAAACCTACGCCGACAAAAAGAACGCCGAATACAAAGGCTGCGCGGCTTACAACGACTTCCGCGAACTGCTCGACCGCAAGGACATCGACGCGGTGGTCATCGCCACTCCCGACCACTGGCACGCGTTCATCGCCATCGCCGCCGTCAATGCTGGCAAGGACGTTTATTGCGAAAAACCGCTCACCTACAACATCCACGAGGCCGTCACCCTTACCGAAGCCGTTCGCAAGACCGACCGCGTTTTTCAAACCGGCTCCCAACAGCGCTCTTCCAAAGAATTCCGCGTCGCTGCCGAACTGGTGCGCAATGGCATCATTGGCGAACTCAAAACCATCACCACCTCCTTCGGTGACCCGGCTCCTCCCTACAACAAACCGGCGGAAGAAATGGAACCCGGCCTTGATTGGGATCGCTGGTGCGGTCCTGGTCCGCTGGTGAACTACAACACCTTCCTCTGCCCACGTGGCGTTCACGACAACTTCCCCAACTGGCGCATGACCCGCGAATTCGGCGGCGGCATGATCACCGACTGGGGCGCTCACCACATCGACATCGCCCAATGGGGTCTTGGCGTCGACGGCGGCGGACCAGTTGAAGTCCGTGCACCCGAGAAATGGGAAACCGCCAAACGCGGAGCCCAGCTGGTGTATGCCAACGGTGTGGTGCTTACCCATGCGGAGGGCAAAGGCTGCTCCTTCTTCGGTTCCGAAGGTGAAGTGCACGTTAACCGCGGCAAGTTCGAACTCATCCGTGGTGGCAAAACCATCCACAAGTTCTGGGACAAGGAAGTCGACAAAGGCACCTCACTGGACCGCGAAGTGATTCTCACTGAACGCGAACTGCTTGCCGATGCGAAGGTCAAACTTTACAACAGCAAAGGGCATCATCAGGACTGGATCGACTCCATCCACAGCCGCCAACGTCCGATTTGCGATGTCGCGATTGGTGCCAGCAGCGTGATTGCCTGCCATCTCATGAACTTCGCCTACTACTACGGTGCCAACATGAAGTGGAATCCAGAAACCCACACGATCGTCAGCGGCGGCGATGCCAAATGGCTCACCCGCGAAAGCTATCGCGGCGAGTGGAAGGTGTAACTAAACTCACTCGTTAAACCCTTCAGCGTCCTGTTGCCCTTGTGCAGCAGGACGCTTTTTCGTTCTTGGGCCAGCTCAGCGGCGGCGAAATACGGCAATGTGTTTGTCGATCGACTTGCCAGGAGTCAGCAGCTGGCGCGAAACCTGGTTGCTGTGGGTGGTGATCAGTTCCGCCCCAAGTTTGTCGAGGGCTTCGAGTGCCAGTTGATGTTCCTTGTCGAAATAGCTGGTGATGACGAGGAGGCCGTTTTCATCCATGCGGGCGAGGCCCTGTTCAAAGATGCGTTTCCATAGTTCGGGTCCGTGCCAGTAATTCTGGTGTCGGAGGAGCACCATGTTGAAGTCCTCGCCCAGCTGTTTGTGGTGCTGGAGTTTGGTGGCGTCTTCGAGCAGGAACTCGGCAGGCAGGTGCGAATGCTGGGCGCGCGCTTGAAGAATCTCGCGAATGCGGATGTCGGCTCCGATCAGTTGCACCGCGCCTTCGGTTTGCGACTTGGCGAAGTTCACCAGCGTTTCCGCTTCATCACACTGGCCACAAGCAAGGTTGAGGATGCGCAGGTCGTTTTTGGTGGCGCTGCGAAGATGCGGGGCAACGGTGTTTTGCAGCAGTCCGCTCAACACCTGCATGTCTTGCGCGATGGGGTTGTTGGGGAGGGCCATAAAAGAGTTCGTTCAACCACAGATTAACACGGATGGACACAGATTTTATCAGCGAGGGGATAAGAAAAATTATCTGTGTTTATCGGTGTCCATCTGTGGTTTTTGAAGCTTCAAAATTTCAGTTCTTCACCAAACACAAAACGGGCAGCTTGGGCCACGTCCTTGTCACCGCGACCACTGACGTTGACGATGATCAAGTCATCTTTAGCCATGCCGGGAGCGACTTTCATGGCGTGGGCCAGAGCGTGTGAGCTTTCCAAAGCGGGGATGATGCCTTCGATTTTGGCCAGCGACTGGAACGCAGCGAGGGCCTCGTCATCCGTGGCGTAGGTGTAGTCAGCACGGCCCTGATCGTGCAACCAAGCATGTTCAGGTCCGACGGCGGCATAGTCGAGTCCGGCGCTGACGGAATGGGTAAGCTCAATTTGCCCATCTTCGTTGGCGAGCAACCAAGTTTTTGCCCCTTGCAGGACGCCGAGGCGACCGCCTTGGAATCGAGCCGCGTGACGTTCAGGGATGATGCCTTCACCACCGGCTTCCACTCCGACCATGCGCACATCCGCATCGTTGAGGAAGGGGTGAAACAGGCCGATGGCATTGCTGCCGCCGCCAACGCAAGCGATGAGCAGCTGGGGCAAACGGCCTTCGTGTTCAAGAATCTGGCGGCGGGCTTCGAGGCCGATGACGCGATGGAAGTCGCGCACCATCATCGGATAAGGATGGGCACCATAAGCAGTGCCGAGAATGTAATGCGTGTGACGGACGTTGGTGACCCAGTCGCGCATGGCTTCGTTGACGGCTTCCTTGAGTGTGGCCTGACCGGCAGAGACACCGCGAACTTCGGCACCGAGGAAACGCATGCGGGCAACGTTGAGCGCCTGGCGTTCCGTGTCGACCTTGCCCATGTAAATGACGCATTCGAGTCCGGCGCGGGCGGCGACGGTGGCGGTGGCCACGCCGTGCTGACCGGCGCCGGTTTCCGCAATGATGCGGGTTTTGCCAAGGCGTTTGGCAAGCAGGATCTGGCCGACGGCGTTGTTGATTTTATGGGCGCCGGTGTGAAGGAGGTCTTCGCGTTTGAGGTAAATCTTGGCACCACCGAGTTCTTCGGACCAGCGTTTGGCGAAGTAAAGAGGCGTGGGGCGACCCACGTAGTTGGCCAAAAGGTCATCGAGTTCAGCCTGAAACGTGGGGTCTTTGCGGGCGCGGGCGTATTCGTCGGACAGCTCGGTAAGGGCTGCCATGAGCGTCTCGGGGACGAACATGCCGCCATACTGGCCGAAGTGACCGTGGGCATCGGGCTGGGTAGTGAAGTCGGTTGCGGCGGTGGTCATCGGACGGTCAACATAGTGCAAAAGCAGGTGGGCACAAACTCAGGGTGGATCTTGGAGGGAAAAATTTTGCAGGGTCAACACCGCATTGAGCGCGCGTCGATGAGGGGTTGCCATGGGCAGGGTGGGCAGTTCTGCCATGGAAATATAACGTCCTTCGCCAGTCGATTGGTCCTGATTGTCCGGCATTTTCTCATGCACCCAGAGCGTGACCTTGTAGCGGGTGATGCCATAACGGGAACGATGCAGGACTGGGGGCAGACTTTTTGAGGGGGTCTCCGCGAGAGCCGGAAGTTTCCAGAAGCCGGTGCGGCGGTTGCCCTGTTCCTGCTCCAGCCAGATGCCGGCAGGGGTTTGATGGAAAAAGACGCGTTCGGTGATTTCGGTGAGCACGATCTTTTTGATTTTGACCGGGATCTGCGAGGGATTTTCAACACGGCACCAAGTTTTGATCGGGCAACGAATGCAATCAGGTTGGGCGGTGCGGCAGAGCGTCTGGCCGAGTTCCATCAAGGCGCTGTTGTGTCGGCGCGGACTTTTGGCGTGCTGCAAAAGCTGGCTGGCAGCAGCCCAAAGACGCTTCTGACCGGCGGTGGAGTCGATGGGTGTCGGATCGTTGTTCACCCGGGAGAGCACCCGCGCGATGTTGCCATCAACAATGGGTTCCGCCTGATCGAACGCGAAACTGAGCACCGCACCCGCCGTGTAGGCACCGATGCCGGGAAGTGAACGGACCGTGGCCAGATCGCGCGGGAAAACGCCATCATGTTGGCCGACAATCGCTAGGGCGAGCTTTTGCAAAAAACGCGCGCGACGATAATAACCGAGGCCTTCCCAAGTGCGCAGCACCGATTCTTCGTCAGCGATGGCCAGGGTGGCGAAGTCAGGAAAACGTTCCATCCAGCGGGCGTAGAATCCCCGCGAGAGGACGGTGGTAATCTGCGTTTGCTGCAGCATCATTTCCGAAACCAGAATGGCATACGGATCAGTCGTTTGCCGCCAGGGGTAGTCCTTGCCATGCTGTTGAAACCACAGATCCAGTGCGGCAGCGATTTCGGGAGCATGATCTGGCGGTTGGGATTTCAAGGACAGGGGCCAACCTAGGCCGGGGCGGTCGCTCAATCAAACTTTGGTTGAAGGTCTATATCCCGAACCATTGACCAATGTGTTGAAACAATTTCCTTGCCGGTTCACACCAATCCAAAAGCTTGTAGAGGGGTGCGTAGAAAACAAAAATCCAATCAGGAGGCTTACCCCAGCCCAAAAACTTGGCCACGATGGCAACGGGAAAGATGCTAAATGCATAAACGAATGGCGCTGATACCGCCGCGACGATCCATCCGGTGTGATCATGATCTGACGGTTCGTGGCGGTCCATGTGGGCTGGGTGGGTTTGAAACCTCAGCGTAGCAAACGACTGCCTCGATCAAAAGTCGAACATGCAAGTTCGGGCTAATCAAAGTGCAAGCGCAGGCAAGCAGACAATCAGCAAAGATGGTAGTGAGACGCATTCGCAACAAAAGGTTGTGAATCGAATTGAATTCTCCTATGAAGATCTTAGCCATTGTCGTCTCCGCAGTCCTTCTGTCTACCGCCGGGAGAACACAAGCCGCCATCTCTGCTTTCACCAATTACGGCTATACGGGAGGCACCACGGCCTCTTGGGATCTGTTCGCGGGGGGAAATTATCAACCCTCCTATGCTTTTGCTTCGGGCATCCCGGGAAATCCCAGCACGAACAACGTCACCATCGGACTCACCGCCTCGGCGACTCCAGGTCAGACCTATCATCCTGGCAATCCCGCCCCTGCCAATCCTTTCGGTCCGACCAATGCGAATGAAACCTTCTACACCTTGTGGTCCCGCACCCAGTTTTCCATGGTGTTGACGGTGGCTTCCGGGACCCTGACCGATCTTGCTTTCCAAGGTTTGACCACGGCAGGCGGTTTTGGTGGTGACGGTGTGCTGCTCAATGGTCTGGCAGCCTCTCCCGAGAACGTGGTTCCAATCACCACTGACAGTGCCGTGGTGGGAATCGGATATAGCTGGTCGAACTTGAATTTCACGGCGGGTCAAACCATCACGCTGACCTGGTTCAACAGCGAGGCGCACACCGGATATGAAGCCTTTCAACTTCAGACCAATGCAGCAGTCGTCCCTGAACCTTCGCGGTTGATGCTTGGGGGTCTTGCACTGGGCGCTTTGTTCATGCGTCGCCGGCGCTCCTTGGTCAGATAAAATCTTCCCGTCGCATTCATCCGTGCAAAAACACGCGGGTCTGGGTGAGGGCTGCGTGCACCTTTGAGCAGGGTTCGGACGGTGCGGCGGGAGCTTCCTTCAATGAGTATGAAACTGAAACTAAAACAGAATCAAATGAACTGTCCCCACAACCCGTCGAGGGGTCGTCGATCAGGCTTTACCCTTATCGAGCTGTTGGTGGTCATTGGCATCATCGCCATCCTTTCCTCGCTAGGTTTCGCTGGAACCAAGGTGGCCCTCCAGCAGGCTGCGAAGACTCGTGAGATCACTGCGGCAAAAAGTCTGGTCGGCGCTTATTTGACTTATCCAGCAGACAACTACGGCATCTTGCTTCCGGGGAATGATCTGACGGTGGGAGTCATTGAATTGCCGAATGGCGATGCGGTGCATGGACCCGCAGCGCAACGTTATCCCTACCGTTTGGCGGAATTTTTTGACTACGTCATGGAAGGCACGGTGCTGGTGAATCGCAATGCCTCTCAGTTCGACAAAAACGATCACTATCTGGTGAGCCTCTATCCCGCCTTGGGCATGAATCATCAGTTTGTTGGTGGTTCACGTTCCAACGGTGCAAACCCGGTATCGACGTCCGATTGTCTCACCTCCCTGAGCCAGGCAAGCTCTGCCCCGCTGGTCTTTGCTTCTGCATCGAATGGCGAGATGGGAGAGGAACAGGTGGATGGATATTGCTTCCTCACGCCCCCCAATTTGACCGGCACCAACTGGAAGGACATCGAATGGACCAGCGCCTCTTCTGCAAAAGATTATGGTCATGTCGATGCACGATATGGCGGCAAGGCGGTGTGTGCATTTCTAGATGGCGCGGTGCGGTTGCACAGCATTGAAGAACTGCGGGACATGAGGTTGTGGAGCCACATGGCAGCGGCACAGGACAACCCTGACTATCGGACGAAAAAAGCATCCGGCGGAGGGCGCCTCTAAACTCATGGCAGGCATGTTTTTCAACCGGGTGACCGGCCTTTTCATGGCGACGGTGGTGGTCGTGTTCGCGACCACTTCTGCGTCAAACGGCGAGAATCTTTACAACGGGTTCATCGACCCGGGCTTTGGTTCGAATGGAGAGTTCAGCCAGTGGGACATCTTTGGCAATCCGAGCCAGGCCTTCGTCAATGTCCCGGCGGCTCCCGACAACCTGGCGGCTCCATCAAACCCGCCGATTCTCACCCAGACCACCCCCGGGGCCATCGTGACCTCCGGTGGATCGGGTGGTTGGGGTGATGGCGGTGCCAACATTTACAATCCCGGTGGAAGCCTCTCCATTGTCATCAACGACACCACGCCCTTCAATACGGACACTATTGTGTTTCAGTATCAGGTCTCCGGCAGCATGATTGACCTTTCCCAAGTGAGGTTGAAAATCGGAGGCGTTGAATATGCCGCCAATGGGGAACTGGCCGAATACATCCGTGAATACGCGGGAGCCTCTTCATACGGCGGCATTGAAAACCGCACGGCCATTCAGTGGGACATCAGCGGGATGAATTTGTCGGGGAATACGACTTATCAAATTCTCTTTGATACCCCGGATCATACCAGTCTGCAGGTCGCGGTTTTGGATACCTCGCCACAGTTTTCCCAAGCCGTTTCTAAAGCCTACACCTGGAACGCAAGCGGCTCTTCCTTGGGATGGGCGACGGGCGGAAACTGGCAGCAGGGCTCGGCACCCGTTGATGTCGGGGGCAACATCAAATTTAGCAACAGTGCACCGGCCGCAATCTCACTGGGAACGGTTGATCGGGAAGTCGGGGAGCTGATTCTCACCGGCCAGAATGTGACCGTCAACAGCGGTCGGACGCTCATCGTCAACACCGGAATTTCGGCCACGAATTCCTCACAATTGACCATCAATTCCAACTATCGAATTGGTGCCACCAATGTGATGGACGTCGACACGGGATCCACGGTGCGAATCAACGGTGCCGTCAGTGGAGGATTCGGCGGACTGGTGAAGATGGGTGGTGGATTGCTGGACCTGACCAATAACAATAGTTTCAACCGTGCCACCTCCCTGGATGCGCTCTCCAACGTGGAGGTTTATGATGGCACCTTGAGGTTCGGGGGAAGCAACCTGTATGCGGGAGTTACCACCGTGCTTTATGGGACTTTGATCGTAGCGGCGGATGCTTTGAATGGTTCGGGAGCACTGGGAGTTTCAACCACCAACGTGAACTTGGGTGCCGGATCAAGTTATGCGATGGACCCTGACAGCATCGCAAGAATCCACATCGAAGGAAACCGGACCATGGGTCGAAACATTTCCCTCTCGGCCAATACCACCCAAAAAACAATCGGTGCGATTTCCGCTCCAAACGGTGCAACGGTTTCAGGCAACATTTCACTGGGAACCACCACGGCGAGCACTTCGAACGTCACTTTCTCCGCAGCGGCCGCTGGTGACAGGGTCAATTTTACCGGCAACATCACCGGAGGGAGTAATTCAGCGGCAGGAACGGGAATGAGATCCCAGGTCTATATTGGGGGCGCGGGAGTGGTGGAATTTTCTGGCAATGCCAAAACCTATTTCGCCGACACCACCGTTCTGGCGGGGGCTGAGTTGAGGGTCAACACCATCTTGGGGAACTCCAGCAACACGCTGCTCACGCTGAACGGGGGAACGTTGTCAGGAGCGGGCATCATCAAAAAGAATTTCACCGTGGATGCCGGGGATGTGATCAGTCCAGGAAACAGCGTCGGGCGCCTGACCATCGGGGAGGCCGCCTTGTCGCAAACACTGACGTTTGGCAAAGGAGGCACGTATCGCTGGGAGATGAGCGATGCGGATGGTGCTGCTGGTGCCGGATGGGATCATCTGCAAATCTATGGTTCGCTAGTGATGAGTGCTGATGCGAATGAACGGTTCACCATCGAGCTTTCGACCACTGCGGCGGCGGGGTTTGATGCGTTTCAAGACATTGACTGGGTGATTGCCAGTGCCACGGGTGGCATCACCGGTTTCCAGGCCAATGCGTTTCAGTTTGATACCAGTGCTTTCGATGCAGAAATCTTGGGGCATTTCAGTCTGCTGACCCAAAACAATGACCTCGTGCTGCGTTATGTTCACGTGGTGCCAGAGCCTGGGCGTGCGGCCCTCCTGCTGGTCGCACTGAGCTTTGCGGCCTTGCGTCGCCGACGTTAAATTTATTCTTTTGATCATTTTCCCATTCAATCCATCCAAACAATCCATGCGTTTTACCCTGCTCACCCTGCTCTTTGCCCCCGCCCTTCATGCCATCGAAATTCCTGCATTGTCGGAACCGGTCACCAGTTTTGGTGCCGCAGTGACCGAGGGTTATCTTTACACTTACGGCGGACACATGGCGGAATCGCATTCGTGGTCATTGCCAACCACGAGCGGAGCGTTGCAACGGATCAATTTGAAAGAGCCCGGGAAATGGGAGGCTCTGTCATCGGGTCCACAGGTGCAGAGTCCGGGAGTGGCGGCAGCGGATGGAAAGGTTTATCTGATTGGCGGCATGCAGCCTCAGAATGGCCAGGGGGAAGATCCGGTGTTGAAGTCTCTCGATCATGCGCTGGTGTTTGACACGAAAACCAGCCAGTGGAGCGAGTTGCCAAAACTGCCGGAGCCGCGTTCGAGTCATGACGTGGCCATCTTGAACAACAAGCTGTATGTGGTCGGCGGCTGGCCATTGAACACGGCAAAAGATTCAGCGGACGAGGCACCGGACGACCGTCATGCCGAGCGTGCGTTTCACGACAAGGGATTGGTGCTTGATCTGGCCAATCCGGGTGCAGGCTGGCAGAGCTTTGAGCAACCGTTCCAACGTCGCGCCATTGCATTGGTCGCCCTGGCCGGGAAGTTGTATGTGCTGGGGGGAATGGATGCCGAGAACAAGGTGAGTGCCGAAGCCGATGTGTATGACATTGCCAGCAAGACCTGGAGCAAGCTGCCTGAGATGCCGGTGGAAGGACGCACGAAAGGTTTTGCCACGGCAGCTTGTGAAGTGGATGGCGAACTGATTGCGAGTCCCCGTGGCGGCAAGATCTTTGCGCTGCGCAATGACACCTGGCAGGAGGCGGGCAAGCTCGAGCAGTCGCGATATTTCCATCAACTGGAGCCGTTGGATGACGGGCGCGTGATCGCACTTGGCGGCACCAGCGGTGATGAACCACTCGACGATGTTGAGGTCGCGAAGATCAAAAAATAAACCACCACCACTCTCCTCTTCCCATGAACCCAGGCACGACATCCATGACCAAACCGCACGGCCTGCACCGTGGATTGATGATCGGCTTCATCATCGCCCTTGCATTTTTGCTTTGTTTGCTGGCTTCCGCTCCGGCGCAAAAGTCGGAAAGTATTTCGGCGGTGAGCGCGCAAGAGGTCGAAGTGAAGGCGGTCGATTGGCCCCATTTCCAGGGACCTGCGCGAAACAACACCACGACGGAATCGGGATGGACCAAGGACTGGCCGGCGGATGGCCCTCCTACTTTGTGGAAGGCGAATGTGGGGCGTGGTCTGGCTTCCTTTGCAGTGGTCGGCAACCGGATTTATACGGCAGGAAATGATGGGGCGGACAAGGACGTGGTGGTGTGTCTTGATCTCGATTCCGGCAAGGAGCTTTGGCGTTTTGAATATGCCTGTGTGACGGCGACGCATCCCATGCCGATTGTGCCCTATGGTCCCGGAGCCACTCCAACAGTGGTGGACGGCCGGGTGTTTACGTTAAGCCGCGAGGGTCATTTGCATGCCCTGGATGCAGGGACAGGAAAGCTGATCTGGAAGAAACATCTGGTGGAAGATTTTAAAGGCAAACGGCCGGTTTATGGGTATGCTGGCAGCGTGCTGGCAGAGGGTGGACATCTGTTTGTCGACAACGGCGGCGATACGCAATCGACCTTGTGCCTTGAACAGAAGTCGGGTGAGATTATTTGGGCAAAAGGCAAGGGCGAGGCCGGTTATGCGACGCCAGGTTTTGCCTCCTTCGGCAGCTCGACACGGACGTTGGTTTTGTTCAAGGGTGAAGCTCTGACTTTGCTTGATCCATCGAACGGAAATTTGCTGGCCGAATATGCCGCCACGACCCGTGATTTCTCCAACTGTGCAACGCCTTATGTGAATGGCAATCGCGTGTTCATCTCGCACACGGGATCGCAGGGGAGTTCCGTCTTCAACTATGCGGATGGCAAGTTGAAGTCCGCGTGGAATGATCGCGATCTCGGATTGTTGTTTAACTCGGGAGTCCCTTGGGAGGGTAATCTGATCGCCTTCAACGATCAGAAACGTGGGGCCAAAGACTTCCGCTGCATCGACCTAACCACGGGTGGATCGTTGTGGGTGAACAGCGACATCGACAAAGGCACGGCGATCTTAAGCGATGGGCATTTGCTGATTTTGACCAACACGGGTGAGCTGGTGCTGGCCAAACCCGGCAGAGAAGCTCTGGAGATCGTCAGTCGCGTGCAGGTGCTCGCTGGCAAGGGTTATGTGCTGCCCGTATTGAGCAACGGCCGCATTCTCTGCAAAAACAACGCAGGCGACGTGGTGTGCCTGGATGTGCGTGCGAAATGAAATTTGGAGTGCGGTGCTCGGCACCGCTTTGAATTCCGCATCATATCTTCTCAAACCCAAAGCGGCGAAAATCGCCGCACTCCAAAGGTTCAATTCAAAGACAAATCCGCCGGCATGTTCGCCATCAATTTATAATAAGGACCCATGTGCCCAAGGATCGCTTTCCAAAGCTCCTCGGGACTTTGGTTCATCACCGTTTTGGACGGAGGGGCACAAGTGATCCAGGATTTTTGCTCCAGCTCATTCTCAAGCTGACCCTCGGACCAGCCGGAGTAGCCGATAAATCCGCGCACAAGGCGACCTTTCTCGATCTCCTTTTTGGCCTGGGCGGTGGAGAGATGGGACTGCACACGTAGCGTGCGTTTGCGGGTGTTCCAGTCGAGGGCGGCAAATGAAAGTTTGTTGGTGCCCACCGGACCGCCGATGAAAACGGGGACGTCACCCAGCGTGCCGAGCTTTTCGTCATCAACCAGATCAGCGACTTTTTTGTCCAACGGACGATTGAGGATGTAACCAAAAGCACCTTCAGCACAGTCGTGCGCGGCGAGGAGCAGCACCGTGTGGAAAAAGTTGGGATCACGTAAGGAAGGGGCCGCCAGCAACAGCGAACCGCTTAGGGACTTGGATTGGCTGTCGTCAAGATTCATGTGGTTTTGAGGCTTGATGGGTTGGTGGATTTACAATGCATGTTTCGTGCCGGAGCAGGAGATCGATGTTTAATAAAAATACGTGGGACCGACGTGGTGAGGCAAGCAATTCGCGATGCGCGGGCCATTTCAATTAGATCCGGGTAATATTTGACAGAGGATTTTTACCCGGGCATAATCACGGCATGAGTGAACTATTATCGGGGGAGTCGATTGAGCATGCAGTCTTTGCCGGGGAGCAGTTGTTGCTCACGGGGGGATTGGTGGAGGTAGCGACCGAAGCGCGGCGTTTTCATCTGGAGCAGCCGGACGTGGAGGTGCTGATTTTTGATGAAGCGACTGGCAAGACGGTGGATCTCGATCTCCGTTGCATGCCGGAGGAGCTGACGGCGCAGCTCAGACATTTGATCAAGCCGACGGCATCGGAAGATGAGGCAGAAACGGTGCGAGGTCGCGGCAGGCCGAGGTTGGGGGTGGTGCCGAGGGAGGTGACCTTACTGCCGAGGCATTGGGAATGGCTGGGCGAGCAACCGGGTGGGGCTTCGGTAACTTTGCGAAAACTGGTGGAGGAAGCGAAGAAGGCAAACGCGGGGCGCGATGCGAAGCGCAAGGCACAGGAGGCGTGTTATCGGTTCATGACAACGATGGCGGGAGATCGCGCCGGATTCGAGGAAGCCAACCGGGCCTTGTTTGCGGGGAATCGGGAGAAGTTTGAGCTCGAAATCGCCGGATGGCCGGAGGATGTGCGCGGGATGGCGCTGAAAATTGGGGAGGTGGCGTTCGCACCGTGTAACTGAACCCTCAATGGCGTTTGTATGGCAAAAGTTGGTCGCATCGATTCAGTAGCTCTTTGGCGATATCGCTTTCGCTGTCGAACCCATAATAGATTTCAGATCCATGAAAGGGCACGAAAGCGATGTTTTGACAGCGCCAGCAAATGGTGGTTTCAAAGACCAATCTGTCGCCATCATATCCCCGAAAGCCATACGGCGGGTCATGACACATGGCACCGGTATGTGAACCATTGAGCGGTTGACCGTTCCAAGTTTCCAAGAAACCCCTGAGAGCTCCACCGGACACGGTGGTCTCCCCATAGATGGGATCTCCGTTTTCCGTTCCACGCCATTCAAACCGGGTGTTGGCCTTCTGTGAGTCATCGCCATCGAGCAAAAAGATCTCGATCCTGGTGAGAGACGCAGTGTCAGAAAAAATGTCATGAGCGATGCGATGGACCCGCCCTCTAGTAAGGTCCTTCCATCCGTCGAATGTGGTGAGATAGATAACAACCGCTGCGATCATCACCAGTGAGACAACGCTCCAGAGATATAGGCTGAGTCTCAGCAGCGGAAGGGCTCGCTTTCGAAAGGATTCACGCTTCCAAGCCATCCGCCAGGAGATGATGGCGAGGATGATGAATACACTCCATAACAACCAATATGAAATGGAGCTAAAGCGTGTCACGAGAGTGGTGGGAACGTGATGAAATACTTTGGGGGAGATTTAGATACGACTTCTATCGTTCTCAGTTAGATAGGCAATGGCCAGGCTATGGTGGGGGTGGTCTTCCAAAGCGTCACGCAATTCGGTGAGCTGGGCGAGGAGGGATTCGCCCAGCGTTTCCTTCAAGCGTTGTTCGTAGACTGCCCGGGCCTCGGAGCCGCGCACGGCGCGTTGCCATGGGGCGGTGAAGATGAGGTGGAGTTCGTCGTGAAAGTTTCGCTGGCGGAGGGCTTCCCATTCGCCGCCGTCGAGCCACAGGCCGCCGGTGATGGAGCGGTTGATGGAAAAGGGGAATCCATGGCCGACACGGAAGCGTGTCATGAGGGTTCCTGTCTCGGGACAGAACAAAGGAGTGGCGGTGTCCTGACTTAGATCGAGTGCGTCGCCGCCATCGGGAAAATGCGGCAGTCGTTCGGGCTGGCGTTTGAGCCAGTTCCAGTAGGCGGTGGCGGGGATGTAGTGGCCGCCGGATTGCGTGCAGCGGAAAGCGGTCAATCCTTCTTCGAGGGTGACGCGTTCCATGGTTTGACCGGAGATGGGACTTTTGATGGGTGTCATGCGAGTCGAGGAAAAATATTCAGGGTTCATTTAACGGATTTTTGACGATGGCGTCAAGGTCCGCGCAAGTCGTAGCAAAGCAGACGCTGGCCGGTTTTTGGGCCGACTTGTTCGTCGTAGTTTTGCATGACATAAAGCAGGCCGTGACTCAATGCGGGGAGGCACCAGGTGTGGGGGGCGTAGAAAAGTTGAGCTTGTTGTTCGATCTTGCAGCCGGCGGGGGTGAGGTCGAGTCGGAGCAGGGTGCCGAGTTCGCCGAGGCAGAGAAATTTGCCGTCGATATGCATCAGGCTGGCGCGTTGGATGCCGAGTTTGCCGCCCATTTTGGCGTCCTGCCAGGTGATGGACTCGCGCCATTTCTCTTCGCCGGTATCGGCATTGACGCAGACGAGGGTGGAGGTGCGGTCGAGCTCGCCGTCGATACCATAAAGATAGCCGTCGAGGTAGATGGGGTTCATCCAGTGGATGCCGAATTTGGAACTTCGCCAGACTTCTTTGGTTTTGAAGTTGTGGTCGAATTCGAGCATGATTCCGCCGAGTGGGGTGCGTTTGGGATAACAGGTGGTGATGAAGGCGCGGTTTTTTGCGGGGATGACGAGTGGGGAGGTGGCGTTGACGGAGATGTAGTCGTCGGCGCGCCAGGGGAAGCGGTCGTGGAGGGTGCCGTCTTTGGGGTCGATGCAAAGCAGGCCGCCGGTGGCGGGTTTGCTTTCGCCACCAGCAAAGACGAGGATTTTTTGCTGACCGTGGATCATGGCGGGGATGGGGGAGGCGTAGCTGGCGCCCCATTCGTCGAGGACGGTCCAGATCTCTTTGCCGGTGTTGAGTTCGAAGGCAGCGACGGAGACCTGGGGGGATTTGCCGCCGACATTGACAATGATTTTTTGGTCGAGGATGAGGGCGCTGCTGCCGTGGCCGAAAAAGTCCTGGGGGACCTGGTAGTCGGCGCGGAGGTCGCGTTGCCAGAGAAGCTTGCCGGTTTTGAGGTCGAGGCAGGTGAGCTGGCTGGTGACGCCGAGGGTGATGACTTTTCCATCGCTGATGACGGCGCTGCCGCGTGGGCCGCTGGCATAACCGTATCGGTCGCGGTATTCGGCGGGGTAGTTGAAGGTCCAGAAGCGTTGGCCGGTTTCGCGATGGAGGCAGTCGATGGTTTCGTGATTGTCGATGGCGTGGAAGAGGATGAGGTAGTCGCCGACGATGGTGGGGGAGGCGTAGCCGTCGCCTTTGGTGACTTCCCATACCAGGGCGGGACCGCTTTCCGGCCAGGTTTTAAGGAGTGGCTTTTCGGTGGAAATGGCGTTGTCGTCGGGGCCGAGGAAGCGTGGCCAGTCGGTGGTGACGGCATCTTTTGCGAGAGGTTGGGGACCTTGATGAAAGGTGAGGCGGTCAAACGGCTGGGGTGATTCGGCCTGGGCCAACATGGGCAGGCAAAAGAGGAGCAGCCAGAGAAGTCTTCGCATGGGGACAGGCTACACCGTCAGGCAAGGAGGATTCAATGGAGAATCATGGTGACCGGGATTCGCCTTGTCATCGAGCAAAAACATTCTACCTTCTGCGCCGATGTCGGACTCACTGGAATACTTCGTTGGTGGAGCTTTGCAGGAGTTGGATTTGGGCGAGTCGATGGGCGAGCAGCCGGGGTTGGTGATTGGCCACTACAAGCTGGTGAGGTGTTTGGGACAAGGGGGGTTTGGTGCGGTGTGGCTGGCGGAGCAATCGCAACCGGTGCGGCGGGAGGTGGCGCTCAAGATCATCAAGCTGGGCATGGACACTCGTGAAGTGACGGCGCGGTTTGAGTTGGAAAGGCAGGCATTGGCGGTGATGGATCATCCGGGGATCGCGAAGGTTTTCGATGCGGGGGCGACGCCATCGGGGCGTCCGTATTTTGTGATGGAACTGGTGCGTGGTGAGCCGGTGACACGGCATTGCGATGCGCGGACTTTGTCATTGAGCGAGCGGCTGGAGTTGTTCATTGAGGTGTGTCATGCGGTGCAACATGCGCATCAAAAGGGGGTGATTCATCGGGATTTGAAGCCGTCAAACATTCTGGTGGCAGAGATGGGCAACGAAGTGGTGCCGAAGGTGATTGATTTCGGTATTGCGAAAGCGACGGCGGGCGGGCGCTTGATAGAGCAGACGCTGGTGACGCGGGCGGACCGGTTGATGGGCACACCGGCTTACATGAGTCCAGAACAATCGGAGGGAGGGCTGGGGGTGGACATTGATACTCGAACGGACATCTACAGCTTGGGAGTGGTGTTGTATGAACTGGTGACGGGTCAGGTGCCGTGGGAACGGAAGGACGCGAAATCGCGCGATGTGAAACGGCCGTCGACGGTGTTAAGGTCATTGCATCGCGAAGAGCTGAAGAAAATCGCGACGGCGCGGCAGACGGAAGCGGCGCGGTTGATTGGTCAGGTGCGGAGTGATCTGGACTGGATTGTGGTGAAGGCGTTGGAACAGGATCGGGAGCGGCGTTATGACTCGGCGGATGCGCTGGCGGCAGATTTGCTGGCGTTTCTTGAGCATCGTCCGGTGACGGCGAGGCCGCCGACGGCCTGGTATCTGATGCGACGTTTTGCGCGTCGGAATCGGGTGGCAACGGTGGCGACGGCAGTCGTGGTGCTGGCGTTGTTGGCGGGGGTGACGGCATCGACGTTGATGTATCTTCGGGCTCAGCAGGAGCTGGAGCGAAGCCGTCAGGTGACGCAGTTTTTGAAGGACACGCTGGGGCATGCGAGGGCTTCGAAGTCGCTGGGGCGGGATTCGACCATGATGCTGGAGATCCTGGACCAGACGGCGAAGAGGGTGGGGCAGGATTTAAAAAATCAGCCGCGTGTGGAGGCGGAATTGCGGGCGGTCATTTCGCAAGCTTATCTGGATTTGGGTTATTATGATCAGGCTCACGAGCAGTCGGCGGCGGCATTGGAACTGGAGCGTTCGTTTGGGATGTCAGATCGTCCATCGCTGGCGGAGGCATTGCATTTTGGGGCGCTTCATCTGCATGAATTTGGCAAGCCGAAGGAGGCGGAGCAGCAGATGCGTGAGGCGCTCGAAATGAAGCAGAGATTGTATGGGGAGAGGGATCATCGGACCTTGTCGACGCAAGTCGAGCTGGGGTGGATTTTGATGCGCTGGGGTCGGGCGAGGGAGGCGGAACCGGAAGCGCGGATGGCGTTTGAGCAGTGGCGCAAGTATCCGGATGACCCGCTGTTGCATTTGTCGCCCAACCTGATGGCGGCGATCCTGCATCACTTGAAGAGGCATGAGGAAAGCCTGGAGGTGGTCAAAGAACACTTGGCGGCGTTGCGCAAGTTGTATGGAAACGAGCATCCCACTGTGGCGAATTGCCTAGGCAATCTGGGCATGCAGTATTGCCGGATGGAACGTTTTGATGAGGCGGCCGCGCCGTTTGAGGAGGCGATGCGGCAGGAGGCGAAGTTTTTCAAGGCGGAGCGTCGGCCGAACCTATGGTATTTGCTGCGCGGCATGCAGCGGGTGGAGGGCGGAAGAAAAAATTGGGAGGCCCAGATGCGCTATGCCCGCGAGGCGTTTGACGAGGTGAAGAAGTTTCATCCCGCGGGGCATCAGCATTACCAATGGACGGCGGAAGACTTGGGCAAGGTGCTGCTGGAGCATGCGGAGCGGGCGGTGGTGGATGATCCGCAACTGTGTCTGGTTTATGTGGATGAACTCCTAAGGGCAGAGGATTTTGCGGGGGTGGTCAAGGGGGCGTCGGGATGGGTGGACTGCGTGCGGGCGGAGGCGATGGCGGTGGTTCACGCGGATCGTCGCGAGGAGGCGCAGGAGATTTTCGCCCGTGGCATTGCGGCCTTGCGGGCGAAGTCGAAATCGAAACCTGCGGACGTGGACAAGCGGCGATTGATCAAGGCGGAAGCGATGAACCTGGCGAAGGTTTTGACGGTGCCGAAAACGTAGCGTGCTTCAGCCCCGGCTCATGGTATGACGCAGCCATTCGAGTTCCTCGCGCACATCTTCCGGTCGCATGACGGTGCGGGCGACTTCCTGGTCGAGGAGGTCGCGATATTTTTTTCGAAGCCGATGCAGAAGCTGACGGACGGCGCTTTCGCTGGACTTCAAGGCGATGGCCAGTTCGCCAAATGAGGGAGGTTCGGTGTCGAAGGCGAGGAAGGGGGATACGGCATCGAAGACTTCGACGCGGCTCTTTTGCTCAAAGGCAAAGCGCAATTGCTGGCGGGCATGTTCCATGACCTGACGGGCCCACAGGCGGTTGTAGAGCGTTTCGGGATCGGCACCATCGATAAGTTCGGGAGCGTGGAATTCGTCTTCGAGAAGGGCGTCCAATGAGATGGCCTGTCGGCCGCCGCCGCGTTTTTGGGCACCATCGTGGCGCGCATGCCGGCTGATGACGCGTCGCAGCATGCCGAGCATGAAGGACCGCAGCCGCCCACGCTCGCTGCGGGCGGCGAGGATGGCTTCTTCTGAAATGATCTTCTGGAAAAACACTTGGGTGAGGTCTTCGGCATCGGGTTTGGAATGACCGCTGTGAATGAGGAAACTGAAGATGGGCCGCCAGTAACGCCGGCAAATTTCCTCCATCGCAACGCGCATCTCCTCGGCGGTTCCGCCTTGGGCGATCTGAACGAGGGTCCACTGCGTGGTCGGAAAAGGATCGGAGGAAAAAGAGTCGGGGGAGGACGGTGAGGTCATGGAAGGCTTTGAGAGATTTTCTTTTTTTTCGTCATCACCGTTACGAAGGAAGGGCCGTTGGGCACAAGGAAGGAGGCTACTACTAAAACCACGGTCAATTACCACCGCTTACCTACCAATGCCAAACGGAGATTTTGCTCTCCGGGGGTGTATTTGGGCGGCGGCGGTAGTGGGACTGGAGGGCCATCTGCATCCATTGGCAAAGTTCAGCATCTCCGACTTAACATCATGAAATTATCCATCCGGCATTTTACCCATTTTGGTGCGCTTCTTTGCGGAGCCTGGCTGTCTTTCCAAGGTTCGGCACTGGTGGCCTCGGACGCTTTGATTGAGGAGGAAACCCAGGCGCTTGACCTGTCCAGTTCGGCCTTCAAGTCGACGGGCATGGACACCCTTTTCCAGTCGCTGAAAAATCCCAATCAATTTTATTACCTGCCTTCCACCATCCGGTTCATGAAGGACAGTCAGGGTGAGCCGATGTGGACGGTGACCAAATACAATCTGGCGTATTCGGGCGACCAGATTTACGACGAGAAGGGCAGCCTCGCCGTGGACCCAGATGGCAGGGTGCTTCAGGGAGGGGTGTTCCAGGCCACGTTCGATTTCGGACTCGATCCAGGCGCGCTGGATATCATCCGCAAAAAGGTGCTCAAGCCCGGACAAAAGCTGGGCAGACTTCCACTGCGCGGTGCCAATATTTACATCGAATACATCAATCCAGAGGAAGGCGGCAAAAGCGTGAAGCTGGGTCCAATTCCGGCACCGCTTACCGATGATGTTTTCTCCGTCACCATTCCGCTGACACGGTCCGCCCTCGACATTCTCAAGCCTATCGTGGAGACCCCATCGGGCACGTCGAACGCGCCCTTCACTGCCTATCTCGCTTTCTCTTATGAAGGTTACGACAACGACTATTCGGTGGAAGTGACGGGCAAGTCTTCCTCCATCATGAAGACGGATCACATCAAAACAGGGGTGGAAGGCCAATACTGGTTCTTCAAAGGGAGTGCCGACTACGAAAATTTCAAACAAAGCCTGCTGCAGAGCAATGCCATCAAGGTGACGGTATTGGGCGACGCTGGCAAGGACGACGAGTTGGTGGATCGCATCAAGAGCAAAGTGGTGGACAAGGTGTTGGAGAACTTCATGGATTTTTCCACCGTGTCCCCGATGCCGGGACTGGCCGAGGGCAAGGGCGAGCCGCAGATGGAGGCGGTTAACCTCAACGAAGGCAAAAAAAATCTCGATGGAACCCCGGCCAATCTTCCCGAGAAAAAAGCCGGTCTTGCCTTTTCGTTCTCGATGAAGCAGTCGCAGAAGTCGGAGCAGAAAGACTTTACCTTCAACTGGTCCGGGCGCACCAAACTGACCAAGTCGGACTCGCGTTTTGCTGTGCTGGATTTCTCCTACAAACCCGGCAATACCAAACGTCATTACACCGAAGCGCAGGCCAGCGACTGGTCGGTGGCGCGGCCCACCATCGCGGTGGCCCCGGATGTTTCTCCGTGGTTCAACATTTCCTCGGTGGAATGCACCTATGCGGACAAACTTTTCAAAGCCACGCTGGCCGATTCGAATGATCCCGCCAAAGGCAAACTCGCAGTGATGTCCGACTGGGCACAGGCACCGGCGAATGGCTACACGTTCAAGTTTGGTCCGGTCAACATCCCGCCGATTACCGGTCCCGATGGATCACTGCTCGACGGTGGGGCCAAGGTCAATCGCGACACCGTGTTCACCGTCAAGTATGCGCTCGCATCCGCCGGCAATGCGGCCGACCGCTCACGATTGGAAGCTGCCGGAGTGTCTGGATTGGAATCGAAAAATGTGCTGGCATCGCTCAATCAAGCGAGGGCGGTGTTCAACAATCTGTATGGTTCAGGTCAAAAGATCGTGCTGGATGCGGCGAAGATCAATGGCACGGCCGGAATGATTTCCGAGTCCAGTCTGCCGCCCTTGCCGAGGCGTGGAGGTTTCATGTTTCGCGTCGTTGATTCCACCAAGTCCGTGGACTGGGCTGGCAATGTGGCCGTGGTGCCAAAAATCACCCAGCAGGTCAGCGCTTGGACCCGTCAATTGGTGAAGGTCAAACCCGATGGTGCTCTGGAAGGTGCGGAACAATGGCTTGAGCGGTATGCGGTGGATACCTCACGCAAGCCAGTCGCCTCGTCGATTCCCCTGGAGAACTTGAAACCGGATTCCGATGGCTTTTTTACGGTGACCGAGGACCTGTTTCTGTTCTTGAATCCAGATGGCAGTGACACGCCGATGAAGATCGAGTTCCTCATCAATGCCGGTGACAAAAAAGGCGTTCAGGTCAACGAGGGGATTCTGGTGGGCGACCTGATTGTCATTGATGTGGGCAAGGCGTTGTCCGGCAGCTAGACGCTGGTTCCAAGCGGCTTCCCATTGATGATCAATGATGTCACGCCATGAAACGAGGTTCATTCGTTCTGAACTTGCCCGGTCTCATGGCGTTGACCTTTGTCGTTGTCGGCGACCACGCAATGGCTGCGGACGGCGAGCTGGTGTTTTATTCCCGTGATCGGAAACCGCTGGGGCTTCCCCAAAAATGGTCGGTGAGTGGAGGTCTGCATCTTGGCATCTATCAATTGACCCAGGAGCAGGACGACAGCACACCGGACCTGGAATCGGGTCTCGCATTGCAGGGGGGATTTCTGACTTTCAAAGTGAAGGCTGAAACCCCGGCTTCGGCGACCCAAAGGCTGCCAGTGCCCATCAAATGGAAAAGCGTGGAATGGTTTGCGGGAAGCCACCGTGGCGCGACGCCGGGTGAGGTTGAACCGTCTTTTGTTGAATCGTTTGTCGCCATCTCGCTGCGGCGTGAGGACGTCGATCTGTTGCGAGATCGGAAAGCGGAAGCCAGTCGACCGCTGTCCATCCGCACGCATCTGGTGGTCCAGGATCATGAAGCGCTGACGGGAAATGGAATTCGTTTTTCGGCGGACCCGCAAGCGGTTCGAGCGGCGATGCTCGGGTGGAGGAAAAATCACCCGATGGATTTGCAGTTGTTGGATGCAGTTGGCCAGCCGGATCCTGTATTGATAACGCTCACTGAGGTCGTTCCTTTTGTGAAGTTTTGTGCCGCGCAGGAAGGCATCCGAATGGTGGATGATGATGAGGCCATCTTGCTGGCCGCATTCACCGCGATGCGCATGGCTTGGATGGACTATCGTTTGGCGAATTCGGCAAGTGCCGTGGGAGCCGTGCCGGTGGTCGTTTGGAAGGAGAATGCCACGCCGCAAAAAAGCATCGACCTGACATGGGATGGTTGGGCGGAGGTCGAGCGCTACGTGTTGCTCGATGTGAATGCACAGGAGGCAGCGTGGACCGAGACATGGTTGAACGTCGATGGATTTGCACGCGAGACCCGACAACGCATTCACTTTGTGCTGTTGGATGACTGGACTCAAACCGGACTTAAGAGCCTTGCTGTGGAAGTGGAGTTAGTCGATCCGCTGTCGGGTTACATCACGAAGGCGACCGTCTCGCTGCCGGTCCCTGGCGATCAAGCCGACGCCACCAAACCGTTCATCAAGGAACTCAAGGGGCGATACTCGGCCCAGTTAAAAATGAAGTGGCGCGTGGTGTTTGGGATGACGCTGTCTGGGAAGATCATTCGTCTTGGACAGCCGTTGGATTGGATGGAATCGCGCATTCCGAATTTCGATGCCTTTGTGCAGTTGAATCCTGACGATGTCATGGACCTTTTGCGAACCGATACGGACAAGCGAAAGGAGCAGCCATGAGACGTTGCTGGTTGTCGGGCATCGCCGTGGTGGCATCGGCATGGGTATTGTCGGCACAAGTGCACGCCGACGACAATCAGGCACCCCTGTTGCATTTTCCGCAGGCGCGCGAGTTCTACGCGGTGATCGCTCCCGACGTTCGATTGACCTCAGCTAAACGGACAGCGATTCAAGCCCCTGCCAAATTGCGTGGACTGGCACTTGGAGACGAACGTTCGCTGGTGTGGCTGGAGACTTCGGTTTTTAATCGCGTGCAGCCAGAGAAGATGGGCTATCGACTGGTTGAGTTAAGCTTCGCCGCTGGCGAGGGCAACGCGGCCGGGCAAACCAGGGAACTGCATGGCGCCGTCGATTGTCAGATCCGCGATGCGGACATCAAGCAGGGAGCGGGCGTCCTTGCGTTTAAGTTGTTCAATACCAGCCAGTCGATCGCGGTGCAGTATTCGGATTCGGACAATCGCTTTGTCGATGTGGCGACAACACCCAATCCCTGGCCAGCGGAGGCGGTGGTTAAAGCGGCACCCCAAGCCAACGCGGTTTTGTTGTCGTCCGTTCCCCCATCGTCCGGGTTTGAATACACCGTTCAACTGGGTTTCGACAAGGATCAGCAAACGCTGAATTTGTCCGCCGATTTCACCTTAGCCATCGGCCCTTATTCTTCCACCCGGAAGATCAACCTGCCCTTGGAAAAACTTGGCAACACCACGGATGGCAAACCCTTTGCCCCGCAGATTCAAAAATGGCTGACGGGTCAGGCCATCGCAGCCAATGCCCCGCTGGTGATCAACAACGGCAATCTTTGTGCGCTGTGGTTCAAGCAGGCGGACCGCGTGCTGGCGCTCGATTTGCAGCGTTTGCAACGCACCTTGTTGAGCCGTCTGCTTGCCGACGCGCAGCAGTTGCTCACGCAATACGATTTTAAATCCAAAGATTTCGGCGAGGCAAACGCCGTGCTCGTTCAGCTGTTGCTCGCCGAAGAGTTGACCAGGGTGTTGTCGACCGAACTTGGCGACGCGGAACAGAGCCGAGTATTGACCGCGCTATCCAATGCCCGTTCGAGGCTGGAGGATTTGGTGTTTCGTCTTCCTATCAGAGTAGCGGGTCAACTCTGGGTCGTTTTTTACAACATTCGCACCAAGAAAGCCCGACTGCTGCCCGATCAGGTGCGCTGGAATCCCTCGGCAACTCCCGTGCAATTCAAGGTTCCCAACCGGGACCTGATTTTCCTTATGTCCTTGCAAGCCACGCCGGATTTTGCCCTTGCGGCGGATCAGATAAATCCGGTGCAGAAGGAACTGGCTGAGCAATACCAGCATGCCGCCTTGTTGGAAGCAAATTTGGAAACCGGATTGCCGGATCACTTCACCGCCAGCCTGGCGCTTGATTCCGATGGCGAAAAGAAAGTGCCCTCACTCACCGTGCCCCTATGCAAACGGGATGCACGCAATCGTCTGCTCCTGAAGCTGTCGTCCAAGGAAAGCGAGGCTTTTGCGTTGCGGGAGCTCTTCCTCAATACTGACGGGCAGGGGCTTCCGCTGGACCTGTCCATCGACTCCTATTTCGTGGGTCGCACCGAAGCCAAGGTGGGTGCCACCATCAAGGGCAGCATCAAGGCCCCTGACTTCAGAATTGTCGAAGCGCGGGACCAAAAACTTCCGATCACGGTTTGGGTGGACGCTCCAATCTTCACCACGATCAACGCGGACCAAGTCACCGTGAGTCTCCGATATCCTGGAGATACCACGAATTATCCGATCACCGTATCTCAATCGGAAGGATCTGCGGTGCTGGAACTGCCGCTCCGAACGCTCGCGGGTATCACCGAGTTGGACGTCGAATACCAATCCCCCGTTAAACCAGGAAAATGGATCAACCAACCGGGAGGCGCCGAAGGACTTATCCTGGTCGACGAGTGACCAACCAACTGAAGAGCATCAATCAAGGAGCAACCATGACGAGCAACGACCATTCACCAAGAAAACGATCGACCGCATCACTGGCATTGACCTTCACCGCGTTCCTGCTGTTTGCGGGCGGTGCAGCCTGGGCACAACCATACGAT
The DNA here is from genome assembly GCF_005780165.1 of Phragmitibacter flavus. Lineage (NCBI taxonomy): Bacteria > Pseudomonadati > Verrucomicrobiota > Verrucomicrobiia > Verrucomicrobiales > Verrucomicrobiaceae > Phragmitibacter > Phragmitibacter flavus. The sequence continues at coordinate 111,675 of NZ_VAUV01000001.1, read as the reverse complement.
GACGTCTATGATGACGGTTTCACGCCCGATGCGTCGACTGCGGATCCGGGGGCTTCATCTGCCACGTCAACCACGGCAGGAGCGGCGGGTTCATCGACTTCGGCATCCACGAGCCAGGTCAGCAACCTGGACCCGGAAACGCTCATCTGGCAGCAGCAGGAAACGGAGCTTAAGAAGGTGAAGAAAGATCTGGTCGCGGTGAATGCGCTCGCGCAACAATTCGCCGCCAGATTCAGGACGGAACCAAACCCTTCGCCTGTGTTGTTGCTGGCGGCAGCTGACACCTTCATGGTGCTCAAGACGAAGCAGGGTTATGACGAGGCCAGAAAGTGCCTGATGCTGGCCTTGGCGTCTATGAAACCCGGCCCCCAAAGTGCGCCATCGGTCGTCCAGATCTGCTATGGATTGATTAAACTGATCGAAAGCGACGGCTATGAGATGGTTCTAGAAAAGAAAGATCTGGGTTCGTTCGACTATGAAATCGCCAAGCTTTTGTCTGACAGAGTTTCCGTTTCCTCTCCGAAAAGTTACCCGCTAGCTTATTGGTCAGGAAAACTCTTTCATGAACATGGCGACTTCATTTGGGCCGCCGCCATGTATCGCCGCTGCCTTAAGCTTGACGGCGTTGGTGAGGAACTGAAAAGCCAATGCCGCAAGGGTCTCGCTGGCCTGAAACTGAACGAAGTTCCAGACTACCCGGTCACCGTCAACGTCTCATCGGAATACATCAAGGATGCCAGCGTCACGAACCATCCCGCCTGGAAGGAGGAATATCTTGCTGATCAAAAAACCTGGGCCAGCATCCTCGCCATTGTGGACCGCCTGGCACCCATGAGCGCCAGTCAGCCAACCGTGCCCGTCAAAAACACGGACATTACCGAATTCAAGAACTCTCTGAAAAAGATCCTGGGGGTGGAGTTCAACCGCTACCGCCCACTTTATCTTCAGACCTACTGTTATAAAATTCGCCAACTAAAAGGCCCGGACAGCTTTTCGTATGCGAAAGTGCTCGCGCTTTGCGATGAAGAGAATCTCTTCAAAGGTTTGTCCATCCAGCCAGCACCGCATGAACTGCCTGAACCGATGTCCAAGGATGACCCACTCTGGGTGGGGTATTTCAAAAATCTGACGGTGAAATACCTCAAGAGCGAGGCCGAACGGCTTCCCTACAAACTTACTTTTGATCCAAAGAAGAAACTCCTGCAACGCAACAAAGAGGTTTTCACCACGCAGAAACTCTCCACGGTTTTCTCCGGAGACGGTTGGGGAATCTACGTGCTCAGCCCCGATGGCGAACTGTTGGTGTCCTCGCACGCCAGAGGACGGTTTCATCATTCTTCACTGATCGCTGCAGCGCCCGCCGCCGGCGCCGGCGAGATCAAGGCAGACAACGGAGTGATCACCGAAATCTCCAACAAGAGTGGTCATTATCTTCCGACGGTCATCCAACTGGTTCAGACACTCAAGGCTCTGGAAAAAATGGGAGTGGATCTGTCCAAGATCACGACGGTTCAAGTCATGGGGCTGCCGAAGGGCACGACGGCCGCAGGCAAGGCTGAACAAAAGAAGTGGCTGGGGACTGCCAGGGATCTTCTGGATATGTGGAACAAGAAACCTGCCGATTTCAAGACCGCCTACCTGAAAATGGGCTTCTCCGAGGATGCATTGAAACCCTAAGTCAAACAAGCAGTTTCCAGATTCAATCTAACTACGCAAGTTATGAAGTTTTCCACCCAAGAAAAACGTTTGCCAATGCCATTACCTTACCGGGTTAATCGGTCGCTCAAGGGACTTTCGATCATTACCTTGTTAATCCTCCTTGTCCTACCCGGAACCGGCAGGACTCAACCCTCGGACGATGACGATGATGGTGACAATGACCAACTCCCTGCGGACGCCTATGGCGCGCCGCCGGTCACAGGGCCCGCCGCCAGTCCGCCCCGTCCCAAACTGGCCCGCAAGCCTGCGGTTAAGAACCTGCAGGCCGATCCCGCGTTGATCGGCCTTCTCCAGGCTGAACTCAAAAAAAAATCCGACGCCATCCAGTTTGCGGAATGGGAGGCTGCGGTTGCCATTGAGCTTGCAGAAAAAATCGCGCCAAACGGGCGGTCAGACGCCTGGGTGCTGGCCGCAAAGAAGTGTGATGAAGTTTATGCCGTCAGCTTGAACAACAGCTGGTGCGTGCGTGCCGCAGAGTGCTACCGCAAGTCTGCGGTTGCCGCCAATTACGATATCGCGCGCGCACTGCTGCTCAGCGTGCTCAACACCGCCAGCATCACCACCGATGAAGTTTCTGCCGCCGCACTGGAGCTGCGGGAACTGGCCATTACCAATGGCTACACCTTGAATATCTCTGCTGGAGATTTGAAAGGGTGCACGCCTGGGGTGGCGAAGATCTTTTCCACGCCGGACAAAAAGATGGTCAACCTGACCGCCCTCAGCCTGCTCTACAACGCGGCGGAGCTGTTCCGGGAAAATGGGGACAACATCTGGGCGGCACAGATGTATCGCGCCTGTCTGAACAAGCCCGTCCTCCGCGGGCAGACGGAGGCGGGTGATCAGATGTTGCGGACTTATGCTACCAAGGCGCTTGCAAACTTGAAGCTGGGCGTTTTGCCAAAACATCCGCTGACAAAAAGCGTGAATCATAAGTATGTCATCGACACCAAGTCCGCAAAACCCACCGCCAGTTTTCTGGAAGAAGTCAAGCCCGTGGTCAATGTTTGGGCCTCCATTTCAGGCGTGGTCGAAGGAATCGTCTTCAACCGACCGGGTCTGGTGAAACGCATCAATGAAGGGGATATCCAACGTTTCAAGGACAGCCTCGTGCCAACCCTGGGCGTCGACTACAAAAACTATCGTGCGCTGTTTCTCCAGTCGATTTGCGAGCTGGTGGTTCAAAGGCACTATCCAGGAGACTACCCGGCGGCCCTCAATTACTGCCGTCAAGTGTCGTTTGCGGACCTGGATCCCAAGACCATTACCAAACAAGATATGCCGGATGCCAGGTTCGAAGAGGATTTGGTCCTCGTGGATTTCTTCAAGAAAAACCTTAGCGTGGAGTATCTCAAAACGGACTTGGATCGCGCGCCCTACAAACTCAAGGTCGAGAAAGGTCTGCTAATGTGCGGTGGCGTGGTGTTTGACACCCAAAATCATTCCACGGCGTTTTCCGGGAAGGGCTGGGCCATCTATGTCGTCAGCCCGGATGGTGAAATTTTTGCCGGGACCCACAAGGTTTCCCTATTTCATCACTCCTCGTTTCTCAGTGCTGCGGATGTGGCTGGTGCCGGCGAGATCAAGGTTGATAAGGGCATCCTCATCGCCATCAGCAACAAGAGTGGTCACTACTTTCCCGGCTGCGCTCAACTGGCCCAGAGTCTCGACGCCTTTCAAGCGCTCAATGCAAGTCTCGCTGGGGTTAAGGAGCTTCACGTGTTCGGGGTGGTGAAAACACCAACAGGCACGGCAACGGAAAAGAAGATCTGGCCGAAGCCGCTGTTCGATTTCCGGGATAAATGGGCACAAGACCCAAAAGCGTTCGACGCCACCTTCAAGTCCCTTCACTTTATCAACGACCCGTTTGCACCATGACCAGACTTATCCACGTGTTGCTCGCCACGATTGTTTGGATGCTGATCCCGGTAGTCGGGAGCGGTGAAAATCCCAACGAGGATCTTCTGCTGAGTTATCCCAAATGGCGGCTACAACCTGCGCCTTTTACACTGGCCAAGGTGGCGGTGGGTTACAGTCCGGAGGCCTTGGACAATGCCTTTCATCAAGCTTCGGATGATTCGACGTCGCAGTTTTTTGAAGTGATGGACTCGAACAGCGACCTGCAAAGCCTTGCGAAGATTGCGGATCTTAGTGCCATCAATCTCAATTGGGAGGGGGCGGTGCCGGACTATTTGTTGATCAATCCAACCTTCTCGGTGGAGGCGGGCGGCAGGCTCACGCTATCGGCGCAGTTGTGTCAGCGCGATCCGTTTATGCGCATCAAGACGCTTTCGGCATCGGTTTCAGAAGATGCCGGATTGGAGGCTTTGATGGAACAATTTTGGATGAAACTGGACAGTCCCATGCCGGTGTTGCGGAAGAATGCGCGTGGCGTTATGGAGGCTCAGGTGGAGAAGAGCATCGGGGCGAGCATCGCGGAGATTGCATTGCCCGGCATGCTGGATACCGATGGCAATCTGGGAATGTTTTCGCTGAATGCGCTCAGCAATACCGTGACACGCGCCAGTTCGCATCATCGCTTGATCCGACCTTACTATGAGTTTCAACCTTGGCTGACATCGGCGCGCTGGGGGCGCCATGCGCAGAATGTCGATGTGCTGGGATTGGTGGAGTCGGGTTCTGCTGGCGACAAAAACGCTTACCGAATCAAGGGCAAGGTCACGGTGCCGCGCGAAATGTTTGGTGAGGGATACAACGGCAGCGTTGTTCAGCTGGAGCATGCCACCTTTGTCGCCGGTCGGGAGAAGACGAACTATCTGAGTTCGTGTTTCTATTATCTCGGAGGAATGGGAGATTATCCGTTGGAACGTTTTCTGGTATTCGTGAACTATGATCCTGCTTCGGGCATGACCACTTCTTCGACGTTGGAGACACGGTGGGTGTTGGGTGCTTATGGAAAGGCGGAGGCGGATCGGTTGCTTGAACCGGCGGTGCGCACGGCAGACCGTCCGGTGGTGAGGCTTGATCCGACCGGGAATTTCTGGACTTATCAATCGCCAGCGGCGGGTGGCATTCTGCTGTTCGAGAACCTGTCGGAAGAAGAAGGACAGTTCGTGATTTTGAAGAAGGGTCAGGTGCCGAAGGATCTGGAGGCGGTATGTCATTATCGTCCGCAGGAAGGGGAAAAAGTGGTGGAGCATGTGTTCACGCCGAATGGTCGTGCCATCGTTTTGGTGCTTTCGCGGGAGGAAGATGAAGGGGGGCGGACGGTGGAAGCACGTCGCGTGGTGATTTGGGATTTTCGTGGGGATCGTGGCACGGTGGTGGGAGATTCGCGGACCTCCACTGCGGGTCTTTACAATGGAGGTCGCCCGGTCGTGCCGTTGAGCGCGCAGACCTTGGGTGAAAGCCAGGGAACGCGCTTGTTTGAGCAGGTGCGTTTCGGCAACACCTCACCGCAATCATCGGGCGGATTGCTGATTCTGGGATGCAACAATGCGGATTATGAAGTGTGGAAGTTTGCGGTCAGTGTCGAGCCACCTGAGCCGACGGATCGGGATCGCGACACGGTCGTGTCGAAACGATATTTTTCCGGCAGTTTTCCTTCGGCCTATGCCAAAAAGCCAAATGTCTGTCCCCTGGCGATTGAACCGGAAATGAACCGGGTGTTTGTTGGAGGAACAAATCGGGTGGAGGTTTTGCAACTTTATGCCACAGATGCAGAGGCTTCGAATGAAGCCGCGAGATAGATAAGTGGTCACAAGTTCCGCCGATCAGGCAACCATCCCTCATTATGAAACTGCATTCCTGGGTCCGACGAGCTACTTTCATCCTCATGCTGACGACGGCGTGTTCCCTGCACGCCGGTGGTTCGCTGCCGTTTAGGGAGGATGTGGCGTATGCGATCGAACGATCACCGTTTGCCAAAACGTTGTCGCCTTTGGAATTCCATCCGGTGGCGACGGGGGAACGCATTGGCAAAGGTTATCCGAAGCTTTCCGGGGGTCCACTTGGTCCTTATGAGTGTTTCGCGAGGATGCCCGGGAAGGAAAGCCAGCCGGGGGTTTATGATTTCCGGGTGGTGGTCAGCACCAAAGTGACATTTTTTGATGAGGAAGGAAACGAGACCACCGCTGAAGACAAGGCAGCCAGCAAGACCGAGCTTGCCACGGGGGTGGAGATGGTGGCCTTGAGCGAAGGGGATCGGAAAATCGGTGACAAAGACGCTGAGGCGGTGCTGTTGAGCGAGGTGATTGGAGGCATTGAAAATGAAGTGGTGGAAAACGAGATCTTTTATCTCAATGGCAAAGCGTTGCGTAGTGGGATGAAGGCGATGGAGGTGGAAGCGGCGTTAAAACCGGCGAAGATCGTTCGCGGCAAAGCGGAAATGCAGGAAGCCACGGGCGATGTGATTGAAATGTGGGAAATCGAATCGTTGGATCTGAGCCTGGCTTTTGTCGTTGATCCCGAAAAGAAACTTAAAACGTTGGCCAACATCAGTGCGGGTCCGGGTTCGAAAATTGAGACGTCGCGGGGCATTCGAATTGGAAGTCCAGAGTCGCGGGTGACGGCTGCTTATCAAGATCTGATCAACCAACGCGACAGCACGCCGGGGGAAACCCTGATCATCGGCAACATGTATTTGGGGCTGTTTGTGCACATTCAAAAGGGCAAGGTCGCGTCGCTTTATCTGGGCATGGGGGCGGAGTAGGTTGGGGGGAGGGTTGGGTAGCCCGACCACCAAAGCAGGGAAAATCTCCGCACTCCAAAGGGCTTCGACTCCGGGAATCTTCGCAACCGAGCGAATATTCTGCTGTTAGATTCGTCGAATGTCTTCGTTTTAGCGGCAACCCGACGAATTACCCATGAAAACCACCTCCCTGTCCCTTTGCCTGCTTTTACTCGCAGGCTGTCTTTTCCAGGCCATGGCGGCCATGCCAGAGAGTCAGAAGATCGACTCGCTTCTTGCTGAAGTTTGGAAAAAGCAAAACCTGCAGCCCAATGCCGCCGCCCCCGATGACGTGTTGGTGCGGCGTTTGTATCTCGACATTGTCGGGCGCATTCCCACCGTGGAAGAGGCGCAGCAGTTCGTGTCGTCTCGCGATCCACACAAGCGCACCAAGCTGATTGATCAGTTGCTGGCCTCCGATGGCTACACCAGTCACATGTTCAACTACATGGCGGATCTGCTGCGGTTGACGGACAATGTGCGGGGTCGTGCCACGGCAGATGCCTACGCGGAATTTGTGAAAAAACAACTGAAGGCCAATACGCCTTACGATGTGTTGGTGCGCGAGTTGATGACGACTGAAGGCGGCGCATGGGACAGCGGCGCGATTGGCTTTTACATGCGTGATGAGAACAAACTGGATCATCTCGCCTACACGGTTCAGGTGTTTTTGGGAACTTCGATTGTTTGTGCACAATGCCATAATCATCCGTTCGATAAAATGACGCAGCTCGAGTATTACGGGATGGCGGCTTATACCAATGGCATGGATACGAGGGTGGGTTATGGAATGTTGAAGGGCGGCGGCATGAAACGACCTTCGAAAGAGGAAGTCGCCGCCATGTCGAAACAGGAGCGCCGCGCGATGCGCCAGAAGATGACCAATGGGGTGAACCGCAAGGATGTCGCCATGGTGCGCGAGGCGTTGAAGGACGTGCTGCAACCGCTGCGTTACATGCAGGTGGCCTGGAGTGACAACAAGCTGCCGATGTTGCCGGCGGATTATGCTTATGATGACGCCAAGCCAGGTGATCGCATCCAGCCCAAGGTGATGTTTGGTCATGATGCGGTGGCGGCTCCAGGTGAGAGCAACCTTGAGGCGTTTGCGCAGTGGATGACATCGCCTGACAATCCACGTTTCTCAACGGTGATCGCCAACCGCATGTGGAAGAAAGTTTTTGGGATCGGATTGATCGAGCCAGTGGATGAGATGACGGATTCGACCGTTCCCTCCAATGGTCCGTTGATGGACTATTTGACTCAGCTGATGGTGGAGAAGAAGTATTCGATCAAATCGTTCCTGCGCGTGTTGTATAACACCCAGACTTATCAACGCATGGCCAATCCGACCGAGGTGGAATTGGGCGGAACTTACTATTTCACGGGTCCAATTCTGCGGCGCATGAGTGCCGAGCAGGTGTGGGATTCCATGGTAACTCTGGCCAAGGGGAATGTGGACAATCAGATCTCCACCGACAGCAGCAAACTTCACGAATACCTGGCGGACATCAAAATGATCAAGGACACGATTGAGACCAGGGAGATGGACGAGATCGTGGAACTGGCGAAAGCAAACACGGAACAGCGTGAGGCAGGTCAGGAAAAGCTCGCGGCACTCAAAGCAGAAATGGCGGAGCAAAAAGAATCGGGATCAGATCCGAAAGGTCTTACGCGACAGGCACAGCGGCTTCGTCGTGAGGCAAGCAGTGCGATGCTGGAAGGATTGGTGGGCGAGGAGCGGGCGCAAGGTTTGAAACTTGGTTATCGCCCGGATCGCTTGAACAATGTGATGCGCCCGGATCGCAACTCGATGATGGGCATGAGCATGTCGCGAAGTGAACGGCAGGAGGCGATCAAGGCCGGGACGTTGTTGAACCTTTCCGTGCGCGCATCGGAGCTGCCATCGCCAACCAAGCCAGGTCATTTCCTGCGCACGTTTGGCCAGTCGGATCGTGAAGTGATCGAAAACGCCACGGATGATGCCACGGTCCCCCAGGCGCTGGCTTTGTTGAACAGTCCGGCGTCGGAGATCCTGAATCATCCCGACTCGGATTTAGGCAAACAAATCGAGAAAGCCGCCACGCCACAAGCAAGGGTGGAGTTGTTGTATCAAGCCTATCTGAGCCGGCTGCCGACAGCCGATGAGCGCATGATCCTCCAGCAGGTGCTGCGGGATCGTGGAGATAGCGCGTTGGAGGACATCAGTCACGCCTTGCTCGCCAGCTCCCAGTTTCTTTACATTCAGTAATCCCCTGATTTTTCTAACTTACCTGACTCGCCATGAAAACATCCTATTTGAAAGCCGACGAACTTAGTCGCCGCCAGTTTGTTCTTCGCGCAGCCAAAACCTGCCTCGGCGTTTCGGTATTGCCGATGGTTGCTGGCAGGGCGCACGGGGCTCCGTTTGCGGATGCTTCGGCGGCCAAACAAATCGCCTCGGCGAAGAATGTCATTTATCTCTACATGAGTGGCGGGATGAGCCATCTCGATACGTTCGGAGTCGTTCCAGGAAGTGAGCAGATGGGAGCGACCAAGGCGATTGCGACTTCAGCGGACGGCGTGCAGATCAGCGAATACCTGCCCAACACGGCGAAGAGCATGCATCATGGAGTGGTGATCAATTCGTTGAATTCAACCCAAGGAGCACATGAGCAGGGGAATTATTATCAACATACCAGTTACACGATGCGTGGGGCGACGCGGCATCCAAGCATGGGCGCGTGGTTGACGACGTTTCAAGGGCGGTCGAATCCGGCATTGCCTGGCAGTGTCATTGTCACCAACGACAGCAAACATCCGGGCGCCGGATTTTTCCCGGCGACAGCGGCACCTTTGGTGATCAACAATCCGGCGGGTGGATTGCAGAACAGCAAAAGACTTTCATCGCTGAGCGAAAGTGATTTTGATTACCGGCTCGGGCTCGCTTCAAAGCTGGATCAGAAGTTTCAACAGAGTTACCAATATTCTGGAGTGAAGGCCTATGCGGACGTGTATCGGGATGCGGTGAGTGTGATGAAAAGCAAGGACTTGGTGGCATTTGATCTAAGCCATGAATCCGACGAGATGCATGAGGCTTACGGCAGCGACAGCTTTGGACAAGGGTGTTTGCTGGCACGTCGGCTGGTGGAGCATGGGGTGCGGTTCATTGAGGTGAATCTCGGTGGTTGGGATACCCACAATGACAACTTTGTGCGTGTGCCGGAGCGTTGTCAGATTTTGGATAAGGCATTGGGCGCGTTGTTGCCGGATTTGCACAGTCGCGGTTTGTTGGACGAGACGCTGGTGGTGCTGGCGACGGAATTTGGTCGCACGCCCGATGTGAATCAGAACGAAGGTCGTGACCATTATCCGAAGGCGTTCAGTTCGGTTTTATGGGGCGGTGGCGTGAACGGTGGACAGGTCTATGGCAAAACCGATCGTGGCATTGAGGTGTCCGAAAATCAGGTAAGCGTCCCAGATTTTAATGCCACCATCGCCTATGCGTTGGGATTGCCATTGGATCACGTCTTGTATTCGCCGACCAAACGACCATTTACTGTTGCGGACAAAGGGAAGCCGATCACCAGCATTTTTGGGTGAGTGTGGTTTGTCGAAAGTCAGCGTTTGACCTGTGGTTCCAATGGAGAGGCGCTGAGAAATTCGCAGTGGTCCAGGGTGGCTGCAGCCTTCTCGCGCTGTGTGTGTGCCAGCTGGGAAGGGACCGTGGGGTTAGGGTTGAAGGTGCGGCAGTGGATCCACGTGAACCATCGGAATTGATGATCTTTCGGGATAGGTGATGCATAAAAAGATGGGTATCACGTGGAACAATCAATGCGCATCATTTAGCAATATGGGCATAGTGTTCAATATTGCAGTTTTGGCCTTTTGAATCACCATACGAGCAGGTTTTATTTGCAGCGACGAATTAGGTAATTCTAGCCGTGAAAACGCAAACTGACCCTAGTGTGCGGCAAAAATTTCCGAATTCGCTTTGCCCCAGGTAGAGCGTTTGGTTTTTTTGATATTCAGTAGAACAATAATCAACACGGCGCTCCCCCATGAATACACTCAGAAACTTTTGCTTCATCACCTCCGTTATCGCGGTTTTCCTCCAAACGAATTCAAGCGCCCAGCAAGTCATCCATCCGGGCTCGCTCTCGTTTGACCCTTCTCTGGTGAGCCACGGGCAGGAGTTCGCCACTAGACGATGGGCGATTGATGCCACGGGTTCCGTCCAAAGCACCAATACGGGCACGAATGACGTTTATTACGATTACTCGGCCTCGCCTAATCCGTATAGCAACTGGTCGCTCGGTGGGACATCTCAGGGACCGAATAATTTGCTTTCTGTTCTCTTCGCGGGAGGGAATCTGACCAACGTCATTGATCACACGGGTGCGCCAATCACCTTGGTGGATGGAACCGAGTATGCGTTCGCCTTCGCCATCAAACCCACGGAATTTGGCATGGGGCTGGGCAACGGCACCTGGGCGATTGGTGAAGGGAATGAGTATCAGATCGACTGGGCCTACGCAGGCAATCCAGTGATTTCAACTTCTGTGACTCTCAGTGCCGACGCGTGGGATGTGGTTTCATTTTTGTTCACTTATGAGGCCGGCAATGATTTTGCCTTCATCACCAGCACCTTTGATGGTTTAAGCACGCCCAGCGAATCGAGGCTCACTGGTGCAGGCGGAGCCACCCCAACGATCAATCTGGACGCACCTACCCTGCAATTCGCGGTTCCGACGGTGGCTTCCGTCCCCGAACCCACGGCGGTGGCATTTACCGCCGTGACCGTTTTTTTTGCATTGTTCTTCCGTCGCCGGCCCGGTGGTTGCTGAGGAGAAACCGGCACCTTGGCCAACCGCTTTTACCAGGGCCCGGTCTTTCGTCCCTTCTTCAAAAAGAGTCAGTGTGCGTTCGGTCAATTCATCAATCAATCAATAACCCAGTCTTCCAATGAAAGTATCCCCCATGAGTTATTCATCACCAGCCGGGCAGTTGGCATCATCTGCCGCATCTCAAGCTTCTTCTTCGCGAACGGTTGGGCAATTGGCCTCATCGGTTTCGGGAAAAAACGGGCAACGTGCTTTTGGCGTGGTATCCACCAGCCTGCCTGGAGTGTGCAGTGTCATCGGCTCTCTTTTGCTCTTTGCAGCAGGAGGTCTGCAGGTGGCGACGGCGCAAGTGGCGGAAACCTTGATCGACCTCACCTTCTCGCCCGGCAACGCTGGTGACGTCGCCTTCCATCCCGACGTCTCGAGTGTTGATCCATGGACCAATGGATCAGAAACTCTGTCAGATCCTTTTGGTAGCGGTCTGTATTACATGCCTGATCCCGACTTCGGCAATGGCTATGCTGGTCTTACGGTTCCTCCAGCGCGATTTGGTTTCATGTGGGGGTTTGAGGGAGGGTTTACCCTTTCGAGCACACAGGATTGGATTGTTCATGAGATATCCTTCGATTACGATGTGCTCGGACATAATGGTGAGGCTTCGCTTGCCATTGATCTTGGCACATGGAGCGGCAATGCCCCGCTGCCGTCCACCGGACCGGCGGGTTCCGGACCCAACTTTACTCCTGTTGCAGTAGGAGAACGCGCCACTGGAACGGTCACCTTCGATTTTTATAATCAAACTCTGACGGTGACTCGCGATGGTTACTCGGACTATACGGAATCGTTTCTCGATACCCATTCTTTGGGCACTGGCTTTCACGGGATTGACATTTTGGTGTCTAACACCGCGCCATCTGTGGCTCCAGCTTGGGATGTGAATGCCGACTCCAGCGGGGGGACTGATGGGTTCTACCGCATTGACAACTTCCAGGTCAGGGCCTTGCAGGTTCCTGAACCTTCCAGTGCTTTGGCGGTGGTGATGGGGGTTGGCTTGCTGTTCATGCGTCGGCAACGTGTTCGCGCCTGACTGAACTTCGTTTGCGCCTGCGGCCTTCATTGATGGAGGATGTAATCAGAGTTCGCATTCCATGGAGGGCCGACGTGTCGTCGGACTTAGCGTTCAGATCGAAGCATTGACCAATGGGTCCTGTGACCTTTCAGAACCCACTTGCACCTAAATCGACGATCTGCGAGGCTGGCAGATGCGTTTGTTTTGTTCTGTTGTTGGATTTTTGATGACGGGTCTCATGGCCCAGGGCTGGGCTGCGGCGGTCGGGATGCCGGACGGAGGGTCGGACATCCGGGGCTCCGTGCCGCTGAACGCAAGTGCGTCTGGTGAAGTGGGCAAGGTGGAATCAGTTGAACCCGGGAAGGGCAAACGCATCACCATCATCCAAGCATCGCCATCGAAACCATTTAGTGCGCAGTTTTCGGCTCCGGTTGGAGGGGCGATCGAGAAGGGGGAGCGGGTGTTTGCCGTGATCAAAGCTCGATTGGTGGGAGCAGAGGATGTGGGTGAAGTGTTGGCCAAGTTGCAGTTGAGCGATCCGCCTTATGCGTCCTTTGGAGACAACATTGGCGTGGGCATTCATCGTGAGTGGATGGAGTTGCCGGTGACTTTCGTGGCGACGGAATCGATCCCGGAGGGCAAGGCAGCGGTGGTGTTGCTTTGCGGGCATCGGAACCAGAGCATCGAAGTGGAGTCGGTGCGCCTATTGAAGTATCCGGCAAGCATGGATCTGGCGGGTTTTCCAAAAGCGAAACCGGTAAAGCGCACCTACGAAGGGCGTGAAGCGGATGCGCCATGGAGAAAGGCGGCGCTGGAGAGGATCGAGCAACATCGCAAGGCGGATTTGGCGCTGACTCTGACTGGAGAGGGAGGCAAGCCGATGGCGAATGCGGAGGTGAAGCTGAGGCTGCGTCGGCATGAGTTTGGTTTTGGTTCGGCCATTGTGGCGGATCGCATGGGCAGTGATGCGCCGGACGACAAACGCTACCGGAAGGTGATCGATGACCTGTTTAGCATCGTGGTGTTTGAGAACGATTTGAAAGATGGCAACTGGTCGCCGGAGTTTGATGACGCGCGGCGGACGAAGCGCAATGAGGGGTTGAACGAGGCTTTTGACTGGCTGGCGGAGCGGAACATTGGAGTGCGCGGCCATTACCTGATGCAGGTGCCGACACCTTATAACTTGATTGATGTGAAGGACAATGCGGTGATTCGTGAGAGAACGATGGCAAGCGTGACGGAGCGTTTGGAGTTCGTGAAGGACCGGGTGGTGGAGTGGGATGTGATCAACCATCCAATCGCCTGGGTGGGGGCCGATATGCTGAATGTGCGTCCCGGGCTGGAGCAATTGGACCGGGATGTGTTCAAGCTGTCGAGGAGCAAAACGAAGTTGCCGTTTTTTGTTAATGAGGATCAGGTGTTCCGACCGGGCCCGCAGTGCGACGATACGTATGCTTACATCAAGTCTCTGAATGAGGCGGGGTTCAAGGTGGATGGTTTGGGCAATCAGGCGCATTTTCATGAGAGTTATCTGCCTTCGCCGGAGCATTTGCTGGCGATTACGGACAAGTTTGCCGAGATTGTTTCGAAGCAGTCGATCACGGAATATGACGTGGTGATCAATGATGACGAGGAGCTGGCAGCCGACTTTACGCGCGATGTATTGATCGCGATTTTCAGTCATCCGGCTTACACGAGTTTCTTGTGGTGGGGATTCTGGGAGGGAACCCATTGGAAACCGGAGGCGGCTTCATGGGCAAAGGATTGGACCATTCGCGAGCGCGGTAAAGTGATGGAGGAATGGATCGGGAAACGCTGGAGGACGGAGGTGACCTTGACGACGGATGACGAAGGGAAGGTCAACTGGCGCGGGTTTCCTGGTTGGTATGATGTTGAAGTGGGCGGAGAGATGAAGACCGTGAATATCACGAAGGCCGATCCATCGGCGGTGCTGGATTGATCGTCCGCGATTTTTTGGCAAGCGCATTGGTGGAGGAGCGGACGTTTTCTCTGGTGAAACCATGGCTGACGATGCGAAACCACCGAAGAACCTTGAGGAGCTTTTGCAGCGTTTGCTGAAGGCGGCGGACAAGGAGGAAAAGGTGTCGCTCGATCAGATGATGGACGAAGTCGGGCGGCGGTCGTTCGGGCCGCTGCTGTTGCTGGCCGGGATGATCATCTCGGCACCATTGGTGAGTGACATTCCCGGAGTTCCCACGGTGTCGGGTCTGTTTATTTTGCTCGTGGCCGGTCAGGTGGTGGTAGGACGGGAGCGGTTTTGGTTGCCGAAATGGATGCTGAATCTGTCGGTGAAGTCAGAGAAGTTGAAGAAGACCATTGATAAATGGCTGATGCGTCCCGCCAAGTTCATTGACCGGTTTGTCGGCCGGCGGCTTGAGTTCCTGACTGGAGCAGGCGGCACGAAGGCGATTGCGATCGTTGCATCGCTGGTGGCGTTGGCGACGCCGATGACGGAGCTGGTGCCGATGAGTGCCAATGGCGTCGGCATCGCGATCGTCATTTTTGGATTGGCGTTGATCGCGAAGGATGGCGTGATGGCGATGTTAGGATTTGTGACCGTGGGCGTCGTGGCGACGCTGGCGATCATGTATGGTTAGGGGTGGGCGTTGTGAAGTTTACGAAGACTGGTTCATCAGGAGGGGAGAAGCCATCGGCAAAACGGTGGGAAGGCGCAGGGCGGTCCCTGATTCTTTGGATGTGAGGCAGAGCACGAATTAGGGAGTGAAAAGGGGCGTTTTGTTACTCATGTGAACACACGCACGCTGCGGGCTTCTCAGCAGGATGCCCAGAGCTGCGCTTTGCAGATGCGTGTGGTCCCCAGCTTCGGGCCCGGCAGCCAAAATGGCTGCCTCACCCACAGGCTGCAAGCCTGTGTCACTCAGCCGTCAGACCTTTGATGTGGGTGGTGGACACCCATTGAGGACAGCTTGGTGGCGTGGGGGCTCTGGAAACCGAGCGGCACGATTCATTTCTTGCTCATCATCCAGTTCCCAAAATCATTTTCCTTTCGGTAGACGAACTTGAGTTGGTGCCATAATTACGGCATACTTGTGGCATGACAACGGAAATCACTCTGGATAAGAGCAATCGCCTGGTGCTGACCAGCGCCGTGCGCCGTGCGGCGGGCATCCCGAATATGCAGACGTTGAGGGCGCATGTCTCGCCAGGTCGGATCTTGATCGAAGTTCCTGCCAGCACGACCGGCGAAGTGGTCAAGCGCGGAAAGCTCAAGGTCTGGACGGGTGAAGTCCCCGCCATGCCCATTGAGGAAGCGGTCGAACAAGCGCGTCATTACACAAGATGACCTTTCTCGATACCGGCATACTTGTTGGAGCGGTTCTGGCCTCCCACGAACAGCACGAGGCTTGCCGCGCCGCGCTGGAGGAGGTCGAACAGCCCTTCACCAATGCGCATGCGCTGGCCGAGTCATTCGCCACCCTCACAGGGTTTTACAAGGTTCCGGTGGAGGCGGCTGCTCAACTGATCTTCGGGTTGGCGGAAGCCATCTCCGTCGAGGCGCTGTCCTTGGCAGATTATGAAAAAGCCATTGGTGAGGCGCGCCGAAGAGGCGTGATGGGTGGAGGCATTTACGAATCACTGCACGCCACCTTTGCGCGCCGAAAAAAGGCCGCCCAGATCGTGACGCGGAATCCGTCGCACTTTGTCCATGTAGCTCCCGACATGGAAATCCTTACGCCGTGAATCGGCACGAAGCGGCTTCAGGCGGAATGCGAGATTCTCCGTTTTGGCGCGTCGTGATTGGAAAATATGGGGTCAGGGGTTGAGCAATGCCAATTGGAGACCGTGCGGTTGATAGCTCTTGAAATCACCATCCAGTGTCACGAAGTGCAGGCCGCCTTTGATGGCGAAGGCCGCGAGGTAGGCATCCATCCAAACTTTGGGCGAGGCCGTGTCGTGCATCGCCAACTTCTGCCACAAGGCGGCCGTGCCGGGTGGTTCTTCGATTTCCGCAATCTCCGGGCGCGAGAGTAACATCTGGAGTTGAGTGAGAGCAGAGCGGTTCGTCATGTGCGCCGCATCGTAGTGGCGCAGCAGTTGCGGTGTGGTGATCAGGCGCAGGAAACTAACCTGCGTAGCCCGGCAAAAGACCGCTGGTTCTTCTGCTGTCGCCGCTGCCAGTGCTGCCTGTGCGCGGGCATGAAACGGGTGGGTGGGAAACACGGCGGCGACCCAGGCACTCGAATCAAACAGGGATGTTGGCACGCTGCATGTCCTCCTCCAGCAAAATTTGCTGTTCCAGAGCCATGCATTCAGCTGCCGTCATCCGGCTTGCGGGCGCATCCGCTCCGCAACGGATGACGGGGAATCCTCTGTGGTTGAGCAGTATGTGATCGAACACGGCGACATCGGCGGCAGGAGCCGGGACGTCCGCGGCATTAAGGCTGCGACTCAGGAGTTCCGCCACCAGCCGCTTGAGGGGTCTCCCTTCCTGCACGGCGCGAATTTTCATGCGCCGCACCAGTTCGTCAGGCAAATCGAGGGTCGTTTTCACGACGCATTTTACCATTTTGCCAGCTTGCTGTCAAGTTGGCTACGGTCGTGTGGTTGTTTGAACCCTCGAATGAATCTTTGGATCATAGAAATCGCCGACGTTGACTCCTGACGCATTGCTGACGCTTTCTCCGGGTTCGGAACTGGCGCTGGGACTATGAAGACAAAAACGGATTCACGACCACCACGCCGTCGTAGTCTTGGCCGTGGTTGAGGTCTTCGCTGAGGAGTTGATGGCAGCGGGCGGCTTTGGCGGCGGCAAGGATGGCGGCGTCCCAGTAGAAGGTTTGGAAACGCTGCTTCAGGCGGAGGGCGGATTGGAGGACGGCGACGGTGTTCTCCTGGATGCGGAAGCGCAGCCACTTTTGAATGAGCCGCTCGGCGAGGTCGTGCGGCAAGGATTCGGGTCTGCGGGGATGAGTGGCTTGAACATAGAACTCCTGGAGCACCTGCACGGAAAGGGCGATGTCGGTCTGGCGCAGGATGTCTTGGGCGATGGCGGTCTTCCCGGGCTGGGCGGGCTCCAGATCGAGCGAGTAGATGAGGATGTTTGTGTCAACGAAGCGCATCGCGGTCGTGAAGTTCGGTCCGGCTTAGGTTGTGGGCGGGGTTGAGACCAAGGCGGCGGGCGCGGAGTTCGGCACGAAGCTCCTGCTCCTCGCGGGCGAGGCGCTGAAATTCGGTCTCGGCGGTTTCGTCGCTGGTGAGGCGAATCAAGAAGGTCTTGAACAAGCCGGAGATGGAGGTGGACTGCTCTGCCGCCTTGATGCGAGCCGCCCGGTAGAGCTCGTCGTCGATGCTGACGGTGATGTTCTTCATGGCCGAACCATGTTCTCACAGTTTCACAGTCTGGGCAAGGTTAGGATTGATTCACATCGAGAAGCGGGATTTGCTGGAGGCCGCCGCTGTTTCAGGCATGATGGCAGGAATGACTCGATGCCTGCGTGTTTTTCCTGTCTTTTTACTGATGAGTTGTGTGCTGGTCATGAGCGGGTGTGAGGTGCTGCATGAGAATGAGAAGGTTGTTCTTGGAGATCGGGTCAAGCTTAGGAACATCGAATTCAAATGCACCTATCAGGGGAAGCCGGTAACCTGTGTGTCTGCCTCGGTAAAAGGCAACACGGGAGGATATTATGCGCTGTTTGAGGGAAATACCTTTGCGAAGTTGGTCGCTAAACCCGGGTTGCAGATCTACACGACGATTCAAGATGGCACGCGCTCGGACAGGGTGATTCGAGAAGAATCGGAAGCAAGGGCATTCAAAGTATTGACCGCCAAAGCGGTGTTAGTAGAAGCATTGCCGTTTGATGATCGGCCTGATTCACGGCGTGATCCCATGAACATTCTGCCGGCGTTTATGATCACGGCTCCTTTGTTGGTGCCAGCGACGGTGTTGTCTGGTTTGACGGAGGAGAATGCCATTACGGCGCTGGAGAAGAGGGGGGTTGTTGTTGGAGCTCCGTGGGAGACGGTGATCAAAGAAATTGGCGAACAGCGGGTTAGAATCGATGAGCAGAAGCAGGTAATGAGGTATGGACCTGGAATCGAGCTGGTGTATCGAAGCGCGGTGATCAAGTTTGAAAAAGGCAAGGTTTCCGGGATTTACACGGGTGAATTTTATGCCGATTGAAAACTAGTGTCTTTGTCACGAGAGATCGCAGAGCACATGGGATGCAATGATCGGTCGAGATGGGGCGCGACTCTGCACTTTAGCTATTGTGGGATGCGTGCCCCAACCCTTCCTGGTGACGGCACGGACTAGACAGACGCATAATGCTGGAGGCCGCAGTTACCGCTCCGCACGGAGGCTCCCGGCCGGGCAGGCAACATGCCTGCCTCACCCACAGGCTGCAAGCCTGTGTCACGTCAGGCCATGAGGCCTTTGATGATGTGGCCGCCGACGCCGGTGAGGCGCATGTCGAGGCCTTGGAATTTGACGGTCATGCGGTGGTGGTCGATGCCCATCAAGGCTAACATGGTGGCGTGGAGGTCGTGGACGTGGACGATGTTGTCGGTGGCGCGGTAGCCGAGTTCGTCGGTGGATCCCCAGACGGTGCCGGGTTTCACGCCGCCGCCGGCCATGAAGACGCTGAAGGCGAGGATGTGGTGGTCGCGGCCGGTGCCCTGGCCCATGGGGGTGCGGCCGAATTCGCCGCCCCAGAGGATGAGGGTGTCGTCGAGAAGACCGCGCTGTTTGAGGTCTTTGATGAGGGCGGCGCTGGCTTGGTCGACGTCGCGGGCGGCTTCGGGCATGTTTTCTTTAATGCCGCCGTGGTGGTCCCAGGCGCGATGGTAGAGCTGGATCATGCGGGTGCCGCGTTCGGCGAGTCGGCGGGCGAGGAGGCAGTTGCTGGCGAAGGAGCCATCACCGGGTTGTTTGACGCCGTAGAGGTCGAGGATGTGCTGGGGTTCGCTGGCCATGTCGGTGAGTTCGGGCACGCTGGTTTGCATGCGGAAGGCCATTTCGTATTGAGCGATGCGGGTGTTGATTTCGGGATCGACTCGCTGGCCGGCGAGGTGTTCGTTGAGGCGGCGGACTTCGTCGATGACTTGTCTTTGGGTGCTTTGGCAAACGCCATCGGGACTGCCGAGGTAATGGACGGCGTCGCCTTTGGCGTTGAACATGATGCCCTGGTATTTGCTGGGGAGGAAACCGCTGGACCACTGGCGGGCGGAGATGGGTTGCTGTCCGGATTTGCCTTGCGAGGTGAGGACGACGAATCCGGGGAGGTTGTCAGTGTCGGCACCGAGTCCATAAAGCAGCCAGGAGCCCATGCTGGGGCGGCCTTTGATGATGGAACCGCTGTTCATGAAGGCGTGGGCGGTGTCGTGGTTGATCTGCTCGGTTTGCATGGAGCGGACGACACACATCTCATCGGCAACGGTCGCCAAATAGGGAAACATGTCGTTGATTTCGATGCCGCTTTGGCCGTGTTTGCTAAAGGGGGAGATGGGGCCGCGGGCTTTGAGTTCGGCTCCCTGAAGTTGGGCGAGCTGCTGGCCTTTGGTGAAGGATTCAGGGAAGGGCTGGCCGTCGAGTTTTGCCAACTCGGGTTTCCAATCGAAGGTTTCGAGATGGGAAGGGCCGCCGGCCATGCAGAGATGGATGACACGTTTGGCGCGGATGGGGAAGTGAGGGGTGGTGACGGCGGGGGCATCGGCTGCGGCACCGAAGGCCTTGGGGTCCATCAGGGAGGCGAGCGCGACACCACCGAGACCGTAGGCGGATTGGGTGAGGAAGGTGCGGCGTTTGACGGAAAGGTCGAAGGCGGAGGGGTCCATGGGAAAGGCGAAAGGATGAAGGCTAAAGGATAAAGAGATTTCTCAATACCTTGTGATGGTCTCGTGGAGGTTGAGGAGGATGCGGGTGAGGCTGGTCCAGGCGGCGAGTTCGATGGGGTCAAGGGCTTGATCGGAAGGTTTCAGGCCTTTGGTGATGAGTTTTTGGGCGTCTTCGGGATTGGCGCGGTAGTGGGTGCGCTGGGTCTCGAGATGGTTGAGGAGGCCGGAGCGTTCGGCGTCGTCGACAGGTCGTGCGAGGGCGAGTTGGAAGGCGGTGTCGAGGCGTTGGGCGTCGTCGAGATTGGGTTGTTTCAGGTTCAGCAGGCGGGTGGCAAAGAGGCGGGCGGCTTCGACGAAGGTGGGGTCGTTGAGGAGGGTGAGGGCCTGTTGCGGGGTGTTGGATTGGGGTCGGAAGGCGGTGCATTCTTCACGCGATGGCGCGTCGAAGTTGGCGAGCATGGGGTGCAGGAAGGTGCGCTGCCAGTGCATGTAGAGGCCGCGACGCCATTGGCGGTGGTCGGTGTCGGCGATGTAGTCGCGGCTGGGGAACTGGATGTTTTCGTAGTAGCCGGGTGGCTGGTAGGGTTTGACGCTGGGGCCGCCGATGTCGTCGAGGTTGAGGAGGCCGGCGATTTGTAGGGCGTTGTCGCGCACGAACTCGGCTTCGAGTCGACGCGGGTTTTGCGAGGCGAGGAGGCGGTTGTTGGGATCAAGGTCCTTGAGTTCGGGTCGGAGACTGCTTTTTTGCTGATAAGTTTTGCTGGTGACAATGAGGCGGATCAGATGTTGGAGGTTCCAATCGTTGTCGCGGAAGTCGGCGGCAAGCCAGTTGAGGAGTTCGGGATGGCTGGGGGGTTCTCCTTGGGCACCGAGATCGTCGATGACGGAGGAGAGGCCGTTGCCGAAGAATTCTTTCCAGAGGCGGTTGGTGACGGTGCGGGCGGTGAGAGGGTTTTCGTCGGAACAGAGCCATTGCGCGAGTTCGAGACGGCTGGCGCGGTCGGTGTCCTTTTTGTCCTTGAGGGCCAGAGCGGCGGGGAGGAACTCGGGTGTGGCGGGCGGGGTGATGGCACCGGTTTCGTCCATCCAGTTGCCGCGCGGGAGGATGCGCACAGTGAGGGGATTGGGGGTGGACTGGGTGACCATGGTCCAGGTTTTGCCGTCACGGAGTTCGAGAGTTTGATGGTGAAGAGCGAGGTGACGTTGATGGTGCTGGGGATGCCAGGCGGTGCTGAGGAGATAAGCTTCGGCGACGGTGGGATCGGACGGCTGGTTTTTCTCCAGAGCGAGCTGGAGGTTGGGCCGGGCTTGAGCGTCGAGAAGTGGATGGGTGATGAACGGGGAGGTGGAGACGCGTAGATGGCCGATGAGGTTGGCGGCGATTTTGACGTTGAGGCGTTCGCCTTTTTTCAGGCGGACCGGGCTTTTGAGAAGCGCGACGGCGGTGTGGGGCTGGTCCCAGTGCTTGATGGAGGTTTGCCAACCGCTGCTGATGCCGATGATTTCTGCGCCGTTGGAGTAGCGGGGTTGTTTTTTGTCGGCATCAATGTGGTGGAACTCGATGGATTTGGGTTTGTTGTCGGCACCGATGAGGGACGCGGAAACGGTGAGGGTGGTGCTGTATTTGGATTTGTTGCGGAACAGGCTGCCGTCGTAGCTTTTGAGGGGAAGGAGTTCGATGCGGAGGGCGCTGACCCATTCGCTTTCGGGAGTGAGGGTGAGGGTGGTGTCATCGGCTTCGCCCGGCGTGAAGAGCACGCTGCCGTCGTTTTGGGTGACGGAGATGGTGGGCAAATCCGCAGCAGGTTTGCCTTTGATGGCGGGTTTGACGGATTTGACTTCGGGCATGGGGGTTTCCCAGCCGGTTGGGTGCTTTTTGAAGAAGGCGAGGCTCTGGTCGCGCCAGGTTTGGAATGCTTGAGTGGCCTCGGGCTGGGCGTTGACTTCGCTGATGGATTGTTGGGTGACCTTGAGTGCCTCAGCTTTGAGTTCGGCGAGGTGGCGCTTGAGATACGGGCTTTCAACCTCGATTTCCGGAGGGAAAGGGTAGTCGTTGTTGAAGCCGTTGAGTTCGGGTTCGGGGGAGTATTTGTAGTCGGAATAAACGCCCCATTGTTTGACGTCAGCGAAGAAAGCCTGGAGGGCGTAGAAGTCGCGCTGGGAGATGGGGTCGAATTTGTGGTCGTGGCATTCGGCACAGCCGAAGGTGGAGCCGAGCCAGGTGGTGGCGACGGTGCGGGCGCGTTCGGCGCCGTATTTGGCGAGGTATTCCTTGGGTTGGGCACCGCCTTCGCGGGTCATCATGTTGAGGCGGTTGAAGCCGGTGGCGACGATCTGTTCCTGGGTGGGATTGGGGAGGAGGTCGCCAGCAAGTTGTTCGATCGTGAATTGGTCGAAGGGTTTGTTCTGGTTGAAAGCGTTGATGACGTAATCGCGGTAGGGAAAGATGCGGTGATTTTGGTCGCCGTGGTAACCTACGGTGTCGGTGAAGCGGGCGAGGTCCATCCACCACACGGCCATGCGTTCGCCGTAGTGGGGGGATTTTAGCAGGCGGTCGATTTGTTTGTTGTAGGCTTCGGGAGAGGTATCGGCGAGATAGGTTTGCATTTCCTCGGGGGAGGGCGGAAGGCCGGTGAGGTCGAGGCTGAGTCGGCGTAGGAGGTCGCGTTTGGAGGCTTGGGGAGAGGGGGCGATTTTGTCCTGGGCGAGGCGGGCCTGGATGAAGCGGTCGATAGGGTTTTGCGCGTTGCTGTCTTCGACGGCGGGGAGTTCGGGTTTGGCGAGGGGGGTGTAGGCCCAGTGTTCCTCGTATTTGGCACCTTGTTCGACCCAGCGACGGAAGAGTTCCTTTTGTTCGGGGGTGAGGGTTTTGTGGGCCTTTTTGGGAGGCATGAGGTCGGAGGGGTCTTCGGCGAAGATGCGCGCGATGATTTCACTCTGGCTGGGCTGGCCGGGGACGATGGCGGTGAGACCAGATTTGCCGGATTTGAGGGCTTCGTCGCGGAGGTCGAGTCGAAGTCCGCCTTCGCGGGTGGCCTGGTCGAAACCGTGACAGTGGAAGCAGGTGTCAGAAAGGATGGGACGGATGTCGCGGTTGAAACTGACCGTGTCTTTCGCGTGAAGCGAGGTGGCGAGCAGGATCAAGGCGGTCATCGCGGAATGGATCGCGAAGGGGCGCATGGCGTGAATAAAGGGAGCAGGGACCGAATGAAGATACGTTTTTTGCGACCGCTATCTTACGTTAGAGCGGGGTGAGAAGGGAAGCTTGTTGGTGAAACAATTTGGGCAAGAGGGTTAAGGGAAGATTTGCACGGAGTCGGCATCTGCGGAAACTAAGCGCTCCATGGCCAGCGGCAAAAAGGGCGACAGTCCACTCAACACGATGATGCAGTTCATGATTTATGGACTGTTTCGGATGGTGGAGCTTGGCTTGGCGTTGGTGCCGATGAGGCTTTGTCATGCGTTGGGGAAGGGCATCGGCACGTTGGCGTGGCTGTTTTTCGGGAAATATCGTCGGCTGGCGGAGGCGAATTTGCGCATTGCGTTTGGACGGGAGCAGGATCAGGTGTGGATTCAGAAAATGGCGCGTCGGCATTTTGAGAGCATCGGGGCGAATTTTCTTTGCGGGTTGAAGCTTCCGTTGATGTCGTCGGCGAAGGTGCGCAAGCGGGTGACGATCGAGGGATATGAGCATGCGCTGGCCCAGGCGGAGGCGGGAAGGCCGTTGTTGGTGGCGGTTTGCCATTTGAGTTGCTGGGAGTTGCTGACGCAGTTGCCGGAGGTTTTCAAGATCAAGGGGAGGCCGGCGGCGAGTGTTTATCAGTCGTTGGGCAACCGGTTTTTGAATGCGCATGTGAAGCGGCGTCGGGAGTCGCTGGGGTATACGTTGTTTGATCGGAGCGAGGGTTTTTCGGGACCGATGAAATTGCTGCGGGAGGAGAAGGGCACGTTGGGGGTGCTGGTGGATCAGCATGCGGGGGACAAGGGGGTGTGGTGTCCGTTTTTTGACCGGCTGGCGTCGACTTCGAGCATTGCGGCGCTGATGTCGATTCGGTGTGGGACCCCGATTGTGCCGCTGGGCGTCTATGATGATGGACCGGGTCGGTGGAAACTGGTGTTTTTTCCGCCGGTGGATTCGCGCGAGAAGAAACCGACGGCGGAGGGGATCACGGCAGCGCTGAATCTGGCGGTGGAGAAGATGGTGCGTCGGGCACCGCACAACTGGTTTTGGGTGCACAATCGCTGGAAGACGCCGAGGCCGGACTTTTTGCTGACGAAGTATCGGCGTGGGATGGTGTATCCGGTGGGGTATGATCCGTTGCATTTGCAGCCGTTCAATCTGCTGGTTCGGTCACCGAACTGGCTTGGCGATGCGTGCATGACGTTCCCGGCGGTGCGGGCGTTGAAGAAGGGGCGACCGGATTTGCGGCTGACGATTTTTTGTCCGGCGAAGCTGGCGGATCTCTGGCAGAGTTTGCCGGAGGTGGATGCGGTGATTACGAAAGAGGGGAAGCAGGGGATTCGCGAAGTGGCGCGACGGATTCGGCAGAGCGGGCCGTTTGATGCGGCGATTTTGTTTACCAATTCGACGCGCAGCACGCTGGAATTTTGGTGGGCGGGGATTCCAAGGCTGGTGGGATATCGGGGATCGTTGCGGTCAAAATTGTTGAATCAGGTGGCGAAGGAAGACAAGAAAGCGACGCGGCCGAAACATCACGCGGATAAGTATCTGGATCTGGCGATTCAGTGTGGGGCGAGCCGGGAGGATGCGGAGATGGATATCGGGTCAGTGCCGCGCGGTCATTTTTTGGGGATTTGTGCAGGGGCGGAATATGGGCAGGCGAAGCGCTGGCCGGCGGAGCGGTTTGCGGCGGTGGCGACGAAGATTTCGGAGCGGGTTCCGAACACGGAGTGGTTGTTGTTCGGTGCCCCGGGGGAAAAGGCTTTGGGCGAGCAGTTGAGTGGACTGATGAGCGGGGTGACGCATCACAATTTGATTGGCACGACGAATTTGAAGGAGCTGGTGGCGTGCTTGCGTCAGTGTCGGTTGCTGGTGACGAATGACACGGGCACCATGCACCTGGCGGCGGCGATGGGGGTGCAGACGGTGAGCATTTTTGGTTCAACCGAACCGGTCTTGACGGGGCCGGTCGGGGATCATCATGTGATCGTGCGGCATCATGTGCCGTGCAGTCCGTGTTTTAAACGGGAATGCCCGTTTGGACATTACGATTGCATGACGGGGGTGACGGTGGAGATGGTGGAGGAGGCGGTGGCGGGAGCGATGAAGAGCGGAGAGTAGCAGGCTCGGCTCGAGCCTGTCGTTCCTCCACAAGGCTCGGGACGAGCCTTCTACTTTTGAAGAAAAGACGCAATGGCGGCGATGACTTCGTCTTTTTGAGTCGAGGTGAGCTCGGGGTAGATGGGGATGCTGAGGACTTCGCTGGCGAGTTGATGGGCGACTTCGCAGCCGCGGCGGGAGGCGGCGGGGGTGTCGGTGAAACACTTTTGCTGGTCCATGGTCACGGGATAGTAGATCTCGCAGCCGATTTTTTGGGATTGAAGAAGGTCGCGCAGGGCGTCGCGTTTGCCGTGGAGGACGCGCAGGGTGAACTGGTTCCAGATGTGGGTGTTCCCCGGGGCGGCGTAGGGGAGGATGATGGAGAGGTCGGACGGGATGTCGCTGGTGAGGGGGTTGGTGGGGTCGGCCTGGACGATGCCGGGAATTTGTGGGAGGTGTTCGAGGTAATAAGCGGCGTTGGCCTGGCGGGCGCTGGTGTAGGCGGCGTAATGGGGGAGTTTGACGTTGAGCATGGCAGCCTGGAGGGAATCGAGGCGGAAGTTGGCACCGACGAAATGGTGGTAGTATTTGGGATTGCTGCCGTGATTGCGAAGGATGCGGGCGTGGTCGGCCAGGGTGTCGTCGTTGCAGACGAGGGCACCGCCGTCGCCGAATCCGCCGAGGTTTTTGGAGGGGAAGAAGCTGTAACAACCGAAGTCGCCTAGACTGCCGCTGCCGTGGCCTTGATAGGCGGCACCCAAAGACTGGGCGGAGTCTTCGATGACGCGCAGGGAGTGTTCCTTGGCGAGGGCGAGGACGGCGTCCATGTCGGCGCATTGGCCGAAGAGGTGGACGGGGATGATGGCCTTGGTGTGCGGGGTGATTTTGCTGCGGGCGTCTTCGACATTGAGGTTGAAGGTGACGGGGTCGGCATCAAGGAAGACGGGCGTGGCTCCGGTGCGGGACACGCAGCCAGCCGTGGCGAAGAAGGTGAAGGTGGGAACGAGGACTTCATCGCCGGGTCCAATGCCGAGGGCCATGAGGGCGAGCAGGATGGCGTCGGTGCCGGAGGAGATGCCGAGGGCGTGTTTGGCCCCGGTGAGGGCGACGAGTTCGCTTTCGAGGACGGCGATGTCGGGTCCCATGATGAACTGGCCGCTTTTAAACACGCGCTGGAAGGCAGCGTTAAATTCGGCTTCGAGGGGGTGGTTCTGGGCGTTAACGTCGAGGAGGGGAACCATATCTGGAAAGGATAAAGGATAAGGGATAAAGGCTAAAAACTGAGGGATTGTTCCGACGTTGGCGTCGGGAGGGTGGTGAGGAGGGACAGATTGGGGTTGTAGAAGGCGTCTTGGGTGAATTCTTTGGGCCAGCGGGCGAGGATGATCTGGGCTTCGACGGTGGCGGAGGCTTTGCGGACGCTTTCTTTTTCGAGGGTGTGACGGGAGGCGGATTCGTGGTGGAGGAGGACAGCGTTGGCGGCGTAGAGATTGCGCAGGCCGTGGGAGCGGAGGCGCAGGCAGAAGTCGACGTCGTTGTAACTGATGGGGAGCTGTTCTTCGTCGAATCCGTGGGCGAGGTCAAAGTTTTCGCGTGAGACGATGAGGCAGGCTCCGGTGACGGCGGTGACTTCGCGTGGGGCGGCAGGGGTGCCGGCGATGGTGCGGATCTCGGGTTTGAGCGCGGCGAAGGGGTGGCCGGCCATGCCATGGAGTCTAAGGGCGACGCCGGCGTGTTGCAGGGTGCCGTTGGGGTAAAGGAGTCGGGCTCCGACGGCTCCGATGCCGGGTCGGCTGACGTTGGTGACGAGTTCGTGGAGCCAGTCGGAAGAAGTGATTTCGACGTCGTTGTTGAGGAAGAGGAGAAGGTCGCCGGTGGCGGATTGGGCACCGAGATTGTTGAGGCGTGACCAGTTGAATTCGCCCTCGACACGCAGGATGGTCAGGGCGGGAAGGGTGCGGCGGAGAAGGTCGAAGTAAGCAAAAGTTTCGGGCTGGTCGGAGGCGTGATCGACGATGATGAGTTCGTAGTGCTCGTAGCTGGTTTTGGCGACGAGGGTGTCGATGGCGACGCGCAGAAGGTCGACGCGGTCGCGGGTGGGGATGATGATGCTGACCTTGGGGGTGGGAGATGGGAGGGGCCAGTGGACGCGCAGGGTGTGGTCGTTGGGATCGATGGCAAGGGTGGCGCCGGGGGCGGTGTTTTGGAGGTGGTCGCGAACGGCGCGGGCTCCGGCTTCGAGGGCGTAGGGTTTGGCGTCTTTTTGAGCGGCGGTGGAGGTTTCGAGGGTGCGCCAGTGGTAGAGAATCTGGGGAATGTGATGGATGGTGTTGGGAGGGACGGCGGCAACGACGCGGAGGGCGAGGTCCCAGTCCTGCGCGCCTTCGAAACCGGGACGGAAGCCGCCAAGGTTTTGGATGAGGCTGGTGCGATAGACGCCGAGATGGCAGATGAAGTTTTCGAACAGCAGGAGTTCGAGGTTGCAACCGGGTTTGAAGAAGGGGTCGGAGCGGATGCCGAGGGTATCGATCTTGTCTTCGTCGGAGAAGATGAGATTGGCGTCGGGGTGGGAGAGAATTTCTTCGGCGACGCGTAGCAGGGCATGCGGAGGGAGTTCGTCGTCGTGATCGAGGAGGGCCGTGAAGCTGCCGGTGCAGAGGCCGAGGGCGCTGTTGGAGGCGTGGCAGATGTGGCCGTTTTCGCTGCGGAAGGTGAGTTTGATGCGGGGTTCGCGGGCGGCGAGGGATTCGAGAAGGGGTCGGATGTGGGGGGCGGTGGAGTGGTCGTCGGCGATGCAGAGTTCCCAGTGGGGGTAGCTCTGTTGGGTGACGGACTCGATGGCGCGGCGCAGCCACTTTTCGGGGGTGTTGTAGACGGGGAGAAGGAGCGAGATGAGGGGTTTTTCAGGCCAGTGGGGGAGGGTTTTGAGGACTTCGGTGGCGCGGGTTTGTTCGATTTGATCCTGGGTGTTGCACCAGGTTTCGTAGCCGGACTGAGCCTGACGGGGCAGGAATTGCTGCAAGAGTTTGGGGAAGGGAGGGAGCCAGAGGGTGAGGGTGCAGAAATTCTCCCACTGACCGCTTTCGGTTTTGAACTGGAGGGTGACTTGATTGCGGCCGAGGGTGAGCGGCAGGGTGAGGCGGAAGCCACTTTTGAGGGACTCGGGATGGTCGGGATATTGAAAGTAGACTTCGGGTCGCAGTTGTTTGCGTTGGGCGACGTGGGTTTGACCTGACTGGATGGCGCGCAGGCCGTGGGTGGTGCCGCTGTTGGCGGGGAGAAACCAGCCGTTGATGCGGCATTCGTGGTCGAAGACCCAGGCGGTGCTATTGGGCAGCGGATGGGCCGGCTGAATGGTGGTGGCCCCGTGGGAGGGGGAGACCTGGAAGGCGAAAAGGTGTGTGGAAGCTGCCGCCATCCTTTGAAGGTGAAAGTGTGAGAACTGGGTGGCGGAACGGCTTACTCTTTGCTGCTGATCAACTTGACTTCGCTGTCGACCATTTCTTCGATCATCTGCACGAAGCTGACCGTGCGTTGCCAGCCGAGGACCGTCTCGGCTTTGGAGGGATCGCCGACGAGGCGGGTGGGGTCAGACGGGCGGATGAAACGTTCGTCGCGGCGATAGCAGGATTGCCAGTCGAGACCGACACGGGCGAAGGCGACTTCGAGAACGTTTTGCACGGAATGAAGTTTGCCGGTGGCGAAGATGTAGTCTTCGGCGGTGTCGTGTTGAAGGGAGAGCCACATGCCCTTGACGTAGTCGGGGGCGTATCCCCAGTCGCGCTGCCCGGAGATGTCGCCCATGCTAAGGTGGTCTTCGAGTCCGGCGGCGATGCGGGCGGCGGCGCGGCAGATTTTGCGGGTGACGAAGCCGTCGCCGCGGCGCGGGGATTCGTGGTTGTAGAGGATGCCGTTGACGGCGTGGAGTTTGAAGGAGTCGCGGTAGACCCGGACGAGGTGGACGGCGAAGGCCTTGGCGCAGGCGTAGGGATTGCTGGGGTTGAGTGGGGTTTGCTCCGTCTGCGGCATGTCCTGGGGATGGCCGAAAATTTCGCTGGAGGCGGCGTGAAAGATGCGGGGCGGGGCGGGGAGGTCGCGCAGCATCTCAAGCAGGCGCAGGGTGCCCATGGCGGTGAGTTCGCAGGTGCTTTCGGGGATCTCGAAGCTGAGGCCGACGTGGCTCTGACCGGCGAGGTGATAGACTTCGCCGGGTTGCACTTTCGTAAGGACGCGCCGGATGGTGGTGGGGTCGTCGAGGTCGGCGTAGTGGAGGTGCAGCCGTTTTCGGTAGAGGGATTTGTCGTCGAAGAGCGGCTGGAGTCGGCTGCGTTCGATCATGCTGGTGCGTCGGACGAGGCCGTGAACTTCATAGTCTTGGGAGAGGAGAAATTCGGCAAGGTAGGAGCCGTCTTGTCCGGTGATGCCAGTGATGAGCGCCGTTTTCGATTGCATGTGCGGGATACCATTACCCGGGGGAAGGAATGCGGGCAAGTGGGGAATGTTGAGGCGGCAGGATCAACGGTGTTCATTGGCTGCTCCGAATCCATTGCGCAGCTGCAATTAGTGGTTCTTATATTTCCGACGGTCGGGCCTTGTGGTGACTGTCGGGGCGGATATCCATTGTGCGGAAACAAAAGTAGGGGAACGGGAGGCGGTTGATTTTCGATCCCAGGCTAAATTTGAATTCAAAATGCAATCAACGATGACCCAAATGGACAATTGGAGCGTGGGGTTTTGTCTTGAACGGATTCGCGTGATGGGTCCGCGCGAGCTCTGGTTGTTGGGCGAGGGGGGCGGGAATTGGAGCGATGATGAGGTGAATCTTTTTGCGAAGATGGGCAAGGTTTTTGGTTTGAAGCTGAAGCTGAAGGTGCGGGTGATGAGCGATGGCATGGGGACTGAACAGGAGCAGCAGCGGGCGCGACGTCCGTGGATGGTGATCGCGAAGTCGGCGTCGGGAGCAGTGGTGAAATCGTGGGTGCAGAGGTTTCAGTCGGTGATGGAGAAAGGCGACGCAGTGGTGTGGATGGGTTGGCACGAGGTGGAGGAGAGGAGGGTGGTGTTAAGATTTCAGAATCGTCACGTGGTGGAGTGGGATGCCATGGAGGGAGGTGGGGCCATGGCGTTGTGCCGGACCCAGTGGGGACGTTTTTCGATGGAGGAGAAGACACCGGAGTTGAAGGGTTGGGTGGCGGCGCTGAAACGAGGAGAGTTTGAGCGGGTGTTGGAGGAAGCGGAGTCGGAGTCGCGTCCGGCGTCGGCGTATTTGCGGGGTTATGCGATGTGGCGGATGGGGAAGCTGGTCGAGGCTTGCAGGGCGTTGCGTGGTGAGCTGGCGCTCAATCCCGGGCATGAACCCGCGCGGCGTTTGTTGAATCAATGGATGGAAGAACTGCCAGAGGTGGCGATGGGAGAAGGGTCATTTCGCGAACTGGCGCGGCGGGTGCGGGTGGATACTTTGCTGGACGATGCAGCTTTGCACCGCATCTGGCAGGTGGGACGACGCGTTTGCCAGATGGATATGGCGGGGGATTTCGTGGTGGTGGGAGATGAGGGTGGTGGGGTGCGGGGATTGTTGGAAGGAGTGGTGTCTCGTTACAGTCGAGGGTCGCGCGCGGTGAGGTCGGTCAGGGCAGATGAAGAGGTGGTTGAGGTAATGGGATTGTTGCATGTGCAGACGTCTTGCCTGGTGGATTCGGGGATGAGTCTGGCGGATTTGATGGAGCGCTGGCGTGAGGTTTTGCCGTTTGAAGATGCGGTGATGGTGGAGGGGGCGGAGAGCGGGCATTGTCGGTTTGGGAAGGTTTTGAAAAGGCATTACCGACTGAACCTGGGGTGTGGTCGGCGTTTTCATGAGGATTGGGTGAACCTTGATCTGGTGCCGTTTTCAGAAGAGGTGGTGGCGCATGATTTCACGGTGGAAGGGCTGCCGTTTGGAGACGGAAGTTGTGAGGCGGTTTACCATTCACACGTGCTGGAGCATCTGCCGCGGGAGGTGGTGCCGGGGTTTTTGGCGGAGTGTCGTCGTGTGTTGGGTGGAGGCGGAGTGCTGCGGGTGGTGGTTCCGGATATGGAGGGGTCGGCGAGGCTTTATCTGGAGCATTTGCAACGCGGGCTGGCGGGCGATGAGGAGTCGTGCCGCATTCACGAATGGATGACGATTGAGATGGTGGACCAGCTGGGGCGGCACAGGCCCGGGGGGGAGATGATGCGCTACTGGAGTCGGTGTCCGATGCCTGCCCATGCGTTCGTGGTGGAACGGTTGGGACAGGAGGTGAGGGATGCGCTGGGGAGGTTGACGCTGGAGCCGGAGAGGACGACGGAGGGCCTGCCGACGGCTGAAGAGGTGGGTCGATTCAGGACGGGTGGGGAGGTTCACCAGTGGATGTATGACCGGCTTTCGTTGCCGAAGCTGTTGTTAGAGGCGGGATTTGATGAGGGGCGAATTTGCGGGGCGGGGGGGTCGTGGGTTGAGGGGTTTGCGGGGTATGAACTGGACACGGATGAGCAGGGCAGGGTGCGCAAACCGGAATCTCTTTTTTTGGGGGCGCGCCGCGTTTGATGAGCATGGCGGAAGAGACTGAAACCCGGCGTGGTTCGGGGTTGAGGGTGGTGCATGTGTCGAGCTCGGACCGTGCTGGCGGGGCAGCTTTGGCGATGTGGGGTTTGCATGATGGTCTGTGCCGTCTGGGGGTGGACAGCCGGGTGGTGGTGAGGCATTGCGAAGTGCCGGACGCGAGGGTTTCGGTGGTGAGGTCGGACCTTCTTGAGATGGCCGACCGCTTTCACACGCAGCGGTTAAACGGGAACCTTCCGGAGGGTGCAACTTGTGTGTCGCTGGTTTCGGTGGTGGTGGATTTGCTGGAGCATCCGTGGGTGGCGGAGGCGGATGTGGTGCATTTGCATTGGGTGGCGACTTTTTTGCGACCGGAGGTGGTGCGGCTGCTGGAAGCGGCGGGGAAAACGGTGTTCATGACCTTGCATGATCAGCGGCATTTTACGGGCTTTTGTCATTTCACAGCGGGGTGCCGGGGTTTCGAGACCGATTGTGCAAATTGTCCGCAGGCGGACGAGGGTTTGCACGCGATGGTTCGGGAGGAGCGGTTGCGATTGAATGAGGCGTATGGATCTCGACGGGTCCAGGTCATTGCGTCGAGCAAATGGGTGGCCCGCGAGGCACTGGCGAGTGGGTTGTTTGATGCGGAGCAGCTGCATGTATTGAGGTATGCGGTTGCGGATGTCTTCAGGGTAAAAACACGCCGGATCAGTCCGCAGAGAGGGACAAGAAGAAAGCAACGGTGGTTGTTTGGGTGCCAGGTGTTGGGAGAGCGGCGCAAGGGGTTGGCTGAATTGCAGCGGGCGTTGAATCGGGCGATGGAGTCGGAGGCGTTTGCGGCGGCGGTGGCGTCGGGGGCAGTGGAACTGAGGGCTTTCGGAGAGGCGGCATCCCCGTTTTTGGAAGGCTTGCCGGTTCCGGTGCAGATGTTGGGCACGCTGCGGGCGGTGGAACTGGCGACCGAGTATCGGGAGGCGGATGTTTTTTGGTGTCCAACGTTGGAGGACACGGGGCCGCTGGTGGCGATGGAGGCGCTGGCATGCGGGTGTCCGGTGGCGGGTTTTGCCACGGGGATCTTGCCGGATTTGGTGACGGAAGGGGTCAACGGATCGCTGGTGCCGCCGGGGGATGTGGAGGGGCTGGCGGAATTGATGAAAACGCTGGTTTTGGAAGCGGGAGTTTTGAGCCGGTTGGGTGAGGGGGCGGAGTTGCGGAGGGGGGAGGTTGATTCGGTGGAAGTGGCGGCGGGAAGGATGTTGGATCTGTATGAAGAGAGGCTGGCCCGGTGGGAGCCCGTGGCACCGGTGACTGGATTGAGGGCGGCGGCTGTGACGTTGTCCAGCCGGTGGGATGAGGGGCATTTGCCGGAGGTGGAGAAGTTTTTTAGGGAGTTTC
Organism: Phragmitibacter flavus; assembly: GCF_005780165.1. Lineage (NCBI taxonomy): Bacteria > Pseudomonadati > Verrucomicrobiota > Verrucomicrobiia > Verrucomicrobiales > Verrucomicrobiaceae > Phragmitibacter > Phragmitibacter flavus. Next base: position 78,333 of record NZ_VAUV01000001.1, on the reverse strand, counting down.
CCGTGGTTTCAAAACACGAGGCCCAGCTGCAGCATCTGCGTCGAAGGCTGGAGGTGGAGATTGGCAAGAAGGAGGCGCTGAAGCGAAAGGTGGAGGTGCTGAGGCTTGAGGTCAACGAGCGGGACGAGCGGCGAAGGGGCGGCTGGCGGAGGTTTTGGAGTTCGGTGCAGCGGCGGCTGCGCTTCCGGAAGTGAGATCGCAGGTGCGGTGATCGCGGAAAGGAAGCTCAGGAGGAATTTTACTTCAGAGCGAACTGATGCGTTTGGCGAGTTGGGCGAGCATGCTGGTGGTGAGGTCGCGGTCGCGCATGAGGTCGTCTAAAGTGCCGGAGTGATAGGTCTTCAGTCGCTGTTTCAGATCGCCGAGATCCCGCAGGGTTTCGGATTGAATTTGGTGTTGGAGTTTGGTGATTTTCTGCAGCGTGCCGATCAGTTCTGACACCTCGGGCGACAACTGGCGTTTGCTTAAGGATTTTCGCTGGTTTCTGGCAAGGGCTTCGAGGGCCTTGCACTCTCGGAGAAGATGGTAGGCGCGTTCGCGGCCGCTGAGGAGGGCGTGATCGTCCGAGGTTGAGGAGATGCTGCGAAGGGCGGGTTTGGGTCGGATGGGCTGGGCGAGGGAGGATTCCAGGAGTTCTTCGACACGACGGCTGACGGAGTTGAGGCGGTAGTCCTGAAGGATGGTTTGCTGGCCTTTGAGGCCTTTTTCCGCGGCAAGGGAAGGGTTGGTGTAGACTTCGTGGAGGGCGGCGGCGGCGGCGTTCACATCGGGCTCGGCCCAGGTGTGGTCGGGTGGATAGGGAGCGGCACCGGTGCCAACGGGGACTTTTTTGTAGGGAATCAGCCAGGAATTTTCGGGTGTCATGAACTCCAGATTGCCGGAGTAGCCGGTGGCGATGCAGGGTTTGCCCAGGGACATGCACTCCATGAGGGTGAGACCGAGGCCTTCAGAGCGGTGGAGGGACACATAGCAGTTGGCGCGGGCCATCAGGGAGTCGCGTTGTTCGACCGGCAGATAGCCGTTGAGAAAAAGGATGTCGGCCCGGTCGGCGTAACGGGTCTGCAACTCGAGCAGTTCCAAGGCATGTCTGCCTTCGCCGCCAATGCTTTTGAGAACACAGAGCGGGCCGTTGGCGGCGGGTTCGGGAAAGGCGCGAATGAAGGCTTCGCAGAGTCCTTCGGGATTTTTGCGGCGTGCCACGCTGCGAAAATCGAAGCTGAAAAGGAAGACAAAGCGGTCGTTGTCGATGCCAGCGGGGAGGGACCACTGGTCTTGGGCGGGAGGATGGAGGGGCGTGTTGAGGGGGGGATATTGATGGACGGGAACGGGTGAATGGCGTCGGAAACTTTCGGCGATGAACCGGGTGGTCGCCCAGACTTCATCGACGAGATCATAACCGCGCCGATGGAATTCCGGCAATTCTTGCTCGGTTTCCCAATACCAAACCCCGATGATGCGGCGGTTTTCAAAAAGTTCAAGAGGGAGCTCGCGGACGAGGTCCATGTAAATGTCGCTGTTCCAAAGGATGACACTTAGGGGAGATTGGGGCTTTTGGTAGTGGAATTCGCCATCCGAAAAACGTCCAGAGGCGGGCATCCGGTCGGGCGCGAGCGGCAGGTCGAGAATTTCCAGAGGGCAGCCAATTTGCTCAACCGCCGAGATGAAGTCGCGTCCGCTTTGAGAGAGGGCGGTGCGGCCTGAGAAGTCGCCGATCAGGTGGACCCCATGAGTTTCGAGCAGTGTTTTCAAGATGGATGTTTCGAATGGTGTGCACTCGGAGGTGAGGTGATGAACCGCAGGAACGTCGGCAGGCGTCGTGTGCTGAAGCGGCTCCATCGGAACGCGATGTGCGGTATCGATTTAAGTCACCGGGCAGAAGGCGCAACGGCAATTTTTGGGGTTGGACCGTTGAGTGAGAGAGTGAACCTGGCCACGGCTGACTTTCATGGCTTTTGGAGCTACGCCTTTGCAGACCCAATGAAACGGGGTAACATTGAATCGTCTTGTCACGGGAAGGCGGGCAGGCACAAACAATGCGTCTTGCCGCATGCGTTTCCCGGATGAGAGATGTTTTGTGCCTGTCGTTAGATCATCACCCAAAGTTATGAAGAAGCTGTTAAAATTTGTCGGAGCGCTGGTTGTTTTGTTTGTGTTTCTGGTGGCCGGGTTGCTTGCTTATGTGACGAAGTTCCTGCCCAATGTGGCGGTTAAGGAGGACATCAAAGTGGAGGTGACTCCAGAGCGCGTCAAAAGGGGAGAGTATCTGGCGAATCATGTGGGGGTTTGCATGGATTGCCACAGCACCCGAAATTGGTCGGCTTTTAGTGCCCCGCTGGTGGCGGGCACGTTGGGCGTGGGTGGCGAGCGGTTTGACCAGAACATGGGTTTTCCCGGGACCTTTGTGGCACCGAATGTGACGCCGCATGCGCTGGCATCATGGAGCGATGGGGAGATCTACCGGGCAATCACCAGTGGCGTGAGCAAAGACGGGCGTCCGATGTTTCCGATCATGCCCTATCCGGCTTACGGGGAAATGGCGACGGAGGATGTGTATAGCATCATCGCGTATCTGCGCAGCCTGCCACCGATGGTGAGCAGTCCGGAGCTGTCGAAGGCGGATTTTCCGGTGAGTGTGATCATGCACACGATGCCCAAACCGGCGCAGCCGCTGGAAGAAGTGCCGGCCAAGTCGGACACGGTGGCTTATGGCGCGTATCTGACAAAGCTGGCGGCCTGCACGGACTGCCACACGAAGGCGGAAAAAGGCAAGCCGGTGGGTGAGCCGTTTGGGGGTGGGTTTGTGTTTGCGATGCCGGGCGGGGCGCAATTGAGGTCGAGCAACATCACCCCGCATCTGACAACCGGGATCGGTGCCTGGTCGAAGGAGCAGTTTGTGGCACGGTTCAAGGCGTTTGCCACGGGGACTTATGAACCTGCGGCAGTGGACATGATGAAGGGCGAGATGCAGACGGTGATGCCTTGGACGATGTATGCGGGGATGACGGAGGAGGATTTGGGCGCGATCTATGACTATCTGAAGACGCTGAAGCCTGCGGAAAATCCAGTGCAGGTTTGGACGACCGGTGCCGGTGGTTGATGCTGGGTCAACCGCTACTTGGGCGAGGCGGACCAATGCTGGTCGGCGAAGTCCATGTAGCGGTCCCAGTCATAAGGAGTGATGTCGTGTTTGCCGGTGCGCAGGTGATAGCCGATGGTTTTCCCGACAGGCATATCGGGGGCGGGTTGTTCTTCGACGCCGAGGCCGGGCAGGTTGAAGAGCGCGTAGACGGGTTCGGCCAGTTTGCCGCCGAGGAACTCGCCTTTGGGATCGGCCCATTGGTCTCCGGTGGCGCTGGCGATGTAAACCGGGCGCGGGGCCATGAGGGCGATGAGCGCGTGCTGGTCCATGGGAAGCGCGGCTTCGTTGAGGGAGTATTGGTTGTAGTTGTCGCAGAACCAGTGCGGAAACGCGCTGTTGAGCCGGCCAACGGTTTCGCCGAAGATGCGTTTGGCGAGCGCGGCACCACCGGCTCCCGAGTTGTTGCTGATGACGAAAGTGAATCGTTCGTCCTGCGCACCGGCCCACAAGGCGGCTTTGCCGAGTCGGGAGTGTCCGAGGACGGCGAGTTTGGTTTGGTCGATTTCAGGAAGTGTGATCAAATAATCGGCCATGCGACTGAGGCCCCAGGCCCAGGCACCGATGCTGCCCCACTGGTCGGGATCGGGTTTGGTCTGGCCGTCGCGGTAGAACAGAGGGTGGATGCCGTTTTGGAAGTTGTCGTCGAAGTCGGGATCGAAGTCGCCGTAGTAGGCGGTGGCGACGGCGTAACCGCGATCAAGAATGGCTTCGATGGGAAAGCGGTCGTCGCCCGTGCCGCGTGAGGCCTCGGTGGCGCGGTTGTTAACGGTGTGTTTTTCTTTGTTGTCACGAAACCAGGAGGTGGAGAGAAGGATGTCGGGATCGGTCGAAACGGAGTGGTTGCCCCAAAAGTTGAGCGTGACGAAAGTCGGAACAGGCGTGGACTTTTCCTTGGTGCTGGCGGGCAGGAAGAGAAGGATCTGGGCCTGCACCTCGCCTTGAGGTCCGATGTGGAGAATGGTCTGACGCATGACACCTTTGCCATTGAGGATCGGTTTGTCGGCTCCGACGGTCTCGACGCGGATGGGGACCTCGGCCTCGGGGGTTTTGCCGTAGACTTGCGTGGCGAAGAGTTGCAGAAGTTCGGGTTTGCGTTGCGCGAGCCAGGCTTCCCTGGTGGTGATTTTGCTGCCGTCGGTGGCGGTGAGGACATCCGGAATGGCAATGAAGTTGGCCTGGGCTTCGTCGTAATTGGGAACGAACGCAGGTTTTTGGGCAGCGAGGGGCATGGAGACGGAGGCGGCAGTGGTGAAGAGGGAGAGAAGCGTGAGGAGGCGCATGGGTCAATGATGCAAAAATTCGGGAGCGGTGGCGAGGAAATTCCTGATCGAGTCGAGCCATCACACGAGGTTGGGCCCTGCAATAAAGTTGACCCAGGTCGACACTCACTAAACTTCAGTCGACACCTTAACATCCCCCAAGTCGCAGACTTGACCTCAGGCAACTCACCTCCCACCCTCCCGCTTCCTGAAAGAATCGTTCGACAAAATCCACCGCAGGTCCCGGCACAAATCAAACTTGTCCTGAAGGAAAACCCCAATAGTCCGGGATATTCCTGCATTTTCGCAGCCTAATGCCCTATTTCGGGCAAAAACCTGCACTCCCACTATTGAGAATCCGGAATTAGTCTGCAAAATTGCAGACTATAGAGCTGTAGATTTTCCTGCAAAAATGCAGACTATCTGTATGATAGGCCGAGAATAGAGAGAACCATGCGTTGGACCATCGTCATCAATGAGGTATCCGCGGGGTGCTACGAATGCGAAGCGATCCGCAGCGATCATCGGTCCGTCGCGAAGAGGGGATTTGAGAGTGCTATCCCTGAAGTATTGCGAGACGCATTCGAGATTGAGCTGTCCCTCGGGACGTCGCCACATGAAGCCGCATTCTACATCATCGAGGGACTCAAGCCGCAGTGGAGAACAAGGTTTGATTTCGATGGTCACCAGAGCTGGGCTGTCTTTTCCTTTATTGAGCCACGAGGAGTCGAATACAATGGGGAGACGGGGATTTTTCGTGTATTCAAGGACACGCAGAATTCGATCTGGACGGGTGTGGTAGGCGACATTATCAATCAGGCAGATGGACTGTTTGAAGCCGCGACTCGCATCTAGACCAAAAAGAAGGCCTATCAAGCCGCATCATCCAACCCCTACCAGCCGCCCAGTTTCGATGTTTTCCTGTAGTTCCAACCCTCACCCCGAGATCAACTTCCGCCCCCGCTGGTAGGGGTGGATGTGCTCTCCGTTAGCCATAGAAATGGACTCTGAACTCTTCGATCTAATCCAATGGAGTGATGACCCATTCGAGGTGACTGCTAAGAATCCGACGGAACTGTGCCTCAGATTCGAATCCCTGACCGTGTCGAGCCTTCCGGGAGCCGGCATTGAAGGACCCGTAAAGCTGGAAGGCGTCGACATTCGATTCAGCAATCCCAAAAACGAGCGGTTCATGCTCTGGAGGGACTCCGAACAACAGTGGTCAGAAGTAGATGGAGACGAAGGACTGATTTCCAATACCGTTCGAGAGGCATTCCAAAAGTTTTCTCGAACTCAGCACGGGCTCTACAGCATTAAGGGGCCGAACCCTGAGGGGATCGGCGCTTGGTCATTCGCGTCAGACATGCTCAACATCGGGTGGAGTCACCAAATCAGAATTGGCTAACAAGACGTGAGATGCAACCGGCGATAACGTCCCTAGTTGAATTCGAGCTCGCCACCGCCGGTGCATCCACTCTATCGTTGGGCAAAAAACAATGAAGCCGACAATTCGCACGCGCATCAAAATGAAGGCCGAAGAAGAAGGCGGTCGGCCAGGACCGTTCAATGAAGGTTACGCACCACATTTCGTCGTTGCCGGAAAGACGGAATGGCTTGGCGTAAGAGCAGTTCGCTGTCCGGAGTTCGTATATCCCAAAGAAGAGAGGGTGGTGGATTTTGAGCTCATGTATACGCCGGGACTCGACTATCGAGATTTGACGATCGGCAGTCACTTCGCAATTCATGAAGGGCCGAAGGTTGTTGGTAATGGAGTCGTCATTGAGTTATTCGAATGAAAACGGAGCCCAACCAGATCACTACAGACAACTCCGGGGCTGCGCCCCTCCGTGTCTGACTGAAGATGTTCGCCCCTACTTCCATGCTTCTGCGAGCCACCATCATAGCATTGTTTGCATCTGCTCTCATTGCGGTGGATGGACCTGACACCACCAAAGTTCCCAAGACCTTGGCTGAGATTGTCGGCTCGACTCCATCGGCAACGTTCGTCCGCTGCCTCGATCACCACGACATCGTGGCAGTTTATTGCGAAAGAGAGCCTCAATGGTCGGGACGACTCTTCATTTATCAGCGGAGTGGAGAGGATATCGATTGGCAGTATTCATACCCAGATTCATATGAGGAGTTTCGCGGCCACTACGTCGTGCGGTTTCGTTGGATTCCACTGAAACAGACGATGAAGCCCGTTTTGGAGGTTATTGAGAGCACATACATGGGGAACGGTTCTCTTCGCGTTTGGGAGCTTGATGGTCGGACCTTGCGACTCTTGCTCGAGACGACCGTGCGAGGACGTTATTGGGACGCTTCTGCCGTGTTTGCAGTCCCCGAGCACGGCGAGGCCCGCTTTGATGGCGACCATCTAGCAGTGGAGTATCAGAGACCATCGGGTGAGGAGTTTGACAGCATACATCTGAGTGGTTCGATTCAGATCACTGACATTGAGGGTAGAGCGATCCCGTCGCGCAAGTATGAGCAGGTGTGCCGATGGGATCCAGCCAAGCGCGTCTTTGTAGCTCAGGCTCCTACATCGCCATGACCAAATCTCTCGAACCACCAAAGGCGAACAAGGCGCGGCTGGACAACCGCTGGGGCTGCTCTGTCGGCCATGCTTTCTTTAATTCTAATCCGCCATCCCGTCTCGACGCTCATCCCCGCCCCAGCGGTGCCAGCGCTTTGTCGTTCGCCAAGAATTCAATGACCACTGCAACATCACTGATCGGAACATGGATTGGCCTTCCCAAAGGTTCTAGCGTTCCGACCAGCCCCCCAGAGTGCATATGGCACGTAGTGGATGACAGCACCTGCGTTTACGAGCAGCAGACCGATATGGGGCTTATGATTTCGTGGTTTCAGTATTGGCTCCACGAAGATGGAATTCTGCGATACCCGTTGACTAAGACGACTCGATCCATGTTCAAGGGGGGTGCCGAGTATGTGCCGATTGTGTTGGAAGCTGCCCATCTGACAATGAATGGGTATAGATTCAATCGAGTAGGCGAGTTGCCGATCCCTAATCGCTTTGACGTTTTTCCCGGGACACGACCAGATGAGAGTGGATCTCCAATACCTCACTCCTTCAAGAGCAAGGTTCGGGATCATCTTCCAGAACCACCGAAAGGCGAACAAGCCGGCACTGGGCAACCCGCTACCCGCTCCGAGTTGGATTTTCAGGGTAGCGACAACCCTCAACCTGAATCGGAGGGGCGCTCCCGGTAGCGGGTGCCAGGCCTCGACGTTCGCCAAAATTCAAGAACACCGAACCATGCCCGTGATAGAACCATCATCTGAGCCGTCGGACAGACTCGCCCTGCTTGCTCACATTACGACGCAGGTTCCGGGGTTCGGTGATCGAGAGGACCGTGTTTTGATTGCTCTGACTGAGTTCCAGAATCACTTTCCTGTGGACCAGCACTGCTATGAATGCGGTGGACTCATCACGGTGCAGGGGTTGGGCGACCCGGATTGTGCGTGGTCCACTGATTGTCCATGCCATCGATCTCACTCGACCTTTCGGGGATTGTGAGACTTTCCCTTTGCTTCTACTCAGAGCAGATTCCGGCCATGACGCATCAACCCAACAAGGCGAACAAGCCGTGAGATGCAACCGGCGATAAGCCTGCAAGTTGAAATCGAGCTTCCCACCGCCGGTGCATCCACTCTATCGTTCGACAAACAAATGAATTCCATTCGCAGCCAATTTAGGATGATGCCGGAAACCTTGAAAGGCATCACCATAGTTGGGCTGGCATTAGGTCCCTTCGCGATTCTGTCCGCGTTTCTCCCGGGATGGCGTGACGGAGAAGGAAATCATCTTTCATTATATTACCTCTGGTCCACTGGCGCAGCTTATTTCGTGGTTGGGTTTGGAATATCTCTCATAGTATTGGCTATTTCATTTTATCGTGCCTGGCGCCCTATTCGATTCATTCTTCTGTCCGCAACTGTGGTGTTACCATTTTACTCCTTGTGGATGCCGGACCGCTTTCAGCCCTATGGTTGGATTGGACCGGTTATTTGGACTGGAATAGTTTATTGGTTTTTCTTTCGCAAGAAGTCTGTTGTCGCCTATTTTAGAAGACAAAATGTCGAACAAGGCGCATGCACTCAACCCTCAGTCGCTAAAGCTCCTTCGGGCGAGTGATGCGCAACGTTCGCCCAACCAACAACACCATTCGCCATGCCGGAAGACACACTAGCTGACTACCCGTTCCCACTTACCCGACTCTCTGGTGATCACATTGAGTCCGATTTGCTGCGCATCAGGTCTGTTGGTGCATCACTGGGCACCATTCCTGTCATTATCGGGGACAGAGAGAGTGCGGAGCGTTTGATTGAGCTATGGGATGAACCTTTTGATCACGATGCCGAGCTTGCCCGGTCCTCTGAGCTTTCTCCTGAGCAGTGGTTTGCTGATCGTCGGCAGGAGGAGGACGAGTATTTGCTTGATGCGAGTCAGGACGAGATTCATCCAGATGGCACCGCGCCTATGACCCATCTGACCATTGGGAGCGACCATCGTGGACGCCCGAAGTCCGAGGTGTTCATTGCCACTATCCCTACTGCCGATTCATCTGCTGTTCCTATCTTTCTTCGTTTCGGGGACTGGAACGCTTGTCCGTCGCCGCATGTTCATACGGCTATGGCTCGTTACTGGAGAGATCGCTTTGGGGCGGAGATAGCCACTTTGTCATCTGATGTCATTGAGTTCACGGTTGCGAGGCCGCCAGCCGACGACACTCAGGCGTTGGAGTTGGCTTGGCAACAGTATCTCTACTGTTCGGACATCGTAGATCAGGGAGTTGGTTCTGTCGCTACGCTTGCTAAGGCTCTGCGGCATTCCACACGTTGGTATTTCTGGTGGGACTGAGAATATGACGCACCACAAAATAACGAAGGCGAGACGCTCCATCCAACGGCGGGTAACGCTCCAGTTTGAATTCGGGCTTCCATCCCCGGCGTGGATGAGCTAGACGTTCGAAGTAAAATGACATTTCACAAACGACCATTGCACGATGAAGAATATGTCGAAAAGATTCGTGGGCATGATCGCATGATTCGGCGGATGCATTGGATTTGGCCCGCACTGTTTCTTGCCTTATTCTGCTGCCTCGTTAGTTTTGCCGGTCTCGTTCAGAGAGTCGCAGCCGATATGCCAAGTGATCGGAGTGTGTTTTATGGCGGATTGGCGCTGGGCGGGATGTTTGGTTTCATGTTTGTGCTGACTGCGGCGCAGGCCGCTCTCTCTCTCAAGTATTGGATCGACTCCCGTAGCGGATATCGGACCGAAAGACTGATGTTGCAGTATTACGACACGTTGAAAGACAAAGAAGCTTCGAACATGACGGCGGACTCAACGGCGTCCCGCCGTGAGTCGCCTTGACGTTGCAAAAGAAACATGTCATTTATTATCACTCATCGTTATGGTGCCCAGGATCGGGAGGACGACGTTTCGGTCCTGCCGACGTTATTGCGCGAGCTAGATGATCGAAAGCAAGACACCGAGCATGGATCCGTCGCAGTCACTCATGAATCCGAATGGTGTATGTCGGTATCTCGAAACGGTTATGTCATATTCGAACACCTTGAAGACGGAGGCGAGCGACACATGCGGGGAGTCAGTGAAGCGAAGATTATTGAGCTCTGGAGCCTTCTGGCTATCGGCGATATCACCACGATCCAAAAAGAACCATGGAAGCTCGGTTACCAATGAAAACGGATACGAACCAGCGGCTACCGACAATGCGGTTCAAGCTCCCCATGAATGCGATAGCACAGGGTCCGCATGTCTGGCCCGGAACGTTGCTATGGCTCCGTCAAAAATGAAGTCACTCACAACCAAGGAAGCCGCCGAGTGGTGTCGCAACCTCGGAGTCCCTCTCGAACCGCGATCCGGCCCTTCGAGCGCCATCCTCACAGACCCGTTTGAACTACCCAAGAATACCTTGGAGCTCGTTTCAGCCGCTGCGGAGCGAGTTGCCCATTTCGCTACTGATACACGGATTCTGGTTTGGATCACCGGCTGGGGAGTATGGCCCTCGTTGGATCGCGCAGAGGACTTTCGGGCGATCCGCGCAGAAGTTGGGGAGACTCGATGGCTTGACGAGATTCCCGCTCACCTGGCGACGAAGGCCGAATTTGAGTATGTCCGGCGGATGACGGATTGTGCAGTATCTTCACTCTGGGATCTTTATCTGATCGGATCTAAAGGACGCAAAATTCTCCATTTTTCCCATGACGAATGGGGTGGCTCCCGCGGAATCCCAACCCTGCCGAAACCTGATGGCAACGGCTAGATGGTCGTCTGTCGCATGAGCGAAGTCTTGCGCCCGCAGTCCGAAGCGCTGGCCAAACGCTCCAATCGTTTTTCCGTGTTGAGGTGCCACTCCGGTCTGACTTGGAGGGAGGGAGGTGACCCGAATGAATGGTTGCAGGCCCGTCCATCCCGCAGGGGTTAGTAACGGCTGCTTGCGGCCGCACCGGTGTCGGAAGGCATGTGGACGGAGGGGAGCACGAAGACGCGACCTCCCTGTTGGATGACCAATTCACCCAAGTCATCAAGGAGGTCGTCGCCGTGAACTTGGGGTGCATCGTCGAAGTGCACATTTCCGCTGCCGGGATGAAGGCGTCCGGCGATTTGACGGTCGGCCTCGATCAAAAGGGTGGCAACGCGTCCCTGTTGGGCTGCTTCGGCGATTTCAGTGAGATCCTCGAGGCCACTTCCCCTGGCCTTGGATTTGGCGAATGATTCAGCCAGTTGGATGTAGCGGGCTTGATGTTCGGGTTCCATGATTTGCCATGCGCTCTCACGCAGTTGGCTGGGGCTCATGCTGTTGGGGTCGCCCTTGATGCCTTCGGCGAGCAGCGCCGGGTTGTGACTGAGTTGTCTGAACAGCCCGTGATGCTCGGGAAGTGCCGCAAGAATGAGGGGCATGCCAGAGGCTTGGGAATGGTGGGTGTTGATGGCTTTGTCGATGGCGCGGAAGAAGCGCTGGGCATCAATTTCGGTTTCCTCTTTGCGTCCCCCATGTCCGTGATGCATGGGGGTGCTGGTGCCGCCGCTGCCGCCGTAGGAGGCGACCGTTTGATGGGGTTCGGTCAACTCCTCGCCGAGGGCTTCGGTCAGCGTGAGTGGCACTCCGGGGGCAGGGCTAATTTCATCAAGGCTGTCGCGGTTGCCTTCGAAAAGTCGGATGTGGTCGAGGCTTAGGGCGAGGACGTGGTATCGATCCACCGATTGCAGAATCCGCCGCAGAGCTTTGGTATGAAAGCTGTCGGCGACGACGACAAAAGGTGAGACCGTGCGCTGGAGGTGGTAGACGCGAAAGAAGCCGGCACTTCCGAAGACGGCGAGTCCATCGGAGGTGTGATTCCAGAATTCGCGATCGTTGGCCAGATTGTGGAAGGGTTCAAGGAGTTGGGCGATTTCGCTTTCGCTCGATTGGTGGTGGAGGGAATTTTCCAAAACCTTGAGTTGGTTTTTGAAAAGGATGGGGTCTTGTTGATTGAGTGGGTGGTGCCGGTGGGTTGGCTGATAGAGTGAAAGGCAGGGGGAGGGATGTTGATCTAACAGTTCGGCCAAAGCGTGGTGGGTTATCGGATTCATCACGTAATGAATCGGATGGAGCCGGGGTTTTGGTGGTGCCTGTGGGGAAGGCGGGGGAATGGTAGATCACCTTTACCACACCTGATGAAGTCAGGATGGATTGCATTTCGTCCAAAAGAGCCCGTAGCAGCCTTCAAACATCATCATCTTCATTCAGCGCCTTCCAACGAGGCCCGCGAGACTTGGCCGGTTAAAGCTTCACAGCACGGGACTCGATACCAAGTCAAATGGCGGTCGTCCCAGATTTTCCAATTGTCACGATACGCTGACGGATCCTTGGCCGACATCTCAACATCCCCACCCGCCGCAGACTTGACCTCAGGCAACTCACCTCCCACCCTCCCGCTTCCTGAAAAGTTCGTTCGACAAAATCCACCGCAGATCCCGGCACAAATAAAACTTGTCCTGAAGGAAAACCCCAATAGTCCGGGATATTCCTGCATTTTCGCAGCCTAATGCCCTATTTTGGATAAAAATCCTGCACTCCCACTATTGAGAATCCGGAGTTAGGCTGCAAAACTGCAGACTATCTGTATGTTCGGCCAACCCATGAAACTCCGACTTACCATCTTGGTGCTCCTTTCGTTGGTGGTGTGGAAATTGTTTCGCGCGGATTGGATAGTCGAGTGTGAGTCAGCCAGCGCAGATTTTCATCCGCCAGTCTCCGTTGAACGATTCACCGATTCATTTACCCCTCCTGTGTCGGCATACTGGAACCCGCCGACCCCTACGCAGCTAACTGGGAGAGCTTCCAGTTCATGGACAGATCAGGAGTTCTTCGCCTCTGGTGGTTCGTATGGCCCCACGTCGGAACCGTTCTTGAGAGTGAACTGGCAACTCTCCCTTGCCAAGATCGCGGGTGTGTTTGTTCTGATCTGGGTCTGTTTCAGAGTCTTCGTGCCCAGCAGGAAGCAGCAGCTCAATACCGCTGATTGATTCCACACATGACACCGAGGCCGAACAAAAAGGATGCAGGCAACGGCGCGAAGGCTATATGTCGTGGCAGCAACGTCTTGCGCTCGCCGTCGCCTGATCCGAGTCGTTCGGCAGAAAAAAGGACACTGCATAGGAAGCCAACACGCTCAATCATCGTGGTATCGACTGCTTTCATCCTGATCTCCGTGGTGATCCTCTTCATGCAGGTGCCCACCATGATGAATGTGGTCATGCGGGCAGAACCCAGCCCAACGATCATCTTTGCGTTTCTCGGGTTGATGATGGTCGGCGTTCCGTTGTGGGTTGGTTTTGGCCTGCTCCGACTCTCGCGGGATGCTCGTGTAGTCGCGTTGTGTTTCTGTTGGCTCATGTTTCTTTCTGCGCCGCTTGGAATTCTCGCGGGGATTTCACAATGGCCCATCGCATCGATAGTGGCCGGCATCCTCCAACTGATCGCCTTCTTTTGGATTTATCGAGTTCTCGTGAGTTCCAAGAACCTGTTTTATGCCCCTGTTCCCTTGACACATCCAGAAACAAGAAAATCATAAACAGGATGCCGAACACGACGTGGGTGGCAACGGCGGATAAGCTCCCTCTTTCGCTTCGCTCTATGAGTCCTGCGCCGCCCATGCCACCCACTTAACGTTCGCTAAACAATGATCTACCTAAGTGCAATAGCTGCCTTGCTCGTCCTGTCTGCAATTCTGGCTGTGATAAGCATCAAAAAAACGGCCAAGAATTCCCGGAAGGCTTTCTGGATCATTTTTGGTATCGTGTTCATCTCGACCTCGTTGATCCCAATCGAATATTCCAAGATCGGAATTGTCAGAGTCATTCATTCCTACCTTATTCTGGGCGCTGGTATTGTTGCTCCGTTTGAGCAGGTTGATTCGCACGTTGGATTTCCCTTTCTGACGTATGCATTTGTTCATACAAGTATCTCGATTTTCACAGCCTTTATCGGGGCGCATGTGTTTTGGCGCTTAAATACAAAAAGCGAACAAGCCGTGCAGGGCAACACCCACTAGCCCCTCTGTTGTCGATGCTCCCACCGTATTTCAACCTTCACCCCGCGATCCATGTTGGCTCCCGCTAGTGGGTGCGCCATCACTTTAACGTTCGCTCCAGAAATGAAATCGATGCTCCCCTTCCTGCTCCTTTTCCTTTTGGCCGCTCCCAGCTTTGCAGACTGGAAGGCGGAAGCGTTTGATGAAGGCCAAGCGCTTGCTGATCTCTCAATTTGAATTCGGGCTTTCCTCCCCGCCATGGTTGGCTTATTCGTTCGGCTACAAAATGAAGAGCATTATCGTCTCGCTGATCCTCGTGCTCGCAGCCGTTCCACTGCGGGCTGCCGAGGTGATACTTCCCTATTCAGCGTTCGGTCCTCAGGTAGCCGCATACGAGTTGATTGGCATGGAGTGGTGGCAATGGGATTCGCATGGCGGCGCAGCTGATCGTGACTATCCGATCAAGGTTGTCGTCTATTGGGATCAGACTCAGGAAGTGACAGCGAAGCGCTATCCCGTGGATCAGGCGAAGCATCAAGATTTCCGCTATGTCGAGTATTTAAAGGCCATTGAGCATCTGGAGCACACCATCAAGGGCTTCAAGGAAGAGAAGCTGGATGCAACGATCTTGGAAAGAGCGCTGGCTCAACTCAAAAAACAGAAAGCAGAAGAAGTCGGCACTGGACAACCCGCTACCCGCTCCCAGACAAAGTCGGAGGGTGGCGACAAACCTCAACCTGAAGCGGAGGGGCGCTCCCGGTAGCGGTGCCAGGTCCCATCGTTCGGCAAAAACACAACAATGAACATCATCGCCTATCTCGCGCTTACTGGAATGGTCGCCCTATCCGCAGGCGCAGAAACGACCTCACGTCAGGATCCGACTCCAGGAGCGCCTACATTGGTGATTGAGGCAAGTCGCCTAAAACGAGTTGTGCTCCTGCTCGGCAAAAGAGAGAAAATCGAACTCCTGCTCGGCGAAGGAATTGATACTGGGGGTGCCACCAAATACGTTTTGAGACTGCCAGAAGAGTTACCACTAAAGAGGCAACCAATTGTTGAGGGGGTTCGGATAGTATACAAAGACGACTTGCTGCTCGAAGTGAGCTGTTTCGTCACTGGAATTGCTGAGGCTCCTTGGACGTCCTACAAGGGCCTTGCGACGGAGCCGAACCAGCCGGTCGATTCAACGGCTGCCCCCGTCACGCCTCCCGCAGAGCAGAAGCCGCGCCCCGGGCGTCCGTGAGTAGCATCAATCGTTCGCCCAAGACCGCACGCTATGCCAAATGGGCCTCCAGACGAGTTGATGCATGACCGGATGGAGTAGGCGGATTTCCACAGCATCTTGGCTTGGTTTGGCTTGGTTGGGCTTTGGCAGGCTGATTCTGCGGAGCGTGTGTGCTTCATTTGCCATTGGTCCCACCTGCCGCCGATTCCCACACGATTGGCTACATCCGCGATCAACAACTCAGGAGAGTCATTGTCCATCTCCCAGACCGCATTCGTTGCCATCACACATGCAGACTCCCAGCGGACGAAGGCATGGTGTCAGTTCGCCGTCACCAAGCTCGGCCCTCGCTAGACGCTTCGCCTTCTGGGGGAGCGGTGCACCACTCACCCCCACGTTGTGGACATGGTCCGCTATTGGTTGCCCAGCATGATTTCCCCGGACGATTCGGCCTCTACAGCGTTGCACGGGTTTTGCCGGAATGCAGATTCAGCAGCAATCATCAGGCCAGCAGTGACATCGACCAGCCCCACTGGCCGGGCTCTGCCTCATGATCCGATATGAAAAACCTCTCCAATGATCTGAAACCAAGCACGCCCAAACCCGGGCAAACAAAACGGATGCAGGCAACGGATCGTATGGCATCGGTCGTGTCATCGACGCTTCCCTCTCGGCCATCATCTGATCCGGGACGTTCGCCCCAAACTTCGTCACGATCCATGTCCAGCATCGCCACATTTTATCTGATACCCATCCACAAGAAGGACTCCTACGCTACGGCGCAGGCTTCGGAGACGATCATCACACAGAAGCCCCGTTTGTTTGGATTGCTCGGTTCTCAAAGTGTCGAAACTCCCGGTCGTCCGCTTTGGAAGTTCCTTGGCGAGCAGGCGGACGCTCAGCACGACTTTCCCCATTCCGGATTTGCAATGGTTGACTACTTGCTGGCTTATGTTCTGACGGAGGTCCCTGATGCGCTTCAGCAACGTTTCGGTGATGCCACATCGAAGGACGCTCACTATTTCACATTAGACCATCAACTCGCGCAGGATTTGCTCGGCCATCTTGAGTCCCACACTCCCGACGATACTACTTTGGCCGAGCTCTCGTCCGAGCAGGGCCACGACCGAGCCGCTTACGGGGCGCTCCCGGGAGAGACACATCGGATTCGTTGTGATTGGCTCCGAGCAGTTTCGCCTTCCCAGTTTGGCGTTCTCCATGTTACATTTTGATTCGTCCATGATGGAAACCACGACAGAACGGAGGGCGAACAAGACGAGGATGGCAAGGCTTCGCCTGCCATCTCTTTGACGTTGTGCAGAAAATTGTTGCGATATGACATGGCTCCACGTTTACGAACTTGTCAGAGCGCCATTGCGCTTTTTCCCGATGGGGGACATCCGGCCATTCCCGCGCCCTGGCTCCCTCTAGTGGGTTTGCCATTACTTCGACGTAGCAAAAACAAATGAAAGAATCCAATCGAATGTCGTTCACCTCAGACCGCCTTGTCGCCCAGATCATTGAAGGTCGCAAGAGAGCGAGTGCGGAATGGATACAGAAACAGGGCAAAGTGGATGAATGGGACAGCGCCTTGGAAGTTGGATCGATTTATACCGTTTGCGATTCTCACAGAATACCCCGATGCACGATTCGAATGACATCGATTCGTCTGTGCCAGTGGGATAATATTCCAGAGTGGTTGTGGAGAGGGGAAACCAACAACTCTGCCGAAGAATTCAGGGCCGACCATGTTCAGTATTTCAATGATCCCGGAGATGGTTTCGAGTTTATCGGATATGAATTTCAACTTGTGAACATAATAAATACAGACGCCGAAACAGCCGGTCCAGCCAACATCGCTTCGCTCGGCGGCTGAGCGGCGACGTTCCCCGAAAACGGATGCCTCCCGTGCCCCATAGCCAGATCTTTGAGCAGTTCGTTTGGGACAATGAGCTACCGGAGTGGTCGACTCTTGACGGCGTCTATCGAGGTCACCCAGAAAACGAGATTGAGGTGGCATTAGTTGGCGATTCGGAGAGGACGCTCGATTGGGCAGACTTCCTTCAGATGAGCGAGGCGGCCTGGCATCTCCTGATGGCTCACGAGACCCGAATGCTCAGAGATTTCGCAACGGAAATCCATCACAAGCATCAAGCATACTTCGGCGACCGATGGAAGAGGACTTCAGAGGACCTTCTCTCTGAACTGTCTCTTCGGCTGGTTTGCTTTTACGCCGATGGAAGCGCGCATCTGTGGTATTCCGGAACAGCTGCCTTCAACCACCTTGATGTTGATCTCGGACTTGATTCTGACTTGAGGGTGACAGAGGTAAGATTCGATGGCTGAATCACCAAACAACGGCAAACAAAACGGATGCAGGCAACGGATCGTATGGCATCGGTCGTGTCATCAACGCTTCCCGCTCTCCGTCGCCTGATCTAAAGCGATGGACAACACGGATGACAGCCGTTCAAATCACCCTCAAGGTCGAAAAGCTAACTTATGAAAGCGGTTATTTATGAAAAATACGGCCCGCCCGAGGTGCTTCAGTTGAAGGAGGTCGAAAAGCCCAGCCCCAAAAACCATGAGGTCTTGATCAAAATCCACGCGACAACGGTTACATCAGGCGACTGGAGGGTGCGAAGTCTCAATGTGCCTGCTGGCTTCGGGCTCCTCACGCGTTTGGTATTTGGAATTTGGACACCCAGGCAATCCATATTGGGGTCGGAGCTGGCCGGGGTGGTTGAGTCGGTCGGCAAAGACGTCACCAAGTTCAAAGTCGGTGACCCGGTTTTTGCGTTCAGCGATGTCAGCATGGGTTGTCATGCCGAATACCAATGTTTGCCGCAAGACGGTGCGGTGGTGGTCAAACCGCCCAACCTGTCCTACGACGAAGCCGCCGCGCTCTCTTTTGGTGGAACGACAGCCTTGGATTTTTTGAGAAGAGGAAAACTTCAGAGCGGGGGGAAATTGCTCATCAATGGCGCTTCCGGAGGGGTGGGCACCGCGGCGGTCCAGCTTGCCAAACACTTCGGAGCAGACGTCACCGGGGTGTGCAGCACCGCGAACATGGACCTGGTGAGAACTCTGGGGGCCAGTCATGTCATCGACTACACCCAGGAAGACTTCACGCAGAATGGTGAATCCTATGATGTCATTATGGATACGGTCGGCACGGCTCCGTTTTCCCGCAGCAAAGGTTCGTTGAAGGAAGGGGGACGCCTTCTCTTGGTTTTGGCGGGGCTGCCCCAAATGCTTCAGATTCCATGGGTGTCGATGACGAGCCGCAAAAAAATCATCGCCGGGCCAGCAGCCGTGCGGGTGGAAGATTTGCGTTTTCTTGCGGGACTGGCGGAGGCAGGAGAGTTCAGACCAGTCATTGATCGGCGCTATCCGTTCGAACAGATGGTGGAGGCTCACCGCTACGTCGATACCGGACGCAAGAGGGGAAATGTCATCATCACGCTGAAGCACGACGATTGAACACAACTTAGCAGCACCGATCACGTCTGTGATCATCGGAGAGGGTATTGTCCAACATGGCGAAGCGCCAAAGGGATGAAGTCGCCGTCTCTTAGAACACCTCAGCTTTTTTGAAAAAGATCTTTGATACGCTACACTATCATTAGCATGATGAAGACAATAAACTCCCGGAATGTCTGGGAACATCTACGTTCGTAAAGGTATCACAAAATGCGAGCTTTAAAATTACTGGCTATCTTCGTATTGCCTGTATTCTTGTTTGATGGGTGTCTTAACAGAGATCCGTCATTGTATCTGGATGCCAATTCCAAACTGATCGCCCCATGGGTAAACGCACCTCTCTCGCTAAATTTCAGAAATCGTGGTTTACCCGACACCCCTCATTTTCAAATTCCTGACGTAACCGAATTTTTGATGTCCGGGTCTATATTTACTGGGAAGACTGCTGATGACTATTTTGTCGTAAGAAGCTCAGATGGTTTCAAGCAGATATTTCCAACAGCCGCTGAAAGAGACAGGGCATTAAAGAATCTTTTTTCGCTCAACCTATCAGACATGCATCCAATGCCGTGGTATTCAGGAGTTAAAGGAAATCTTCTGTATCCATACAATTGTATTTACTACGCTTTTGTAACGGCATTAATTGTGATGTTCACTTTGAGATCACAACCTAGAGGAAACTCCCCAAATTAACGGATATAGGCAGCCGACGGTGATCCGCTGCCAAAATGAGTCTATCCCTTTGAGCAACCTTTGAATATTGCGGCATCGCTACTCGTAAACATCGCGACGATGTCCGACGGCGACCACCAGCATCAAAAGCTCCCCGTCCTTGATCTGGCAAAGGATTAGGTAATCTCCGACTCTGTAGCGACACAGTCCGACCATGTCCGCCTTGAGGCCTTTGCCAAAACGGCGGGGATCGTCGTCACTGGAAATCCGCTTGTCGAGGTAGGTGATGATGTCGCGTTGGGCCTGTTTGCCGAGCTTTCGGAGTTCCTTTAATGCCCGTTCGTCGAACCCATAGACCCAGCCCAGGTTCCACTTCCTCTGCGGAGTAGGTTTTGGCCGGGCGCTTCAGACGTTGAGAAACCAGATAAATGTCCTCCAGGTCGACAAGGTGTTCGAGAATCGCCTCGCGAGCATGGAAAGTCTTGGTGCGTCCGGTCTTCCTGGCCAAACGCTCTAAGATTGATGAGGCGGGAGAATGGAAGAACACCTCCACCACACCCGACGAAGGCGGGATGGATTGCATTTCTTCCGAAGTTGCCCATAGAACCCTTCAATCATCATTACTCAGCACCTTCCAAGCGGAGACCCGCGAGACTTGGCCGGCTAAAGCCTCACAGAACGGGACTCGATACCAGGTCTAATGACAGCAGTCCCAGATTTTCCAATTGTCACGATACGCTGACGAATCTTTGGCCGACATCTTAAAATCCCCACCCGACGCAGACTTGACCTCGGGCAACTCACCTCCCACCCTCCCGTTTTCCTGAAGAGCTTGTTCGACAAGATCCACCTCAAGTCACGGCTCAAAACTTGTCTTGAAGGAAATCCCCAATAGTCCGGGATATTCCTGCATTTTCGCAGCCTAACGCCCTATTTCGGGCAAAAACCTGCATTGTCACTATTGAGAATCCGGAATTAGTCTGCAAAAACGCAGACTATAGAGCTGTAGATTTTCCTGCAAAAATGCAGACTATCTGTATGTTGGCTAAGAATAACATGACTCCGCACGAATTCGCAGCCTGTGTCGCCCGCCAGAAGGAGGACATGCTTTCGACATACTTCGATCCTGAATCCGGCGCGGCGGTTGCAACACAGATTGCAGCAATGGGGCTTTCCGACGGACAAGCGAAGGCATTAAGAACTATTTTAGATGGATCACTGACAGACGCATTCTACACATTACTTCTCGGTCTTGATGGCGCGGCGTCTATCGGCGGCCTTCAGAGCGACTACGAGTTGCGCGCCGATGACGGAACCTTGCTGACAGGCGGAGAGCTTGAAGGTGCAGCTTGGGAGCATTTTCACGGAGACAAGCCAGAATGAAGACAAAGCCAACAAGACGCTCCATCCAACGGCGGGCAGCGCTCCAGTTTGAATTCGGGCTTCCTTCCCCGCCGTGGATGAGCTAGACGTTCGCCATTAAAATGAATCTGTTGCACCGACGCCTCATCCTCATATGTTTGCTGTGCTTGGCGTTGCTGCAGGTGACTGGACGTGCCCAATCCGCGACGGATGTGCCCGACGCTAGGTTTCAGGGAACGTGGAGCGTGAAGCGCCACTACTTCAGATTGCTTCGAGAGGGTGAGGTCGATTACACATCACTCGGAGAAGAAAGCCCGCAAGGAAAGTTCGCGTCCCCACAAGAGATAGCGTTTCGCCGCCACGAAAGTGGGGCAATACAACAGGTCTGGACGAAGCAAGGGGGCGAGGTCATCAAGAGCAAGGGAATCACAATTACTGAGGTCACAGAGAACACCCTGACATACAGGATTTGGTCAGATCACCCAACTTGGAAGACCATCATCACGATTAAGGAGGATGGCAGTGCCGTTCTCCAGGTCAGATCACTCAAGCACCAAGAGACATTCATTCTAGCCAAGGGCGAGAAGACACCCCCCCAAGAAAAGCAAACCGAAGGCGAACAAGCCGCTCCATCCAACGGCGGGTAACGCTCCTGTTTGAATTCGGGCTTCCATCCCCGCCGTGGATGAGCTAGACGTTCTGCCAAGAAATACGATGAGCATAAGCAGCAATCTTAAGGAGAATCGGCTCATCGCAACTGCTGAGGAGGTCGTTGTCCATCGATTGAAGGATGCCACCGAGCAAAGGTTCCGATGGAGCGACGTATCGCGGGTCGTCGCATACAAGATCGATCTGTTCTCATTCGATCAGGTTCGAATCAGTTTCTACACCGAGTCAGGCAAACCATTTGACGTCAGCGAAGATGATGATGGATTTCGGAGCGTCATGACAGCGGCAGAGACAGTCCTCGCAAGGTTCCCGAACCTAGATGCTTGGAAGCCGTCCGTGGTGGCGGAGCCATTTGCGAGATCCAAGACAGTTCTTTGGCCGCCACCGTCCAAACAAGAAGCAGAACAAGTCGGCGCATCCAACGGCGGGTAACATCCATCTTTGAATTCGGGCTTTCCTCCCCGCCGTGGATGGCCTATACGTTCGGTCACAAATTTGTGAGCACATTCAATCAGCAGTTTAGCGAGGCTATCGACTCCAGTCGGCCGTTTTGGCAGCGCCAAAGCCGCTTCCGGAGCTGCGTTTCCATCTACTGCAAGGGATGTGGACTCTCATACCAAGAGACGCTAACACGTTACGAGAGTTTCTACTGGATCGGCGAATCCCAACTTCAAGCCAAGATTGGACGCTGTCACCTCCATCATCTAGGCGATCAGAACCGTGATCATCATCTCGATTGGGCTCTCGGCACTTTGCTCAGCGAACGTAGCCAGTTTGTCACGAAATTGGCTCGTGTCAGGGAGAAGCAATTGCGCCTTAGGCTCCGTGGGATGCGCATACCGGATGATCTGGAGGAGAGCCTTCGGGAAGTCGATTGGATACCCTTCCCAGTGAATCAGTTCAGACCAAAGCCGCAGGTCTTGCCGCAAGAAAAGAGGACCGAACTAGGGGGCACTGGACAACCCGCTACCCGCCCCAAGTCGAAGTCGGAGGGTAGCGACAAACCTCAACTTGAGGCGGAGGGGCGCTCCCGGTAGCGGGTGCCAGGCCTCGACGTTCTGCACAGAATTATGTGGCCATTCTCGAGCAAGAAACAGATTCCGCCGGAGCCTCTCGCGGAGCACCCGGATTCCACTGACCGCTCCTTGATTGAAGCACTGGTGGACGGTATCACTGTTCACCGCAGCAAATACTCTAACACAAGACTCCTCGTCTCATGGCAAGGACAAGGTGGGCGACTCGATTCGTATCGCATTGAGGATGCGCACATCGACGGTGGGTTTCTTACCTTCGACAACGCCGATCTCGATTTCGACCAGCTCCAACAGATGGTGGAAATCAATCTGGAGTCTCTGCTTGATGGTCAACTGAGGTCACTCAATGTTGCCCCGATCGAACCTGAGGCGCTCGCAAGGTTACTGGAACATGCTTTTGTCGATTGCCTCAAGTTAAAGCCTTTTGAAGACTCCGGTAGATACAGCCTTGGCGTCGAGCTTGACCCAAGACAACGCGAACAAGACGTCACTCCCAACGCCTGACTCGCTGCCAGTTCCAGCCCTCATGATCAATACAACCTCAATCCGCAGTCGAAGCGTCGCCTCCGATCAGGCGTAGGAGGATTCGACATTCGGCAGAAAACATATGAAACAGCTACTCATCTTTTCGATCTCACTCGTGTTGCTCACAGGATGTGGAGAGCAGAATGCGAAACTTCTATTCTCAGGACGGGTTGAGTATTTCTACTACCTCAATCAGAATGATTTGGTCTCCGGATTTACCCGTTTTGAGAAGGGGCTTCCTGGCACATCAACGATGGCCAAAGAGGACGTCTATGTGGAAGTGCGAAATGACTGGGTGATAGTCAAGCTACTGAATCGCAAGAATGCGTCATATATTGTCCCACGCGATCGGGTCCGGTCTATCATCGTTGGCACAAAAGAGGGAAATGAGTTGAATATACCAAAATGAACCATGAGCCGAACAAGGCGGTCGACGCTACGGCTGCCCGTGGCGCGAGTCACTTCGCCTAAAAATGTATGAGCGAAGCCATCATCACGCATGCACTCCTGAGGTGCACGAGAAAAGACGATCTTGCACAGAGGTGCTTCGAACTAGTGAGAGCTGATCTTGGCCTCTGGGTTTTCGAGCTTCCCGAGAGTTTTAGAGAGATTGTCGACGCTCTAGCAGCAGAGCGCTCCCTGCTGAGGTCTCTTTCAGCGGGTGGATCTGATTACACCCTACACTTGGCAGCGAGCGTTGACGAAGTGCATGGACTGCGAATCCCGTGTGATCTAGCGGCGCTATCCGCTGATTGTGGATTCTTGATCGAAGTGATTGCCAGCCCGACATTAGAACCCATCGGAGAACAAGACGTGCCAACCAACGACGGGTAACGCTCTTGTTTCAATTCGCGCTTCCCTCCCCGCCGTGGATGGCCTATACGTTGTGCAAGAAATGAAATGCAAGAAGACCTTTTACAAGTTCGCTCACTCGGTGTGAACTTTTACGTCTTGCGTGACTCGAAAGGACTCTACCTCATCGACGGGGGATTCATCGGAGGTCGCCACCTTTTGCGGCACTCATTGATTAAGCGAAGATGGGATAGCGAGCGCATCGTCGGGATCATCGTTACGCATGGCCACCTTGATCACATTCTGAATATCGGAAGGATTGCAGAAGAGACCGGAGCGTGGATTGCAGCCCCACGACAAGACGCATCGCACTACGAAGGTTGCCCGTCGTATCATGGTGCAGCGAAGATTACTGGATGCCTTGAAGGGATTGGGAGACCACTCCTTGGATTTCGGAAGTTCACTCCGACACGCTTTCTCGACGACGGGGATTTTTTGGACATTTGGCATGGCTTGACAGTGATTCACCTGCCTGGACACACAGCAGGGCATTCAGGATTCTATTGCGAGCGCCGCAGGTTGCTCTTCTGTTCGGACTTGTTCGCGAGCTACGGATGTTTCTCACACTTGCCACCCACAATTTTCAATAGCTCCGGGGCAGACATCCCCAACAGCGTGGCTACGGCCCTTGAGCTTGATTTGGTCGGCATCCTGCCCAATCATTGTGATCGCTCATCGCCTGAGGTTCATCTTCGGCGGCTTGTGGCAATCAACCGCAGAATCCAAGAAGCACAACAAGCCGGCTCATCCAACGGCGGGTAACGTCCTTCTTCGAATTCGGGCTTCCATCCCCGCCGTCAGTGGCCTATACGATAGGCAAACAAAATGAACTGCCTCTACGCATCGCTTCTCGCTTTCGTATTAGCTGCGGCATCCTTCGCAGAAAATGTGCCGGATGAATACCGCGACTTCCCCATGATCTATACTGAGACGATTGAGGACAAGACCACCAAGATCCAAATCAAGATCAAGATGCGCAAGTTCGACTGGACAAAGAATAAGGTTGAATACGAATCTGATGGAGTCTGGAAGCCTGCTACGCCCAATAGTCCACATCCTTTACGTGTAAATGGAAGGGAGGCGCTCGGAACTGATATGGGGATTCCTGGTCATGAGCTTGAATCATTCTCGATTGTCTGGGACGGGAAGCAAATCGAATTACCTGAGGATTTGTGGCGAGATTGCTTCCATTTGTTCTTGTGGTCCGAAGATCAGCTCAATGACCCGAAGCATGAAGGTCGATGGGGAACCACCAATGCAAGGCTTTCAGACTCAGGCAGGACACTTTTGATTGTCAGCTATGGGGGCGGAGGGGCAGGAAGTTACAAGGTAACATGGATTATTCCTCGTGATGGCAAACCAGACCGGATCCTCGAAGGCTTAAACTCATGAAGAGGCCCATCAAGCCGCATCGAGCAACTACTACCGGCCGTTCAGTTTCAATGATTTCAACTAATTAGAACCCCAACCCGTGATTGACGCGCGCTCCCATTGGTAGTGGTGCACGTGCTCATCCTTCACCCAGCACTACAGCGCATGAAGTGGATCGGTCTCGCCCTTATAGTCTTCGGAGCATTGCTGGCGTTGGATCAACGTAATTGGTTTGCGGCAGTCGCTTTTGGGGTCTTCATCCTTGGATATTGGTATTTCAAGGGCAGCGCATTCCGCTCAATATTGGCCTCTTCAAGGACGACATCGAAGAGATCAGCATTCATTTTTACACACCAAAGCCGCTTGCAGAATACGCAGACAACAATCGTGCAAACAAAACGGGCGTAGGCAACGCCTCGGATGGCACTTGTCTTGTCATCGGTGCTTCCCTCTCGCCTTCGATTGGTTGCAAGCGTTCAATCATGAAACAATGTCCAATGACATGAATAATCTCTCGCAGCCTGACAGGTTCGCCATTCGTGACTACCACCCTGCCGATTGGTTTGCGGTTTGTTCAGTGCATGACAGAGCAAGGCCGGACGAACTCTCCGGGTCATGCGATCCACGCGCTTTCATTCCGTTGGCAGATGATCAAGAAGATGCCCCCAGTTTTCAGCGCTCAAAGAAGTTTGTCGCAACTTGGGGCGACGAGATTGTCGGCTTTGTGGGGATCGACGGTGCTTACCTTTCATGGTTGTATGTCGATCCCTCTTACTACCGGAGAGGCATCGGGCGGGCGCTACTGCGATTTGCAGTAAATCTCATTGGACCCTATGCATGGACAGTCGTTCTGGCAGATAACTTTCGCGCTCGAAGCCTGTATGAGAGCGAGGGCTTTGTGATTGTTCGCACCTCCCAAGGATCGAACGCCGGTTACCCATGCACGAGTCTGAGGCTGGCACTTTCGCCGTCCTTGAGTGAGTATGGCACTGACCCAAAACCAAGCGACGAAATCGAGGGCACGAAGCAGGCCGCACCCTCAAGTTAATCTTGATCGCCCATGAAGGTCGTGGGAGATAGGGACTAGGTTGACCACACTTTCCAGTGAAGCGCAGTGCAGGCTGGCGGAGTTCTGCGAAGTGGATTATTCTCCTTCATGAAAACCGCCAAAGTTTCGGATTCAAGGAACAATTTCGGTCTCATCGCTTCTTGGATTCCGACGGAGAGTCGGTAGAAATCAGGAAGAGAGGGCAACACTTTGCTACGTTGATTCCTTCCGCGAGAGCGGCGGCGGAGCCCATGCCGAAGATTGACTTTGCGGAACGGCTTAAAAATATCTGGGGAGACCGGGTGTTTTCGGACCGAGAGGTGGCAGAGATGCGGATGGCGTAACTCGGAAGAGAAGAGGTCTGCTGATCGATCCTGACTCACCCTACAGGTGACCGGTCATGCTGGGTTCAACGGCGCATTAAGAGCAAGGCTCGGGACGAGCCTTCTACTTTTTTTTGGTCAGGGCTTTTTGACGGCGCGTTGGACGAGGCCGTTTTGGTGGAGGTAGAGGGCGGTGATTTTTCCTTCGGCATCGCGTTCGAACTGGAGGGAGGCTTTGATGATGTCGTAGTCGAACCAGTCGTCCTTGGTTTCGAAAACGGGGAGGAAGGTTTGGCCGGTGAGTTTGGCGAGTAGGGTGTTGTGGAGCACCTGAATTTGAAATTCGCCGCCGATAAGCAGGGTGTAGGTGCCGGTGTAGGGGGCGAGTTCTTTGTCGGTGCGGAATTTGATGGTGGGAATGGGGTCTTCGGATTTTTTGAAGGGCATTTCGCGACCGTTTTGGAACAGGGTGAGGGTGGTGATTTTCTGAGTCGCAGGATCGCGGGTAAACTGCAGCTCGGCGGGGACGGCTTTGTAGAAGAAGCGATCGGTGGTTTCGTGGGGATGGATTTTGAGAAAAGTCTGACCGCTGAGGCGGGCTTTGAGGTGGTCGTTGTGTCGAATGATGGTGAAGGCGGCCGGGCCGTCCTGATAGATGCCGGTGAAGGCATCGAGTTCTTGTTCGGTGAGGACTTTTGTGGAGTCGGTTTTGCGCGCAATTTGGGGACGGGTGGCGTTGACGACTTCCATGGCGTCAATGGCGGTGTTGTTGATGAGGACGATCTGTAGTTGGTTGCTGTCGGGATGGAGACGGAAAAGACTGCGGTAACCGCCGGTGCCGCCGCTGTGTTCGTAGATGGGTTGTCCGTCGATTTTGCCGAGGAAGATGCCGAGGCCGATTTCGCCGCTGGGGGTGTGGGGTTGGAGGAGGAGTTTGATGGCTTGGGGGAAGGGGGTTTTGTCGGGATGGAGCAAGGCGCGTCCGAAGCGAGTGAGGTCGGCGGTCGTGGAGCGCAGCGCCCCGGCTCCGGCGAGGGCATTGAGATTCCAGGACTGGGCTTTTTTGTCGTTGTCGTAGGGAGGGGCAAGGCGCTTTCTTTGGGATTTATCGGGGAGAGTGACGGTGTCCTTCATGCCGAGGGGGCCGGTGATTTTTTCGGCGATGAGGTCGGCCCAGGTCTTTTCGTAGAGGCAGGCGAGGACTTCGCCGAGGAGGCCAACGCCGAAGTTGGAGTAGTCGATCGGGAAGGGGCCGTCGGAGGGGAGTTTGGCGGCTTTGAGGGCGTCGCAGAGTTGGGTGCGATCAAAGTGGGCGTAGGGATTGTTGGGATCGGCGCCGACGTCAAGATTGGCAGGAAGGCGGGGAAGGCCGCTGGTGTGGGTGGCGAGTTGTTTGAGGGTGATTTCTCCCACGCGTGGATCAGCGAACTCCTGTTTGATGCCAAAGACGCGTTTGAGAGAGGTATCAAGGGTGGTCTTTCCTTCGGCAACGGCTTGGGCGAGAAGCAGTCCGGTGAAGACTTTGGTGATGGAGCCGATTTCGAAGAGGATTTTTTCGGGCGGGACGTTTTTGGGTGGAGAGGTGCCAGCGAGGGAAGTAACGGTGGGTTGGTCGCCTTCGGTTTCGGCGGTGACGATGATGCCTTGGTTTTTTGGGAGGGATTTGAGGGAGATTTGGGCGGCTTCGGCGAGTGGGCGGGGTGCAGGAGAAGCGGCGGTGGCCATGATTGGCGAGGTGGAGACGAGGAAGCCTACGGTGAGCGACGTGAAATTGGGTAGACGGCCCGGACTCATGTTGGTGGTGAGGTTAACATTTTTCCACCGACTTGTGAATCGGAACTTTATCTGGCTTTAGTCGAGCGCGAGGTAGGGAGCCATCTCGGTGGCGATGGACATGAGGCGGTCTTTTTCGGCGGCGGTGAAATCGTGGGGGGTCATTTTGCCGATGCCGAGGGTGCCGCACAGATCGGGGCCTTCCTGAACGGGAACGGCGAGGGAGCCCTGGACGTTGGTTTTGCGGGCGGCGTCTTTGGCGACTCCGCCGAGATCTTTTTGCAGGTTGCAGAGTTCGACGGGCTGGCGGGTTTCGGCGGCGACCCCGGCGATGCCTTTGCCGACGGGGATGACGAGGACCATGGGCATGATCTGCTCAGGGATGCCGCGTTGGGCGACGAGGTGGAGCATCTGGGTGTCGGCATGAAGACGGTGCAGGGTGCCGGTGGTGCAGTCGAAGTCTTCGATGGTGGCGTCGAGGACGGCCTGCCAGTCGACGGGTTCATGACTGAGCAGATCGGGCAAGGTGGGGAACATGAAGGAATTTTACCTGATTTAGGGTTTGTGGGTCAAGCTTTCCCGAGGGTGTTGCTTGAGTTGTTGAGGGTGGTTGGGTTAGGATGGGGAATGTCGATGGGGCGCTTGGTTTTGGGTTTTTGTTTGATAGGGTGGCTGACGGGATGTGGTCGGTCGTTGCCGCCGTTTGAGCCGCCGATGCAACGGGCTCCGTTTCAACAGGTTCGGGCAACGGCTTACACGCACAGTGAACGGGATCACTGGAAGTATGGTCGGCGTTCGGCCTTGGGGACGCCGTTGCGGGCGGGGGAGATGAACAGTGCGGCGGCGGACTGGTCGCGTTGGCCGGCGGGGACGGTGTTTCGGGTGATGGAGACGGGGCAATTGTATCAGGTGGATGATTATGGCTGGGCGTTGTCGGGCACCAACACGATTGATCTCTACAAGCCGGACCGGTCACAAATGAATGCCTGGGGGGTGAGGCGGGTGAATTTGCAGATTCTGCATTGGGGGGATCCGCGGGAAAGCTGGCGGGTGTTGTATCCGCGACGGGAGCACAAGCATGTGGCGCGGATGCTGAAACAGATGAGGTAGGCTCGATGGCAATCCTCTTAATTCCTGTCTTGAGAGTTTGAGGAAGGGCCTTTAGGTTGATTCATGCATGCTGCTTTGAAACGCTCGGTTTTGTCTTTGCTCGCGCTGGCAGCGGGCAGTTCCAGTTCGATGGTGATGGGTCAGGATTTTTCGGTGGTGGTTAAGGACGTGTTGGCGAATTCGCAGGCGACGACGCTGGCGGTGCCGGGGGCGGATCCGAACTGGCTGTTCCTGCGTCGTGAGCTGGAGCATTTGGATATTGGCGATTTGTCGACGGTGAATCTGGCGGTGGTGAACAAGGAGAAGACCGATCCGCTGCCGGTGATTGCGAAGTATGCGGCGGATTTGAAGGCGCTGGGCGTGGATTTGTTGCTGGTGCCGGTGCCTCCGAAAGCGGCGGTGTATCCGCAGAAGTTGAATGCCGGAGTGGATGTGGCAACGGTGCCCAGCTTGGTGCCATTTTATGGGAAGTTGCAGGCGGCGGGGGTGGAGGTGTTGGATCTGGAAACGCTTTTCAAAGCGCAGTTGGCGGAGAATCCGGACAAGCAGTTGTATTGTGCGACGGACTCCCATTGGTCGCCTTATGCGGCGCAGTTGGTGGCGGATGTGGTGGCGAAAAAGTATCAGGCGCTGACAATGCCGAATCCGAGTTTCGGCGTGCTGCCCGAGGAGAAGCTAGAGTTTTTGGGAGATTTGGTGGCAAGTGGCGCAGCGGCGGGGGTGGCCAAAGAGGGATTGCCCATGCAGCGGGCGGGCAAGGTGGATCCGGCGAAACCGGGGCAGGTGGGGACGGTGGATAGCGATCCGCGCGGACCGATTGTGGGGATCGGTGACAGTCATTTGCAGGTGTTTCGTCGGGGCGGCAATATGCTGGCGACGCAGGCGGGGTTCATTGATCATCTCCAGGAAAAGCTGAAGCTGAGTGTAGAGGAATTTTCGATGCAGGCGGGTGGAGCCGATGGTCCGCGTCGCAATCTGGCAAGGGCAACGGCGGCGAATCCAGAGTTTTGGGCCAACAAGAAGGTGGTGATTTGGGTGTTTACGGCGCGGGAGTTTACGCAGGGGCGATGGAAGGAACTGCCGGTGCAGGTGAAGAAGAAGTAAGCATTTTTGAGTGATTATGGATCTCCGTCACCTGCGATATTTCCAAGCGGTGGCGGAGCAATTGAGTTTCTCCAAGGCGGCGCAGAAGCTGCGGGTGGCACAGCCGGCACTGAGTCGGGCGGTGATGGAACTTGAGGCGGAGCTGGAGGCGCAACTGCTGCTGAGGACGCGGCGGAGTGTGAAGTTGACGGCGGCAGGGGCGGTGATGTTGCGTGAGGCGGGGCTCCTGCTGGGGTTGTGTGAAGAGGCGGTGCGCAAGGTGCAGCGCACGGCGCGGGGTCAGGAGGGGGAGTTGCGGTTGGGGTTTATCGGGCCGCCAACGAAGTCGTTTTTGGCGAGGTTGTTGAAGGAGTTTGGTCGGCTGCATCCGAAGGTGACGGTGCAGTTGGAGGAGCGGACTCCGGAGCGGGTGTGGGAGATGGTGTCGAAGGATCGGCTGGATATTGGGATCACGCGGCCGGTGGCGGGCGGGGAGAGGATTGGGTTGTCGACGTTGCCGCTGCGCAAGGAGGCGATGTGTGCGGTATTGTTGAAGGATCATCCGCTGGCAAAAGTGAAGAAGCTGGAATGGAAGCAGTTGAGGGGAGAGAGCTTGGTGGTTTTGGCGCGGCGCGAGGGGGTGGGGTTGCATGATCAGATGCTGATCGGGTGTCATGAGGCGGGGTTTTCGCCGAAGATTGCGCATACGCCGAGTGTGATCGGCACCGTGTTGACGTATGTGGAAGCGGGGGCCGGGGTGGGCGTGGTGCCGGAAACGGTGGAGACGCTGAGCGGTCGTGCGGATCTGGTTTTCAAACCGTTGCATCCGTTGCTGGAGGCGGATTTGGTGATGGTGTGGAGTCCGCAGCAGAGCAATCCGGCGGCGGGAGCGTTTCGGGCGGTGACGGTCGACTGGCTGGCGAAGAATGAGGTGGGTTGAGCGGCCTGACGACGCAATCGAGGTTGCATGGAATGAAACATGCTTCCAAACGAGGTATGGCGTATCACTTGCAGCTCGGACGCGATTTCTATTCGTTTCCTGATTTGAAAGCGCTGATGGCGAAAGCAACGCCGTTGCGGTCGGGGGATGAGCTGGCGGGAGTGGCGGCGGCTTCAGCGGCGGAGCGGGTGGCGGCGCAGATGAGATTGGCGGAGGTGCCGTTGACGACTTTTTTGGAAGAGTGGCTGGTGGGGTATGATGAGGATGAGGTGACAAGGTTGATTGCGGATCGGCATGACGGGAAGGCGTTCGCGCCGGTGGCGGGGCTGACGGTGGGGGAGTTTCGCGAGTGGTTGTTGGGGTATGGGACGACGGCGGAGGTGTTGACGGCGGTGTCGCCAGGTTTGACGCCGGAGATGGTGGCGGCGGTGAGCAAGATCATGAGCAATCAGGACTTGATGCTGGTGGCCAAGAAGTGCTCGGTGGTGACGAAGTTTCGCAACACGATCGGATTGCCGGGGAGGTTGAGTGTGCGCTTGCAACCGAATCATCCGACCGATGATGTGAAGGGAATTGCGGCGTCGATGCTGGACGGTTTACTCTACGGGTGTGGGGATGCGGTGATCGGGATCAATCCGGCCACGGACAATCCGGGCGCGGCGGGGGCGTTGATGAGGTTGATGGACAGGTTGATCACGGAGTATGAGATTCCGACGCAGAGCTGTGTGCTGACGCATGTGACGAACACGATGCTATGCATGGAGCGTGGGGAACCGGTGGATTTGATTTTTCAGTCGATTGCAGGGACGGAGATGGCGAACAAGAGTTTTGGGATCTCGCTGGATTTGATCAGGGAGGCGCACGGGATGGGATTGGAGATGAAGCGCGGGACGGTGGGGGATAATGTGATGTATTTTGAGACGGGTCAGGGTTCGTGTCTTTCGGCGAATGCGCATCATGGGATGGATCAACAAACGTGTGAGGTGCGGGCGTATGCAGTGGCGCGGGAGTTTGCGCCGTTGTTGGTGAACACGGTGGTGGGTTTCATCGGGCCGGAGTATTTGTATGATGGCAAGCAGATCATCCGCGCGGGATTGGAGGATCATTTTTGTGGCAAGTTACTCGGTTTGCCGATGGGATGTGACATTTGCTATACCAATCATGCGGAGGCGGATCAGGATGACATGGATAACTTGATCGCGCTGCTGGGCGTGGCGGGAGTGACTTTTATCATGGGGATTCCAGGGGCGGATGATATCATGCTGAATTATCAATCGACGTCGTTTCATGACAGTCATTTTGCGCGTCAGGCTTTGGGATTGAGACCGGCGCCGGAGTTTGAGGAATGGCTGGAGCGGATGCGGATCATGGATCGGGGCAACCGGCTGGAGAACATCAATGAGCGGCATGCGTTGCTGGCGGCAGGGGAAGGGGTGTGGCGGTGAAGGATGCGTGGACGCATTTGAAAGAGTTCACGGC
This sequence comes from Phragmitibacter flavus, assembly GCF_005780165.1. NCBI lineage: Bacteria > Pseudomonadati > Verrucomicrobiota > Verrucomicrobiia > Verrucomicrobiales > Verrucomicrobiaceae > Phragmitibacter > Phragmitibacter flavus. The sequence goes on along the minus strand of NZ_VAUV01000001.1, from coordinate 45,422 downwards.
GGCGCGCATTGCGCTGGGTCGCGTGGGAGGAAGTGTGCCGACGGGGCCGTTGTTGGATTTTCGGTTGTCGCATGCGCGGGCGCGGGATGCCGTGTTGACGCCGTTTGAGCCAGAGGTGTTGGGGACGGAACTGGAAGCGTTGGGGGAAGAGGTGGTGCTACTGCAAAGCGGGGCGGAGGATCGGGCGATCTATCTGCGCAGGCCGGATTATGGCCGGAGGTTGGATGAGGATTCCGCGAGGTTGTTGAAGGAGCGGGAGAATGAGGAGGCGGATCTGGTGCTGGTGTTGTCAGATGGATTGTCGACCAGTGCGGTGATGAAACAGGCGGTGCCGTTGTTGGAAATTTTGCTGCCGATGTTGAGACGCGATGGGTGGAAGCTGGCGCCGATTTGTGTGGTGAAACATGGACGGGTGGCGGTGCAGGATGAGATCGGGGAGATACTAAATGCGAAGGTGAGTTTGATGTTATTGGGCGAGAGACCGGGGCTGGGGTCGCCGGACAGTTTGGGGGCTTATTTTACTTATGAGCCGAAAGTGGGGAGATCGGATGCAGATCGCAACTGCGTTTCCAACATCCGGCCGGAAGGATTGCCGTTGGCGGCGGCAGCGGTGAAGTTGTGTTATCTGCTGAATGCTTCGCGGGAGCTGAAGTTGAGCGGGGTGGAGTTGAAGGATGAGTCGCCGTTGTTGGAGAGAGGGGAAGAGACATCCTCTTTGGGCACGGTGGGGGATGGTGGCTGAGGTTGTGCTTGAATTCTGTGTTCGGCGGCAAATGGTGACTAGCACATGACCGATGAGGAAATTTTACACGCTTTCAGAACTGCCAAGGAACACGAACCACCGTTGGAGGCGATCATTGCGGCGCGGGAACAACGCGAGACCATAACGCCCCACCTGCTTGGTTTGCTAAGGCGTTGGGATACAGACGCTGCCGTGATGATGGAGGAAGGTGACTGGATCTGCCCAGGGATTGCGATACTGCTTTTGGGGGAGTTTCGTGAGGCGCAGGCGCATGAGTTGATCGTTTCGATTTGTCGCAAGGATGAGGTGGTTTTGGATTTTTTGTTTGCGGATGATGTCTTCGACAACGCGAGGCCAATGGCGGCAACTTTTTCTGGAGATTTGGAGCCGCTCAAGCTGTTGGTGAAGGATCGTGAGGCGGATCAATTTGCCCGTGCAGTGGCGCTGAGTGCCATGACAGCACTGCTTCAGCAGGGACATTTGTCGAAAGAGTCGGTGGAGCAATTTTTTGCCGATTTGTTTCATGGGGGACTGGAACGGGAGGAGAATCATGTTTGGAATGAGCTGACGAATCTGTGTGGCGATCTCTGCATGACTCGTCTGTTGCCGGAGGTTCGCAAGGCGTTCGCAGAGGGTCTGTGCGATGAGACTTATGCCGGGCTGTCCAACATTGAGATTGCGATGGAGGGCCGCGATCCCTGGATGGGATATCGTCGGGAGCAACGCTTTGCAGAGATTGATGTTCTCGAAGAATTGAAAGGCTGGCCCTACTTCCAGCCTAAGCGTGAGATTGGGAAGGATTCTGCCGGGAATGATTTTGGTTTGTTTGACGAGGAAACGGTCTTGCCCCCTTCCTATGCTCCGTCTGCTTTCGAGTCCGTTACGCAGCCGATTCGCAACGAAGCACCCAAGATTGGCCGGAATGATCCGTGCCCATGTGGCAGCGGGAAAAAATACAAAAAATGCTGCGGAATGCCCTTTTAATGCCGGGGCAAGGCAGAAATTCCATGCTCGAAATTGGGTCGATGACGGAACCTTGACGAGGTAAAGTTTTGTTTGGCATGGCCTTTGCAGCGAAATGGTCATGTCATGGTTTGCGAAATGATACGCGAAAGGATGAACCTTGGGGTGGCGGCGGATCTGCAAGCGTTGCCATTGGCGGGCGGGATTACGAATCGAAATCATCTGATTTTGGTGGATGGGGAGCGGCGTTGGGTGGCGCGGCAGGCGGGGGTGAGGACGGAGGAGTTGGGAATTGATCGTGCGGTGGAACATGCGTCGGCGGTGCGGGCGGCGGAGTTGGGGTTTGGTGCGCCGGTGGTGGCTTGGTGGCCGGAGGTGAAAGTGATGGTGAGCGAGTTTGGTGAAGGGATTGCCTTATGTCCGAAGACGGCGGTGGAGGGGGGAACTTTGAAGTGCATTGTGGAGGCGCTGCGGAATTTTCATCAGTCGCCGGGGCTGGGGGGAAGGTTCATCACGGGTGAGGTGGTGGCGGATTATGTGGCGAAAAGTGTTCGAGCCGGTGTGGAGTTGCCGCAGGAAGTGGAGCTGGCGCTGAAGGTTTTACAAAGGATCGAATCGGCGCTGTTTGGGCGGGTGGAGAGGATGGGGCTGGCACCTTGTCATAATGATTTGTTGCCGGGGAATTTTCTACGGGGTTTGGAAGGTGATTGGGTGTGGTTGCTGGATTGGGAATATGCGGGGATGGGCGACCGATTTTTCGATCTGGGGAATCTGGCGGTGAATCTGGAGTTTGACGATGCTGCCTGTGAGAAGCTGGTGGAGCTTTATTGCGGAGAAGGGGCAACGGAAGCCGACCTCGCGCATCTGCACTTGATGAGGTTGTGTTCCGATTTGCGGGAGTCGATGTGGGGTTTTTTGCAGGCGGGGATTTCGGATCTGGAGGAGGATTTTATGGGTTATGGGAACAAACATTTGCGGCGGTTTCTTCACCATGCGGAAGATGCGCGATTTAACAGTTGGTTGGAAAAGGTAGAGATAACTTTATGAATGATTCACATTTTGACGTCATCATCATCGGCAGCGGAATTTGTGGAACGAGCACGGCGTTTCATTTGAAGCAGCGTGGGGCGGGTCGGGTGCTGGTGCTGGAGCAAGGGGCGATTTGCAGCGGCACGACTTCGCACGCGCCGGGATTGGTGGGGCAGTTGCGGGCTGATCCGGCGTTGATGCGGTTGTTGCGTGAGAGTGTGGCATTTTATGCGGAGCATGGCGATGGGGGTTATCAGGCGGTGGGGAGTTTGCGACTGGCGGCGAGTGAAGCGAGGTGGCGGGAGATTTTGAAGCAGAAGGCGCAAGCGGATGAGGCGGGATTGGCGTGTGAGTTGTTGAGCACGGAACAGGCGCTGGAGAAGTTTCCGTATTTCGATGCGGAGTCGGTGCAGGGGGCACTGTGGGTTCCAGAGGATGGCTCGGCGGATGCGGTGGCGTTGACGTTGGCGATTCGGACACGCGCGCTGGAAGCGGGAGTGGAGTTTCGGGCGCAGAGTCGGGTGACGGCGTTTGGTGAAGGTTCGGTGAGGGTGGGTGATGACGACGAATGGCTGTTTGCGCCGGTGATCGTGATGGCAACGGGGGTGTGGTCGTGGCCGTTGGCGGAGCTGGCAGGGGTTTATTTGCCGGTGGTGCCGATGCAGCATCAGGTGGTGTGGTCGGAAGACTTGCCGTGGCTGGATGAGGATCGGCCATTGCCGAACTTGCGCGACCCGGATGGGTTGGTGTATTTCAGGCAGAAAGGGAGGCAGTTGGTGTTGGGCGGGTATGAACGTGATCCGCGGGCGTTTGATCCGCGATCCATTCGCGCAGGAGTGGCGAAACCGACGGAGCAGGTGTTCGATGCCGAGCATTTTGAGTCATTGTTGACCAACGGAAAGGTGCGGGTGCCGGCGTTGCGCGATAAGGCGATGAAGTGGTCGAGGACGTTGAACGGAATTGAGTCGTTTACGCCGGATGGGCATTTTTTGTTGGGTCCGTTTCCGCAGAAGAAGGGCTTGTGGGCGGCGTGTGGATTCTGTGCGCACGGGGTTTCAGGGTCGGGAGGCGTCGGCAGGTTCATGGCGGACTGGATCAGTGATGGCAGGCCATCGATGCCGGTGCCGGGCATGGAGGTCGCGAGGTATCAGGAGGCGCATGAGCGCATGACGTTCGATGAAGCGGTGGAGAGCGTGACGGCGATTTATTCCACTTACTACGACATCGACAAGAGTGTGTAAGTGATGGGGCGGGCACAAAAAAACCCGTTCCGCCACTTGGACGGAACGGGAACAACCCTGACTGATGATGATTGATGAATGAAGGGGAGCGGACCTTGTTCAGTGCTTGATCTTGAACGGGGCGATCATGAACCAGATGAACAAGAGGGTGGACAAGATGAGCAGCACGGGGGTGACCCAGGGGATGTGCGCAAACGAATAAATGGGGCCTTCTGAGGCGCTGAACTCGGCGAAGTCTTTGAAGGGAAATGACATAAGTTTTGAGAATTTAAAGTTAGCTAAGTGACAGGGTGAGATTTTGCGATGAGCTAGTTAGGCGGATTCCGTGGCGAGCTTGGTAGCAGGGGCGGTGGCAACGATTTCTGGATCGGGTGCTGGCTTCATGGTGATGCCACTGACACCTGCTTCCGGGTAGGCTCCGTATCCGCAATCGGCGAGATCCAGGCCCTCGATTTCTTCTTCCTTCGATACCCGCAGCAGGCCGAATTTTTGCAGCACGTAGGCGGAACCGAGGCCGGGGAGGAAACCGAGGATGACACAGCAGACCAGGGCGCAGGTGAGCTGCCCGACGAAGCTGATTGGAGGGATGCCCTCACCCTGCACATAACCAGCGGCAAAGATGCCGGGTAACACCGCTCCGATGAAACCGCAGAAACCGTGAACGGCGACGGCCCCGACGACGTCATCGACCCCTTTCTTCTCAATGAACATGGCGATTTTAGGCATCAGGAACGCGCCTGCAAAAGCGAGCACAATGATGAGCGCGGGCTGATAGAGATCGATGCCGGCGCCGATCGTGATGATGCCTGCCAGTCCGCCGGAAATGGTGAAGAAGGGATCACCTTTTGAGGAGATGTAGGCTCCGATGATTCCGGCGGCGAGGGCAAGGAGGGTGTTGAGGCCCATGGAGGAGAGGGTCATGGGGGTGCCGTAGATGGTGATGATCCCAGCCTGGCCGGGAAGCATGATCGCACAGGCGGCGAGGAAACCGAAGAAACCAACGAAGATGCACATCAGACCAACGAGAGTGAGGGGCAGGTTGTGTGGGAGGATGGCGACGGGTTTGCCGTTGACGTATTTTCCGATGCGCGGTCCGAGCACCATGAGCACGCCAAGGGTGAAGAATCCGGCGATGCCGTGAACGACGGCCGAGCAACCGAAGTCATGGTAGCCGAGTTTGGTGAAGAACCAGCCGTAGGGGTTCCAGCCCCAGGCACCACCGATGACCCAGCAGACGGAGCCGAGGATGACCGAGAGGATGAGGTAGCCGCCCATTTTGGCGCGTTCGATAAGGGCTCCTGACATGATGGAACCGGTGGTCATGGCAAACAGCGCGAAGGCAAACACGAAAACGCCGGTAAGGTGGTCACCGGGATTGGGACCAACGGCGGGTGACCATGGATAGGAGGCTTCGACGAGTCCCATGGCGGCTTTGCCTGAGTCAGAAAGGCTTTCGGCATCCGTCCACGGTCCGAGAAGCGGACCGAATGGGAACAGGGGAAAGGCATTGTAGACCCACCAGCCAAAGAGGAAGAACGAGATGCCCACACTGCAGAGGGTGAGCAGGTTTTTGGTCATGGTGGCGAGCACGTTTTTCGTTCGTGCAACGCCTCCTTCGTAGGCGAGGAAGCCAACGTGAATCATGAGCATGATTACACTGGCCCAGTAATAAAAGGATTCAGACACGAAAGTGCCCAAAAATTTAACAGCATCTTCTTCCATGGATAGTTGGTCTCCTGAGGTTGTGGTTGATTGCAGGAAGCGCGTTTTTGTTTGAGTCGATGAATCAAGGGCACCTCCAGCAGGTTGCGTGCCATACAACTCAAGTTGCATGGACCATCAATGGAAGCGGCTTGCAAAACGAAAAACCACTGCCCGAAGTGGGCAGTGGTTGATGGACTGGAAAATCTGGTGGCAATCGGCTTAATCGTGGCCTTGGCAGCGATACATCTGGTGATGGCGGCCTTCCCAGATATGAGCGTGGTGATGGCGATGGCTGTCGCAGGAGCGGGTTTGCACATGGTGATGATGGCCGTGATCGCGGTCATGTCCGTGACCGTGACGATGTTCGCGACGGTCTTTATTGCCGCGGCCATGATCATGATCGCGGTCGTGATCATGCCGATCCCTGGCTTCAGCACTGCTTGAGAAAGTGACGGCGGCAATGATGGCAAACAAAGGGATGAACCATTTGCGCACGGATGATTTGAGGTTGGGGTTGGTTTTCATGTTAGATTTTCTGTTGAGCCGGTTAAATTTCGTTCCGGCTGGTTGCTCATCACAGCGGCGGTTCATGAGCTTCGATGAGAGGGGCCGGGGCTTTATTCAAAGTTTCTAAAAGCATTCCAAGCTTCTCTCAGGCGCGGCCCCGACGGTGCACTCGGGGGGTAAACGATCAGAGTCCATGGCTGGATGGAATGGCGATCCATCAAGACTATGAAAATTGAAACCATGAACGATGCCTTCGTGCACGAACTGAAAGATCTGCTCAGTGCGGAGAGACAATTGATCAAAGCACTGCCCAAAATGGCCAAAGCCAGCCACAACGAAAAACTCGTGGCGGGTTTTAAGGAACATCTTGCCGAGACCCAGGAACATGCCGCTCGTCTGGAGAAAATTCTTACGTCCCTGGACGAAACCTTTTCCCGGGTGGAAAAATGCAAAGCCATGGAAGGGTTGATCGCGGAAGGCTCAGAGTTGATGGAGGCGGAAGCCCCACCAGAGATCATGGATGCCATGCTGATCGGGGCTGCGCAACGCGTCGAGCACTATGAGATCGCTGCCTATGGAACAGCCCGCACCTTTGCCAGGCAACTGGGAGAGACAGATGCTGAGAAGCTACTTCAGATGACACTCGATGAAGAGGGGGCAACCGACAAAAAGCTGACGGAGCTTGCAGAGACCGTGGTAAATCTTGAAGCCGCTGAGGTTGCCTAAGCTAACTTAATTCGAAGCCGTTCGCGCCAAGGAATGGAGATTGGGAAGGGTTTGCTTTAAGGTGAGCACTTCTTCAAAAAGATCTCCATCCTTGGCGCTTCGTTTTAATGTTTGATCGGGACTGAAAGATAGAAGCTTGGAGGTGCCAGACTTGATAGCTTTTTCAAGTTCGTTCCAGGTGATGGGAGCAGAGACCGAAGGATGACCTTTGGCGCGCAGGGAATAAACGCAGACCGTGGTTTTTTTATCGTCGTTCTGGCTCCAGTCGATGAACACTTTACCGTTGCGAAGACTTTTCTTCATGAGGGAAACGATCTTGTCAGGAAAGCGTTTTGACAAGGTATCTGCCAGAGCGTGCGCGAAAGCTTTGGTCTTCTCATAACTCGTTGGGGTGTTCAGTGGGACCACCAGTTGCAAGCCCTTTGATCCGGAAGTTTTCACCAAGCTTTTGAGGTCCAGCGCGAGGAAGAAGTCGCGAATCAAAACGGCCACTTCACCACATTGAATGATGTCGGCAGGAGGACCGGGGTCCAAATCAAACACCAACGCCGTTGGCCGTTTGGGTGCGGTGGTCCGATGCGTAAAAGGATGCAGCTCGAGGTTGCCGATGTTGGCGGCCCACACTAGAGAAGGAAGATCGTTAATCACACAGTAATTGATGACTTCGCCGTCGGATTTTTTGACCTTGGTGGTTTTGATCCATTTGGGAGCGTGCGAGGGGCACTGCTTTTCATAGAAAAATTCGCCTTCCACTCCATCGGGATATCGCTTCAAAGTGATGGCTCGCGACTTTAAATGAGGAAGAAGCACCGGCGCGATCTTCACATAATAGTCGATCATCTGCCCCTTGGTGAACTTGGTCTTGGGATAATAGATTTTGTCGAGATTGGAGACTTCGAGGGTCCTGTTCTCGACTTCAATGGTGGACTTGCGTGCGGCCATGACTGATTAAGATCGGGAATGGGGTTCGCGGATGACTTCTTTAGCGGGCTTGTCCGCCCGCAATCCGAGATAGACAGGATGGCGCAGTTTGCCGTCGCGGGTCCATTCAGCGAACTTGACCTGACAGACGAGCTTGGGTTGCACCCAGTGGCATTTCTTCATGACCGAAGCGGTGATGCCTTGTCCATAACGACCTTGAGTTTCTTCGGGGAGATTGACGAAGGGACAAGACTGACGCGATAACTTGGAGAGGCGGCGAAACAGGTCAAGAAGGCTGGCGGAATTGAAGCCGGTGCCGACTTTGCCGGCGCAAACCAGTTTGCCCTTTTCATGGACCCCCACAAGAATGGCTCCGAAGTGCTGACGGGTGCCCGAGGGTTCGGTGTAACCTCCAATAACAAACTCCTGTTCGGACACCAGTTTCAATTTGATCCATGCGCCACTGCGCTGTCCGGACTCATAAATGGATTTGGCGCGCTTACCGATGATGCCTTCGAATCCCAATTCGCTGGCTTTTTTGAGCAGCAGTTCCGCATCGGAGCCCAGCGATGTGGAGAAGCTCAACAAGGACGAGCGCGCGGGCAGGAGCGATTGGAGCTTCTTTTTCCGTTTCTCCAAAGGCTGTTGAATAAACGATTTCCCATGGAGCGAGATAAGATCAAAAGCGTAGAAACGCAGTTGCGGTTGTTCGCGGCCCAATTCGGAGGCCTGCAAGCTTTGGAAAGATGACCGGCCCTGTTCGTCTAGGGCGACCAGTTCCCCGTCGATGATGACTTGATCGACTTTTAGTGCCCTGATGGCATCGGCGATTTCGATAAAGCGATCGGTCAGGTCATGTTGGGTGCGCGACAGCAGACGAACCTCATCGCCGTGTTTGTAAGCGCCAATTCGAAAGCCGTCGAACTTCACCTCATAGATCCAGTCACCCGTTGGAGGTGTCTTCACGGAAACCGCCTTCATGGGTTCCACAAACTCGAATGTCACCGGAACAGCTGGTGGCGACTTCGTTTTGGTTTTGCTGGAGGGTTTGGCGAGTTCCTGCAACGTTTTTCCACTAAGAGCAGATTGTGAAATTTGATCCTTGGTGAGCTTGGGATGATCTTCACCACCGCGAATGATCAGCCATTGGTTTTCTTCGCGCAGGCGGACCAGATACCACTCTCCATTCAACTTGGTTCCTGTGAGAATGACATGAAGTTTTCCGCCGGACAGCTCCTTTAACGGCGAACGACTCAGAGGTTTGAAAGTGCCGTATTCCCATACCTGAACGGTGCCGCCGCCATATTCTCCTTTGGGAATGATGCCCTCGAAATTGATGTAGGACAGCGGATGATCCTCCACCTTGATGGCCAGTCTTTTTTCGCCCTTCTTCATGGGCATGCCTTTGGGAACTGCCCAAGATACCAAGGTGCCACCAAGTTGAAGTCGGAAGTCAAAGTGCAGGCTGGAGGCTGCATGTTTTTGAATGACAAAGTGGCGGGCTTTTGACGAACCACCTTTTCCGCTACCGTCAGGCTCTGCGGTGCGATTGAAATCGCGCTTGCGCCGGTATTCGGTGAGCGACATGGCGGTTTAGTTTAAGCCGCCTTGGTGCGGCTGCGTTTTTTTGCAGGCGCACGTTTTTTGGTTCTCTTCGCGGTGGTTTTTTTCGCCGCCTTTTTCGCGGGAGTCTTCTTCTTCGTCTTGGCTGATGCGGAGCTGGAGCCACGCAAACTTTCTTCCAATACGGCCACCAGGTCGATGACATTGGAGGGCTGCTTGCGTGCCTTGGCTTTGGGCGCGGGTTTTGATCCGCGAGCGATTTTCTCCTCGATCATCTCTTCCAGAGCATCGCGGTATTCATTCTGATAACCTTCAGGATTCCATTCGTCACTCATGGATTTGATGAGCGCCTTGGCCATGTCCAACTCGCGTTTGCTGGGCTGCGTTTCCTTCGGCTGCCGGAACTCGTCGAGGTCACGCAACTCGGAGGCATAATGCATCAATTCCAACATCAGACCCTCTTCCTGCGGTTTCACGGCGGCCAGATGTTGTCGGGTTTTGATCACCACTTTGGCGATGCCGATTTTGCCGCTGTCGCGCAGCGCATCGCGAAGCAACACGTAAGCCTTGTCGGCACCTTTGAGGGGCTCCATGTAATAGGGTTTGTGGAAAAACACCGGATTGACGTCCCCGAGTTGCACAAATGACAGGATGTCCACGGTTTGAGTGGCTTCGATGTCCACCCGTTTGAAGTCGTCGTCTTTGAGAACCACGAAGCTGCCTTTCTCGTGCTCGTAACCTTTCACGATATTCGCCCAAGGGACCTCTTTGCCATCGGCGGCAGCTACACGCTTGTAGTTGACAGGACTCATGTCCTTGTCCCGCAAAAGGCGGAACTTGATGTCCTCGGTTTTGGTCGCGGGGAACAAAGCGATGGGAATGTTCACTAGCCCGAAACTGATGGAACCTTTCCAGATGGCGCGCATGGGTAACCAATGCATCGGTGGGCAGGCTGGGATTGGATGCATGCTTGGTGGTAACTCGAGTGGAAGGAACTTTGAAGTAACGGAGATTCATCCATCCTCAACGTTGGAGAAAGCCGATAGGAGTGGAGATGAAATACGCGAACAAGGAATCAGGACACCATTTCCGACGGCTGCCCGTTGGGGCTGAAGTGATGCCGGGCGGAGGGTTTCATTTCAGAGTATGGGCTCCACGTTCCACAACAGTGAAGGTCCTGCTTGGGGGCGAGGGGGCCGAGGCGGGGTATGAGTGGATGGTAGACTTATCGGCTGAAGAAGAGGGCGAAGGATATTTTTCAGGCATGGCACCGATGGCTGAGGCGGGCATGCTTTATCGATTGAGACTGGATGGTGGATGTTTTCCGGACCCGGCTTCACGGTTTCAACCTTTTGGTCCGCACGGACCTTCACAGTTGGTGGATCCGGCCGCGTTTGAATGGGCGGATCAAGACTTTTCAGCCAAGTCATTGAAGGGAGATGTGATTTACGAGATGCACATCGGCACTTACACGGTGGAAGGCACCTGGAATGCCGCCATGCTTCGTTTGCCTGAGCTTGCGGAGCTGGGGGTTTCGATGATTGAGGTGATGCCGGTAGCAGAATTCCCGGGATTGCGAGGCTGGGGTTACGATGGGGTCAATCTGTTTGCGCCTACGCGTTTGTATGGCACTCCGGATGACTTTCGCGAATTTGTGGATGAGGCCCACCGGCTGGGCATGGGGGTAATGCTTGATGTGGTTTACAATCACTTGGGACCGGATGGAAACTATCTGCCGCAATATTCCGAAGACTATTTTCACAAAGCTCAGGTTTCCGATTGGGGAGATACGCTCAACTTTGACGATCAAGGTTCAGGTCCGGTTCGTGAGTTGTTTTGTTCAAATGCCGCGCACTGGATCAGTGAATATCATCTGGATGGCTTGAGGCTGGACGCGGTGCACCAAATCTTTGATGAGTCGGATGAACATTTGCTTAAAGAATTGACGCATGCGGCGAAGTTCGCCGCAGGAGATCGGAAGATCTTGGTGGTCGCGGAAAATGAACATCAGCAGGGGCATTTGGCGAGGGCGGTTGATCGTGGAGGTTTTGGATTGGATGGGTCTTGGAGTGACGACTTTCATCACAGCACGATGGTGTCGCTGACGGGAAGGAATGATCTGTTTTTTGCGGACTACGATGGATCGGCACAGGAGCTGATTTCGGTAAGCAAGTGGGGTTTTCTTTATCAGGGACAGTGTTCGCGATGGTCGGGACAGCCGCGAGGAACCACATCATTGGATCTCGAGCCGTGGAACTTCGTGGTGTTTTTGCAGAACCATGATCAGGTCGCGAATCCGGCTTGGGGACGACGTCTGCATGGATTGGTCACGCCGGGAGCATTGCGCGCGGTGACGGCGTGGCTGTTGCTGGGTCCAAACATGCCGATGCTGTTTCAAGGACAGGAGTTTGCGTCGTCGTCACCGTTTGTGTATTTTTCGGATCTGAATCATGATCCGGCCCTGGCGCAGGCGATCACACTGGGACGGGAAAAACTGCTGCACCCGTTCGCACGATTCGCGGAAGAGCATGCGCGTTCTTACCCGTTTCAGCCGCAGGAACACGACACCTTCCTGGCCTGCAAGCTAAATCACGAGGAGAGGCATGAGCATGCAACAACCTACCGACTGCATCGCGATTTGATTCACCTGCGCAATGCGGATCCTTTGATTGGCAAATGCCAACGGTGTAGTTTCGACGCTGCGGTGATTGGTCCAAAGGCGATGGCCTTGCGTTATTTCGGCGATGATGTGACGGGTGATCGACTGGTGCTGGTTAATCTAGGCAATGATTCAATTTTGTCGGCACCCGATCCGTTGCTGGCACCGCCGGCGGGTTGGCAGTGGAAAATTGGGTGGAGCAGCGAGACTCCAGACTATGGCGGTGGCAACGGCGGACTGGTCATCGGTGACTTCGTGCCCACCACCGGACTTCCGCTAGAAGCGGAGTCGGCGTTGGTGTTGGTGGCACAAAGATTAAGTTAGACTACCCGGCCACATTGATAAGAACGGCGAACGGCAGATCCGCCAGCAGTTCGGAGAGTGGCAGCGAAGCTTCGGCTTGATGGGTGGCACCGGTAAGGATATTGGTCCACTGACCGCCGGGGACGTCAAGGGTCGCATCCTTCCAACATGAACCGATGGCCGGGAAACCGAGTGTGGAGGTGAGCCGCGGCACGATCACCAAGAGCTTCTGCTTTCCGTGCTGACGCAGATAGGTGACGATGTGGTTCTCCATCGAATCGGAAACGTGGAGAGGCACATGATCACCGTTGGCAAACAAGTCGGGATGTTCTGCGCGAAGGCTCAACAGGCGTTGGATGGTGAAGAGTTTGATCTGACCATCGCGCCACTGATCGAGTAATTCGGGAGTGGGTTTGAAGGCAGCGAGTCCGTTGGATCGAACATCAAAATCCACGGGACGACGATTGTCGGGATCGACCAGGCTGAAGTCCCAAAGCTCGGTGCCTTGATAGATATCCGGGACACCTGGAACTGTCAGTTTGATCACGGTTTGCGAAAGCGAGTTGATGGCACCGAGGGGGGCGACGCGATTGGCAAACTCGTTGAGCGAGGTTACAAAACGGGCGTTCTTTTTTGGCGATAGAATACGCTCGATGAATTGTTCGACGGCTTGATCCCAATCGGCATTGGGGTCGATCCAACTGCTGTTGACCTTGGCCTCATGAAGGGCTTTCATCAGGTGTTCCTGAATGCGCTTTATGTAAACGGCAAGCTCATCTGCATTCATCTCATGCAATGGCCAGGTGCCTACCAGTGTTTGATAAAGGTAATACTCCTCATTGGCATCGGGCGCGGGCACGCCATCGACGAGAGTCTTGTGACGTTGGTTCAGCCGCCGCCAAGAGTTGACGGCTTTGGACCACGCAGGTGCGAGTTCGCTGAGGGCGAGAATTCGGGCGCGAACATCTTCGGAGCGTTTGGTATCGTGCGTTGAAGTGGCGAGAAGGGAAGAGGGCCAGTCTTTGGCGCGTTGGATGCAGTGATGGTGAAACGTTTCCACGGAGTCGCCGAAGTTGCCCGGTTCGCCGCCGACTTCGTTCAATGCGATGAGGCGGTTGTAGCGATAGAAGGTGGTGTCTTCAATGCCCTTGGCGGTGATGGGTCCGGTGCATTGCTGAAACTTCCGCACGAATGCCCAGCGCATGTCTTCGTTCAATGGCGGGCTCTGATCGGGGTTCAGGATAAGCACCGAGCGCAGGAACTCGAACACCGACCTTTCCAGGGCGGGATTGCGTCGGCGGGCCAGTGAAACGGCGAACTGAATGACTTTGATGTCGCGTTCGCCGGGAGGTTCGTCGCGCACCAGATAGGTGCGGTAGACGGGGAAGGCGGCAACGACTTCACGAATGGCGGCGGTGAGGGCGTTGAGAGTGAAGTCGCGAGAGCGCCGATGGCTTTCCGCGAGCCGGCTGAGCAGGGTGCCGAGCATGTTGATCTCGCTGGCCATTGACAGTTGCATGATGAGCAACTTGCTGTCATAGACGATCCGTTTGTAACTCTGACGTTCATCAATGAAACGCTCGTAGGTTCGGGTCATCGCCGGGGCGTAGTCGGGATGAAGGAGGGCGTTCATGCCCTGATTGCCAAATTCATATCCGGTGGTGCCGTCGATCGGCCACTCTTGTGGCAGCGCTTCTTCCGGACCAAGGATTTTCTCGACATAAATTACCGCCGATGCAGGATCGGTGGCATCGCCGGGCATACACTCAGTGATGCGTTGGCGCAGTTGGTCGAGATAGGCAGCGGGCAGGGCGAGGCCATCGATGTGATCAATGCGCACGCCATCCAGCAGGCCTTCGCGGAACAGTTGGAAGAGCAGTTGATGGGTGTTCTCAAACACCTCCGGCAGGTCGACCCGGATGGCGGCGAGGCTGTTGACGTCGAAGAAGCGGCGGTAGTTGATTTCTTCGGCGGCGACTTTCCAGTAGCTGGGCCGATAGGGCTGTTCGGAGATCAACTGGTCGAGTCGATCGAGGCTTTCTTCCTTGGTGTTGTCGTTCCATTCTGCGAGGACGTCATTGAGCACGCTGAGCACTTCGGGCTGGTCGATGCAGAGTTTTTTGAAGCGCGACCGGATGATGTTTTTTTCGCGGGTGCGTTCTTCGATGGTTTCGGGCGTGGCTTCAGTGCGCGGAGGCAGATGGTCGATGGCGGAGATGATGCTGAGCAGTTCATCGGGCACTTCGGTCATCTTGGACGCGACGTGACGGAGCACAGGAATGGTGCTGCGGATGGCGACGGGCAGTTCGAAACCATGAATGTGAATGGCGAAAGTGCCTTCGTCCTCGTTGCAGTGGAGTTGCAGTCCGCCGCTTTCCAGGACGACGCCATATTGCTCGCCGAGGACGGGCAGCAGGACCTTGTTTTGCAGTGCTGGTTTGATGGGGCTCCATTCAATGTCGAAATAACGCGCATAGGGTGAGGCGGGACCGTTTTCGAGCAGATCGCGCCAGCGGAAATTGCCGAGATCGGCGATGCCCATGTGGTTGGGGACGAAATCGACGATTAATTTTAAACCGTGGCGATGCAGTTCCTCCACCCAGTCGCGAAGATCCTGATGGGTGCCGATTTCAGGATTGAGTTCGTTATGATCGCAGACGTCGTAACCATGCTGACTCCCGGGTGTGGCGCGAAAAAAGGGCGATGCATACACGTGACTCACGCCAAGATTTTTTAAGTAGGGCACCAGTTCACGCGCCTGCTGGAAGGTGAAGCCCTGGTGCAGCTGGAGACGGTAGGTGCAGCGGATGGGATTTTGTTTGCTCATGGATCAAGGAATAAGTGGACGGGTTGCTGGCGGGAACTCGGAGACATCCATGGGAGCAGGTTGTTTCGATGAAAAGGAATGGCGGCATGGCGCGCCTGCGGAACAACCTGTTGGTTTGTCGATCATGACGTTTGCTTTTATGGGACTTAGTGGCCTACAACATTTCACGCCTGTTCTTCGCGGGACTTGTCGCGTTTGCGTGCATTCCCTTTCATCAACCTTTTTCAATAATTCATGAATTCCCCTCAATGGTTTAAAGATGCGGTCATCTATGAAGTGCCGATCAAAAGTTTTCAGGACAGCAATGGCGACGGGGTCGGCGACATCCGCGGTCTGATTCAAAGGCTGGATTATCTCGCGGATCTCGGAATTACCGCGATCTGGATTTTGCCGTTTTATCCTTCGCCTTTGCGCGATGACGGGTATGACATCTCGGATTATTATTCGGTGAATCCTTCGTATGGCACGATTGAAGACATTCGTGAGTTGCTGGACGAATCGCATCGTCGCGGAATGAAGGTGATCACGGAGTTGATCGTCAATCATACCTCGGATCAGTGTGAGTGGTTCCAGCGTGCCCGCCGTGCGCCGGTGGGTTCTCCAGAACGCGATTTTTATGTGTGGACGGACAATCCAAAAAAATACAAGGAAGCGCGCATCATTTTCCAGGATTTTGAGACCTCCAATTGGACATGGGATCCGGTGGCGAAGGCTTACTTCTGGCACCGGTTTTATTCACACCAGCCTGATCTAAATTTTGAAAATCCTGAGGTTCAGGCGGAGGTGATGCGGGTGTTCGATTTCTGGCTGGGCTTTGGCGTGGATGGTGTGCGCTTGGATGCGATTCCTTATCTGTTTGAGCGCGAGGGAACCAATTGCGAAAACCTGCCGGAGACGCATGCCTTTCTGAAGAAGTTGCGGGCACATATGGATGAGAAATATCCGGGACGCATGTTGCTGGCGGAGGCAAACCAATGGCCGGAGGATTCGGTCGATTATTTTGGTGACGATAACGAGTGCCACATGGCTTACCATTTCCCGTTGATGCCGCGCATGTTCATGTCGCTGCAGATGGAGGACCGGTTTCCGATCACGGATATTCTCGATCAAACACCGGCGATTCCAGATGGCTGTCAGTGGGCGTTGTTTTTGCGCAACCATGATGAGTTGACGCTGGAGATGGTGACGGATGAAGAGCGCGATTACATGTATCGCGTATATGCGAAAGAGCCGAATGCGCGGTTGAATTTGGGCATTCGTCGACGCCTTGCGCCTTTGCTCGGAAACAACCGCAGGAAGATTGAGTTGATCAATTCGCTGCTGTTTTCGATGCCGGGAACTCCGATCATTTACTACGGCGACGAGATTGGCATGGGTGACAATTTTTATCTGGGCGATCGCAATGGCGTGCGCACGCCGATGCAATGGAACGCGGATCGCAATGCGGGCTTTTCGAAGTGCAATCCGCAGAAGCTTTATCTGCCAACGATCATTGATCCCGAATACCATTATGAGGCGGTCAATGTGGAGAATCAGCAGAGCAATTTGTCCTCGCTGTTTTGGTGGATGCGCAGGTTGGTGAGGGTGCGCACGCAATCGACGGCGTTTGCCCGTGGCGACATCACTTTTCTCCAGCCGGACAATGCCAAGGTGCTGGCGTTTGTGCGTCGGCATGAAGACGAGACGATCCTGGTGGTGGCGAACCTTTCGCGGTTTGCGCAGCATGTGGAATTGAACCTCATGGACTTCGCGGGACTGGTGCCAGAGGAGATGTTTGGTCGTCATCGTTGGCCAGCCATTGATCAGAATCCGATGTCGGTAATGATGGGACCGCATGGATTTTATTGGTTCAAGCTGCAACCAGCGAACACTTATCAATCGGGGCTGTTGACCTGGGAGCCGACGCTCATGCGCGCAGGTGCCAAATGGACGCCAGCGTTGGTGCGTGAGATCGAGACGAGCATCCTTCCACTTTACTTGCCCACCTGCCGATGGTTTGGCGGGAAAGGGCGGCGTGTGAGAGATATTGTTGTAAGCCAGGAGATCGATGTGGAGACGCCTGCGGTCAGGGTGCTGGTGGTCGAAGTGATGTTCCTCGAAGGTCTTGCCGAGAAATATTTGCTGCCGCTGGCGGTGTTGCAGGGCGAAGAGGCGAGGGTGTTGTCAGCCGCGCACCCGCAATCGGTGATTGGCAAGTTTGCAGGCGATGAGGTGTTGTGTGACGCGTTTTATCTGGCGGAGTTCCGTGTTGAGTTATTGCAACACATTGCCGGATCAACCAGCGTGGGCGGCAATGAGGCGCGGTTGGTGGGCGAGCCGGCCAGGGGTTTGAACAAGGAACAGCTGGAACAAGCGTTGAAGCAATCACGGGTGGTGAGTTTGGAGCAATCAAACACGTCCATCATCTACGGTGATTTGTTTTTCATGAAGTTCTTTCGCAAGTTCGAGAGCGGGGTTCATCCTGATCAGGAGATGACGTCCGTGCTGCATGATACCGGTGAGTTTGAACACGTTCCTGAGTATCTTGGCGCGCTGAAGCTGATGGACGCGGAAGGTTCGGGTGCAGCGACGATGTTGTGCCGATACACGCCGCATCAGGGTCCCGGCTGGACCTATGTGCTGGACGAGGTGGCGGGTTTTTGTGATCGCGTTCTGGAGAATCGCGCGGATCCGTCGGGAGCGTCGTTGGAAGAGATGATTGGACCGCTTTTCGCGATGCGAGTGGAGCAGCTGGCGGTGATCACGGCGGAGATGCATCTGGCGTTGCTGAAGGCGGGAGAGACGCGCAAAGACTTTGCGCCTGAGGCGTTCAGCATGCATTACCAGCGCTCGTTGAACCAGGGGATGCGAACGGCGGCGGGAAAGGCGTTCCGTCAGCTGGCGGCCCAGAAAGATTTGATGGATGAATCGTCGCGCGAACTGGTCGAGACCCTGTTAAGCTTGAAAGACAAAGCGTATGCCAAACTGGCGGAAGTGCGCAGCAAACCTATGGTTACCGACAAGATCCGCATTCATGGCGATTATCATCTTGGTCAGGTGCTGAACACCGGGAACGATTTTGTGGTGATTGATTTCGAAGGCGAGCCGAGCCTGTCATTGGGTGAGAGACGATTGAAGCGTTCACCGTTGAAAGATGTGGCGGGCATGTTGAGGTCGTTTGATTACGCAGCGGCAGAGGCGTTGCGGCGCGAAGACGCGGATGATGCGGCCATGTTGTCGCCCTGGCTGGCGCAATGGGTCACTTGGGTGCAACAGAAGTTTGTCGCGGCTTATCTGGAAAGAGCAGGCAAGGCATCTTTCCTGCCCGAGGATCGAGACGACCTGAATTGTTTGTTGGAAGTGTTCATGCTTGAGAAGGCGATCTATGAGGTGGGTTATGAACTGAGTTATCGTCCAGAGTTCGCGGTCATCCCATTGCGTGCAGCGGTGAGCATGATCAAGCCGAAGGAGTGATGGGGTGCAAACGGTGTTGGGGTTTTTTTGGAGTGCGGGGCTCAGCACCGCTTTGGATTGGCTTCGTTACTATTTCCGACAGGTCGTGAGCTGCTCCTATTCTATCCCCTCCAAAGCGGTGCAAAGCCCCGCACTCCATGATTTTGCGCACCGTTCCCACTGTGCCTATCAAGTGTGGAATACCTGGACCGAGATTGTCTCGCACCACTTGGGCGACACCGCTGCGAGACGAATTTTCGGAAGAACTGATACCCATGTGAGGCGGCGATGCCGATGGTTGGTGTCAAGTAGGCCGTGCCGACTGAAGCGCTGTTCATTGCCAAGATCGCGGCGATGCGTGCGCAGGATTGCGGACCGTGCACGGAACTGAATATGAAGATGGCCCTTGAGGCGGGTGTGTCTGATGAAGTGACCCAGGGTGCGCTGCGTGGGGTCAAGGGCTTGGATGCGGAGCAGCGGGACATTCATGACTACGCGCGTGGCGTTGCGGGCATTGAGGAACTGGATCCAGAACTGCTGCCGAGGTTGTGCAGGGGCGTTGGGGACGTGAAGTCGTCGCAGAACTCCGCAGTGAACATCGTATCGATGGGATGGCAAAGACACCGCCGTGCCTGAGGTGTTGCGAGATCGTGGAGCCATTGCCAAATTCTTTATCCACATCGTTCAACAGTTGGAAACGGAGAAATTCGAGATGCGGTCAGCACGTTTCAACGGCGCACCCGGCCTATTGATTTTGGTGGAAGGCGTGCTCGTGTCTGCGATTTCGATTGAGGTCCGCGAGGGCAGGATTGTGGCGATTTTTGGGCATCGCAATCCGGATAAGTTGAAGGAGTTTTTGCGTGGGAAGGCGCAGTGAGCGCTGCGTTTATCCGGGTTCGCCAGAAGCGGGTAATCGGACGCCTGGTTGCTGAGGATGTGACGAATGCCGCAGCCACCTGAGAAAACGGGGTGGATTCGCTTTGCGATTTCCTAGCGGCTCGTCAGATTAACTGAGGCAATATTTAAGATCTCAGGTTCATTCCAGCAATCCTAACAAAGATGCTAAAATCTACTTTTGACCTCCGCAGAAAATTGGGGCCTGTCATCCGTGTTGCGGACCTTGCCAATGACCCTGCCCAGAGAGAAATGCTGGAAAGGGAGCATCCAGAACTTCATCGCCTGTTGCAACAGCCTGAAACACTGAACGCTCTACAGCAGGACGAAATTCCTGTTCCCTGCACCGAAGATCGCGAAGGGTATTATGGCGAATGTCATCTCGGCTTCTGGCTGAGCGGTTTGCAGGACAAATTGATGGTCACGCGACTGATCCCCGCCAGCAAAAAGGCCCAATGCATCCTGGATTTCGGTGGGGCATCTGGACGGGTGGCGCGACACTGGCTCAACGCCGACCCAAAATGCAACGTCGTGCTCGCCGATCTGAACATCAATCACATCGACTACGTCTCCAAACACTTTCCCACCCGGCTGCGTCCGATCAAGCTTTCCAGCCAGCCGCAGCTGATGCTGCCGGACAACTGTTAAGATCTGGTGATGGCCTTCTCGGTCTTCACCCACATTGATGTCTATGAAACGAGCTGGCTGGCAGAGATTGCCCGCGTGCTGAAACCCTCCGGTCACGCCTTCCTCACGGCGCATACCGAACACACGTGGAGCCTGCTTCCCAACATCCACGTTCATGCGGTGTTGCAACACAATGATCATTTCAACCGGCTTTATCCCCGTCACCTCGAGCTGCCGAAGGGGAGGCATGTATTTGAAAGCGCTGCCGACCACCATGACTACAACTGCAATGTCTTTCAACACAGCAGCTACATCAAACGGCAGTGGAAGCGCTGGTTTCATGTTCTGGATATTGTTCCCGGCTGCCACGCCTACCAAACCGGGGTGGTGTTGCAAAAGCGCAACCTGCCTTGAGCCGGTTTGATGCCCTCGCTTTCTCTTCACTCGCAGAATTGTCTTTGCTTAACTGCTCATGTCGCAAAAAATCCTCCGCCATTGCATCGTCACACCGGATTTCCCTGGGCCCATCAAAAACGGTGGGATCGGCACGGCCTGTCTGAATCTGGCGCGTCATCTCGTGTCACGTGGTCATCATGTCACGGTCTTGTTCACGGGTCCATTCGAGCGTCAGGATGAACGCCATTGGGCCAGTTATTTTTTGGAGGAGTTTCAATTCGAATTTCGCTGTGTGCCGAAACGTCCCGTCGACGCGCCGGCCATGATCGGACTGGTCGACTTCGGAGTAATCTCCTGGCAGGTCTCCCAGGTGCTTGAATCAGAAACTTTCGATTTCATTCATTTTCAAGACTGGCTGGCCAATGGATTCATCCCCCTGCAAAGACGGCGAACGCTGAACACCCTGGCTGGCGCGACCATCACCGTCACCCTTCACAGCAGCACCCAATGGCAGCAGGAAGGCTCCCATATTCTTCCCTCCTGCACGCCCGAGCACCATCTTCTCGAGTATGCCGAACGTTATGCCGTCGAACATGCCGATGTGGCCATCAGTCCATCCCGGCACATGTTTGATTACGTGGTTCAGCGCGGATGGAAGCTGCCTGCGCAACAAAGGTTGCTGCCTTATACCATGCAGACCGCGCCGTTTACTGAGGTGCCTGTTCTCACGCCAAATGAACTGATGTTTTTCGGACGGTTGGAGACTCGCAAAGGTCTGGAGCTTTTTGTCCAGGCTCTTGAATTCATGTTGCGACGGCATTTTGATTTCAGCGGCATCAAGCTGACTTTCCTCGGCAAGTATGGGCGGGTTGCCAGTGGTAGCGCTGAGGACTATGTGGATGCCCTTCGAGCGGATTCGAAATTCAGCGAAAAGTTTCTCGAGATTGAGGTGTTGTCTGACCTTGATCATTTTCAATGTCAGAAGGTTTTGCAGACCAGAACGGCGGCCCTCATCGTGACGCCGTCGTTGTTGGACAACTACCCATTGGCCGTTCTTGAGTGCCTGCAACAAGGCCGGCGCATCATCGCCGCAAACACCGGCGGGATTCCGGAAATGATCGACGATCCCACCTGCCTGTTTGATCCGGTCCCTACCCGGTTGGCCGAAGTGCTGGAGCAAAAGCTTTCAACGCCCAGTGGCGCGACAAAATCGGCTTACCTACCCAATGAGGTTGGCCGACTTTGGGATGAGTTGATTGCCGAACATCTCCGACCTTTGTCGTTTGATCAAACTATCTCAGCCGTCTCTTCCGTTGAGTCACCATTGGTCACGATCTGCGTTCCTCATCACAACGATGGAAACCATTTTTGTGAACTGCTGGATTCGTTGGAATGCCAGACGGATGACCGCTTCACCCTCATTGCCGTGGACGACGGTTCTTCTTCGCCGGATGCGCTTCGAACTTTTCGGGAGTGCGCCGGGCGATATGAAAAGAAGCGCGGCTGGCGGTTTGTGGAACAGATCAACCAAGGACAGGGCAGCGCGCGCAATCACGCTGCGCAGTTGGCGGACACCACGTTGCTGATGTTCATGGACGCCGACAACATCGCCCGACCCGACATGGTCGCCACGTTCCTATCTGCCATTCAGAAAACAGGACTGGACTGCCTGTCGTGTTACTTTGAGGCGTTCGACACGGCTGAACACCTTCTCGCGGAAGACTATCTGTATCTTTACACGCCTATTGGTCCATGCATCAAAGCAGGAATTACGGACAATGTTTTTGGCGACACCAATTTTATCGTGAAGCGTGAGGTTTTTCAAAGTCTGGGAGGGTTCAGCCGCGCCCGTCTGGCATCAGAGGATTGGGAATTTCTCGCCCGGCTTGCCCTCGGTGGGTATCGAATGGATGTGATCCCAAAGGCACTTTTTGCCTATCGTTGCCGGCCTGGAAGCGTGAGCCGGGTCTCTTCCGAATATCTGAATTCACTTCAGGCCATCGGTCCCTATCAGGAACAACTTTCTGGATGGCACAAAGATCTGGTGCTCGACGTCCATTCGTTGTCGCGTCAGGTTCGCTGGTTTTACCACCACCATCACGAGTTCCAAAAAAGGGAGAAAAAACTCAAGAAAAAGATCGCTGATCTCGAGAAGAAACACGCGGCTGCCGAACGGAAAAACCAACGTCTGAGGGAAGCTGTCGATCATTGGAACAACCGGTCCTGGCTGAAACGCGCTTTCAATCGCTTGATTCTTCGACCGTGATATGGCTGTCAATATGAGAACAAGTCAGGTCATTTGCGACAGCAGATAAGCCCGCACCGTTGGATCGTCGCAAAGACCCATGGCGCGTTCAAAGGCCTGGTTGGCTTCCCTTGTCCGACCGAGTTGGGCAAGCAGGTGGGCGCGGGCGGCCCAGTAGGGTTGGTGGTTGGCGAGGCGTTCCTTTGGCAAGGTTTCCAGTAACTCCCAACCTCGCGCGGGAACCGTTGCATGGGCGGTCGCGATGGCATGGCCGATGTGCGCACCCAGCGCGGGAGTGAAGGTGATGAGCCAATGATAAAGGGCCGCGACGACGGGCCATTCCACGCGACCGGTCACACGACGCTGGGCATGGGCGGATTGGATGGCGGCTTCGATCTGGAATCGTCCGGGGCGGCCCATGCCTGCGGCGGTTCGGAGCAGGGTCTCGGCGCGGTCAACCATCGCTTGATCCCATAAAGCAGTGGTTTGTAGATCGAGCGGCACATAGCGGCCTGCCCCATCCACGCGTGCGGATCGTCGGGCGTGACAATGCAACATGAGCGCCAGCAATCCGAGCGCTTCGGGCTCATCCGGCACCAGCGTGGCGGCCACATCGCCTAGGCGGATGGCTTCACGTGCCATGTCGCGACCGGTTGGATCATCCGATGACGATTGCCAGCCGCAGGTGAAAGCGGCGTAGATGGCATCGAGCACAAAGCTGAAGCGCTCCTCCCAATCGCGGCGTTCCGGCACTTCAAAAGGGATGGCCGCCGCCTTGATCTTGGCTTTGGCGCGCACCAGTCGCTGCGCCATCGCGGCAGGGGCAACCAGAAAGGCGGACGCAATGTCCTGTGCATCGAGACCGAGCACCGTTTGCAGCATGAGCGGAGTGCGTATGGCTTCATCGATGGCAGGATGCGCGCAGACAAAAAGCAGCTTCAAGCGCTCGTCGGGAAATTCATCACTATTCACGGCCAATTGTTCAGCGCTTTCGAGGGCGTGCTGGATGGCTTCGGAAAATCGTTCGCGCACAGCATGGCGACGTTGATCATCGGTGAGTCGGCGTCTTGCCACGGCCAGCAGCCAGGCCTCGGGTTTGTCGGGGATGCCCTGCACCGGCCATTGCTGCACGGCGGCGAGCAGGGCTTCGCTCAGGGCATCTTCGGCCCCGGCAAGATCGCCGCCTGCGCGGGACGCGAGGTAGCCGAGCAGTGTTCCGTAGGATCGGCGCACCGTGGCATCCAGCGACTCCGCAGCAGGGGCGTCCAAGCGTGACAGCGGTTAGGGGGTTGGTGGGGCTGGCGGAGGAAGCACGGGGCGCACTTCGGTGGAGCCGTAGCTTGAAGACGGACTGCGCGCCGCCCATTCCAGCGCGGCATCGAGATCCGGCACGTTGATGACGAAGAAACCGCCGAGCATTTCCTTCGCTTCCGCATAAGGACCGTCGTGCAGCGTGCGTTTGCCATCGCGAATGCGCACCGTGGTGGCGGTGTCGGGCGGCTGGAGGCCGGCACCGCTGACCATGATGCCCGACTCAGCCAGGGCGTTGCAGTAGGCCGACCAGGCACCCCAGTAGGCGGGGGCTTCAGCCGGGTCGTTGCGCTTGGCAAGCTCTGTCGCCGGTTCGGTAAAAAGGAGCATGTATTCCATAGGGATGATGTTTTTAGATTTTGATCTTTTGTTGATGTTGGATGCGCGCCGAATCATCGTCGCACACCAAGTTGTCGGGCGAGAGGTTGTTGAATCGACATTCCGTAGATTTTTATTTTTTGAGACCTGCGATGATCCGTTCGATTTGCGCTCGATGAATCGCCATGTGCGTCGCCGACAGCACTTGCCAGCCGTAGGCATCCAGCGGTCCGAACCAAGGGTGGGCGTAGCGAACCGTCTCTTTCAGATCCGGCAGCGCAGCAATCTTGGCAATCAGTTGGTCGCAGGAATCTTCGTAGGCTCTTTCCATCGCTGCGGTGACGTTGGGATCAGGTTTTACATCCGCCGTGCTGGCCTTTCTTTGCGGCACCTTGCCACGGGCCAGCGAGGTGATCACCATCGCAAACACGGAGTTGGTGATGCGCAGATGGTCAAGCGTCATCCACACCGACCAAAATCGGCTGCTATCTTCCAGCCCGCGCAGGCGTCGGATCAGCACACGCTCGGCTCGCCTGGATTCCCCGCAGGCATTCACCAGATGGCGGATGGTGGCACGCTCCTGTTCGAACATTGCCGCAAAAGATTCACGACTGCCGAACAGTCTTTTGAATACAAAAAGCTGTCTGCCAATGAAAAGTTCAACGGCTGGCAATCCTGCGCCTGGTGGGGCAAGCCGGGGTTCAATGAGTTTGCTCATGAGTGGCAAGTCTTCCCGAACACTTGTTTTTCGCAAGTGACAATACTTTTGAATTGCAAGCGTTGGCGAGGCGTGTTGATTGGCCATGCCGAATACCATGAAGTCCAAATCCTCTTCGACATCCGCACGCCGCTCTCCCTGTCCGGTGGCCTGTGCGCTGGATCTTTTTGGCGACAAATGGACGCTGCTCGTCATTCGCGATCTGGTGCTCGGACGCAACCGCTTCAAGGACTTCATCGGTTCCCCTGAAGGCATCCCTACCAACATTCTCAGTGACCGGCTGGAGCGATTGCTTGGAGCTGACGTCATTCGCCAGATCCCTGTGGCCGATGGCAGCAAACGCTTTGCCTACGAACTGACTGACAAAGGCATCGCCCTGCGCCCCATCCTGCGTGCCCTGCGCGACTGGGGCCTCAAATGGGAACCGGGCACGGACGCCGCGATTAAACCGGTGGGTTCATGAAGGATTATTCAGCGAGGCCATGTCGATGGAGAAACGGTATTTGACGTCGGACTTGGCGAGGCGGTCGTAGGCTTCGTTGATTTGCTGGATGGCGATGACCTCCACGTCGGAGGTGATATTATTGGCGCCGCAGAAGTCGAGCATTTCCTGGGTTTCGGCGATGCCGCCGATGAGAGAGCCGGCGAGTTGTTTGCGGCCAAACAGAAGGCCGAAGGCGGCCACGGGCAGCGGTTTGTCGGGGGCGCCGACGAGGGTGAGGGTGCCGTCGATTTTGAGCAGATTGAGATAGGCGTTGATGTCGTGATCAGCGGAAACGGTGTCGAGAATGAAGTCGAAGCTGAAGGCGTGTTTTTGCATCTCGTCGGCATCGCGGGTGATGATGACTTCATCGGCACCGAGTCGCAGGGCGTCGTCTTTTTTGCTGGCTGAGGTGGTGAGCACGACGGTGTGGGCACCAAAGGCGTGAGCGAATTTGACGCCCATGTGACCGAGACCGCCGAGTCCGACCACACCGACTTTCTTGCCTTTGATGTCGCCCCAGCGGCGGATGGGGGAGTAACTAGTGATGCCTGCGCAGAGCAACGGAGCGACGCCGGCGAGTTCGAGATTGGTGGGAATCTTGAGCGTGAAGTGCTCGTCCACGACGATGCTGCTGGAATAGCCGCCGTAGGTCACGGGCGCGGTGCCGTGTTTGTCAGGGGAGTTGTAGGTGAAGGCGGCATGCGGGCAAAACTGTTCGAGGTTCGCCTCGCAAGAAGGGCATGTTTGGTCGGAGTCCACGAGGCATCCGACACCGACAATATCGCCCACCTGGTGCTTCGTGACGGCGGAGCCGACTTGGGTCACTCGACCGACGATCTCATGACCGGGCACACAGGGATACACGGTGGGCATGGCGCTCCATTCGTTGCGCACCTGGTGGAGGTCGGAATGGCAGACACCGCAATAGAGAATCTCCAATTCCACATCGCGGTCCGTGGGTTCGCGGCGCGGGATGTTGGAGAAGGCGAGCGGCGAGGTGGCGCTGGAGGCAGCGTAGGCTTTGGCGGTGGCGGTGGGCATATCGTGAGTTCGG
This sequence comes from Phragmitibacter flavus, assembly GCF_005780165.1. Lineage (NCBI taxonomy): Bacteria > Pseudomonadati > Verrucomicrobiota > Verrucomicrobiia > Verrucomicrobiales > Verrucomicrobiaceae > Phragmitibacter > Phragmitibacter flavus. The sequence continues at coordinate 18,758 of NZ_VAUV01000001.1, read as the reverse complement.
TTGGTGGGGGGACTTTGGCCGTTGAGGAATGCAGGTTTTGGCAGTGAGTGGGCCGACATAAAGTGGACAGAAGTGTCCGCGCTCGACTGCGAGCATAGCGGAGGAGCTGTCGTCTGAATAGTCCGAAGGGAGAGTTAGCGGGGTCGATTCTATGGCAGGCTTTTGACGAAATCCGCCGGCATGCGGACGATTCGTCATTGGATTGGGACGATTCAAATAATGATGATTGATTTTAGTGATTCTTCAGCTTTTACCGACGCTGGCATTCATTGCTCCCTAACACCCTCCCCCTCATGAAAACCTCCATTCTCAGAACCCTGATCGGCCTCTGTTTATTCGCCGCGGCGCTTCCCCTCTCCGCCCAGGTCTCCTACATCCCCAATCGACCCTCCATCGATACCAGCAACACCAACTCGCTCGGCGGCACGGTGACCATCCGATACGATTTGCAGGGAAGTCCGGCGGAAAGTCCCTTGGGTGCGTCCTTTTATTTGACTCTTACTTACAGCCCCATTTCGAATGTTGCCGGGACCAACCCGATGGGCTTCATCAGCATTGACCACGCAACACCGACCTCATTTCCGGTGAGGGCGACCCCTGACGGTTCGATTCTGAGAGTCAGCGACGTGCTGGCTCTGACACCGGAACAGATCGCTCTTGGCGATGTTCGCGACAGCGCCCGCAATGGCCTGATCAGTCCGAATTACACCTTTACGGTGGATTCCAGCATTCCATCTGCTGCTGGATGGGAAGTGACTTCGGGCGACCTTCAGTTGACAGGCAGCCAATCCGGTGGTGGTAGTGCTGATGACTGGGGCGGCAGCTCGTTCAGCATGTTGCTGACCGGTGCCAGTAACTTTCTTTTGCCTATCGGGGACACCGGCACGGTCGGACTCTTTTACTACTCTCGAGGCAATGTGCCGCCATCACTCACGGCACCTGGAGACCCCACTCGAAACAGTATGACAGATCTCTTTAACGTTAATCCCCTCGATTTTGACGTGCGCTTTCCGAACATCGTCTTCAATCAGGTGCCGGAAGCTGGCAGCGCAATGCTGGCGCTTGCGGGAGGCGCAATCCTTTTGTTGCGTCGTCCGTCCCGGCGCAAAGGTGAGACGGTGTCCGGACAGCCCTGCTCCTTGTAAGGGTGACTGCCAGACTGGTGGAGGTTGGATTGCGAATGGCGGACCTGGCGCGGAATGTTGGAAGGGCGGGCGCTTTGCTCGCACGGGAAGTGGCGTAAAGCATGGAGTTGAAGTTTGATCGCCTTAGGTAATGCCCTGTCTAATGTCAGGCAGCGCGGGAAGAGGGGTCGGGATCACCGATGGCGAAACCGATTGTGGTGGGGATTCCTCGTGGTATGCTGGCGGCCCTCAAAATTTTATGGGGGCCCACACCAAAAAATCATGCAAGCCCTGACTCCTGCCGGACAGAACATTGTCCAAGATATCTCCCAACGCTACGGCCTGAGTTTTGACTCGACGGTCAGCATGTTGATCTCGGTGAACAATGGCGGGGGTTCGATGGCGCAGTTCAGCATTCCGGAACTTGGCAGCGGCCAATGGATGCGCGGCGGGATGACGATGGTTGGCGACATGTCCAACTACGGACTGAAGAACACCGTGAACAACCTTTGCGGGGAACTTTCCAACGGATTGGCCAACAACCAGATGTTTCAACCTGCTCCGAACGGCGGTGGTAACGGTCGCGGTGGAAACAACTGGTGGCCCGGTGATTTGGGGAGTCCATCAAGCACCGGCGCACAGAACAACATCCGCTACGCCGTTTTTCCACAAGCGCAGCGACTGGTGGTGGAGCGGGACGGACAGATCACGATTTTCAACACGCTGAATCACCATATCTCCGGCGTCAGCCAACAACAGGGCGGCAGTTCTTCATTGACCTTTACGAGCCAGTTCGGCACCATCTCCACGCTGAGTCTTCCACTGGTCTCCGGCCCCGGACTTCTCCCGCAGCAGGAAGCGTCGAACAACTTTGCGGCTCCGGTTCCGGCTGCGCCCTCGACGCCGGCACCCTATTCTCAGCCAAACGCAGCATCGACGAATTCGGGGGCAGGTTCTTCCGATATCGTGAACCTCCTCGAAAAACTCGGCCAGTTGCGTGATGCGGGAATCCTGACGCCAGAAGAGTTCGGCGCGAAAAAAGCGGAGCTGCTGGGCAGGCTTTAAGAAACCGGTCGGTAGATTGAAGAGGGGGATGGGGTTTTGAATGGGCTTGGCTTTTGGGAGCGGCAAGGTCGCCGAACTCCAGGAGGGTGACCTGTTCACGCGATTCTGTTTTCGAGACGATACGGTCTCTAGTTCTGCCGGACTCTACCGGAGCGGAGGTGTCCGAGGGCATCGTTGGTGATCCAGCGGGTCGTCTCTTTTCAGGACTGAAACGCCTGACGAACGATGGATACGGATGGTCTCAGGGAATGCGCCGGCGACGGGGTCCGAGAATCAACAGGCCCAAGCCGGATAGGACCAGCAGTGCAGCGGAAGGCTCAGGGACTGCGGCCACCGGGGCTACCGCGATGGAAAAGGCGAGTCCGGCACGGGAAGATGCGGTGGTCAAAAAATTCACGGAGAACCCATTGCCTAGGATGGGAAAGGCTTTCCCCAAGGAATAGGTGTCGAGCTCAGTCACAGAAAACAAACCAGGGGAAATCTCCACCAACGGACGGGAGAAAACGGTGTTTCCAAAGTCCGTCGGTAGGTTGGCGTTGGTGGGCGAGCCAAGGCCCTGATCCAATTCGAGGTATTGCCGGAAATCTGGGGTCCAATCGAGGCTGCGCGTAAGGAAAACGGATCCTGTTGGGAACACACCGCTGTCCAAGGTGACGGTGAGATTGAAGCCCATTAGTTCTCCAACTGGAGGAGGAGCGTCGCTTCTAATGGAGAAGGTTACCTCTTCGGTGCGGTTGAGCACACTGCCATTCTCGAGATCATATCCGGCAAGAGTTTCACCTTTGTAATCCGCATTGGGCACGGCAAAAAACCCGCCATTGATCCCGGTGAAAGTGAGGGTGCCAAGGCCGATGCCCTCGCCAAAATTGACACGGACGGTTAAATCCCGGGAACCCCAGGCGGTGCCCTCAAGAGGGGCGAAGTCGACGGTCTCGACGATTTGTTGAGAGGATGCGCTGGAGACGATTGCGACGGTTGAGAGGGCCAGCAAAGTGGCGGCTAGTTTCATTGGCGGGAGTTTAAGTGTGGTGAGCTTGCCATCCTAGAAATCCGGAAAAAATCCAGCGAAACTTTCGATCGCTGCATAAAATCTGGGCGGTTAATTCCATGAAGCGAGGACTCAGGAGGGGAGGGGGCGGAATTTTTTAGGATGGCGAGGTGGTTGAGTAGCTCCAAGCCTTGGGCGATGAGGCGTTCGCTGGGGCGACCGGTGTCTTAACAGAGGAGGAAGCCGGGGCGGAAGATGAGGGTGGTGTCAAAGGCGAGACTGATGATGGCTTCGTCGAGGGTGCCTTTGAGTTTGGAGTAGAAAACTTTGTTGGTGGAGGATGCACCGTAGGCGGAGACGATCACGGCTCGGGGGACGCCGTTGGTTTTGGCGATCTGGGCGAACTTGGCAGGGATGTCGTGGTCGATGTGCCATTGCTTTTCCTTGGAGCCGGCGGCTTTGAGGGTGGTGCCTGGGCAGGAGAACCAGACGTCGCCATGGATGGAGTCGGCGACCGTCTACAGGTGGTTGAAATGGGTGAGGATTTCCGTGAGTTTGGGATGGGATTGCCCGCTGGGGCGGCGGACAAAGGTGACAACCTTGGTGTAGTCTGGGTCGTGCAAGAGGACCTGCACAAGATCCTTTCCTGTCGCTCCGGTGGCTCCGATGATGAGGGCTTTCATGGGGTTTTTGGGTTGGGGGTTTTGCGTGCTGCTGGGACAATTATGACAACTCACGCACCGGGAAAGCGGCGAGAATCGCCGCACTCCAAAAGTTTTTAGGCGAGGCCGTTCTCGAGGACGATGCGGTAACGGGCTTTGCCGGAGCGGAAGCTTCGCAACACTGCCTGACTAACTCACACAACCAAAGAGCAACATGACCTGCTATGGCACGACAATTTCCTCAATATGGTATTCTTTGCCGCCGTCAGATTTGGTCAGCAGGATGATGACCTTGATGACTTTGCCTTTCGCAAGGTCTGGCGGAGGCTCCCATTCTAAAGTCATGCTCGATGAGTCAAGTTTCATGCCCTTTGGGGCACTTTCCAGTTTGGCAGACATTCCTGCGGGTAGGGCAAGTGTGCGTTTGAAGAGGATGCCAGGAATCGCATGTCCATCGGATGCTGATTCTCTGAGTCCTAGTTCCCATATTCTCATGGACCGTTTTCCCGGGGCGATGCATGCAAACCGGTCACTGTAGGCCGAGGCCGCTGTCAGAGTCACATCGGAGGTCACTGTAGCGAACGCACGCATCGATTCCAGGGACTGCTTGATGGACTTTAGCGTGGTTAGGTGGGGAAGGGCAAGCACTCGAAAGCCCGCATGATTCACCCCCCGATCTGAACGCTCCAGCACCGCAGAATAACCGAATATCCTTGAATAGTTGCCGGGCGAGCTTTCCGACGGGCGTTTCCACAGCCATTCTCCGTCTGGTTGCTGAAGCAGGAGGTGGCCTTTTGTTACGATGATTTGTCCGCCCAGGATGGGTTCAGGGAAGTCCGCTTGATAAGGTTCCTTGGTGATGAGAATCTTCCCGCCCGGGAGATGGCGGAGCAGGGTTAAATGCGAGGTATTGTGTCTGTCTGTCTGGATGGCGGCGACTTTCCCTGACTCATCCATATTCAAACCTAGAGGCTCGAAGGCGGAAGTGTGGATGAAATCATGGGTCTGTTGGTTCTCATCTATCAGTTCAGGATAGCTAAGTTCCAAGGTTGGCAGCTGGATGACCACAGGACTTAGCTGGACGTTTGTGGTTCCTGCGATTCCCGATCCTGCCATACAAAGCCCGGTAATTTCCCGGGCATTTTTCAGCCCCATGGCCATGGTTTGAAGTGAGCCGCGAATGTTTAGTCTGGCGGATTTGATCTTGCGCAGGGACGAAGTTTCGTAAACCTCCAGCACCCTGCTGTCAGGTCGGAATATCACTATCACACTACCCCCTGTGGCAATCAGCGAGCGTGGTTCGGGCAGGTCGATAAATCCGTCGAAGGTGGCGGTGGCAAGATTGAACACACCCACTTTGTCCAGCGTGGCAAATTGCATCACCAGACGCCAGCCGTTATCCGCCAGATGAAGTCGCGTTACGGCGTCCGGGAGGGCTGTTTCAAATCCCTCAGGTGGGACAGAGATCTGCTGAGCCTTCAGTGGGTGAGGCGGAGGTTCCGCCATGGCTTGTGAGTGAAGCATTAGCAGAAAACCCGTAAAAGCAGCAACTGGCAGCATGCTCATGACAGGTGTTTGAAAAGAGCGCGTCATTTTACAGGAATGTGCTCCAGTTGATATTCGGTATGGCCGTCTGGATGCGTGATCAGTAAAAGGGCTGTCACCGTCTGCTGTCGTTCGAGCCCGCTCGGAACCTGCCATTGCAGAATTTTCTTGGCGGCATCAATGGTCATCTGCTCGGGGCCACTGGCCAGCGCCGCAGAACTGCCTTCCGGGAATCGCAAAGTTCGCTCAAATTTTTCTCCGACTTCGGCGAAAGACCCAGGAGCATTGTGATTGATCAGGTTCAGTGGAGCCAGCAGCAGTCGTTTATCTCCGGCCGTCCAGCAAGCCAGCAAGTCCGCTTTGGCGCTGGCCATGATGGTGACATCACCAGCACCCCAGGAACTAACTTGTTTCAGCGTTTCCTGCCATGTTTCAGGCACCGTGCGTTTGTTCAGGTTTTTGAGGTGCGGAATGGAAAGGATCTCAATTTCAGGGACAGCAGGGGAGGTGAAGGCACGTGTAAAATTGACGATGGCTTTGAAACCCCATACAGGAGCGAGGACCGCATCAGGTCTTAACGTGGGACGCCCGGCAAGGTCCAGGCTGTCGCCCAACAGGTGAAGGGCGACCAGGTTCTTTGATGCGAGCAGCATCCGGCCTTCGTCCAGCAGATAAGGTTGCGTGCTGCTGCCCTGATAGTTGTTCATGGGACGATGACTTACATAAACGCCTCGATCTTCTCCTTCGACCAGAAGGCGGAAAAGCCAGGTGGAGTTCGAATCATTGCTGAGGGCGACCTGGGTCCCTGAGTCATCCATGCAGCCGACGAACCGCTTCTGGGATGCAGGCGCATGGGGGAAATCATTTTTGCCAAGCTGCCGTGATTTAAACTCAAGTTCACTCACGTCAAGATCTGGGAGTGTGATGATGGCTGGCTGCAGAGAGCTGTCGAGCATGCCCCGACCGGGAGGCGTTGCATACAATGCGAGGAGGTGTGAGGGATTCAATGCTCCCATTTGCAGAGCCTTCATGCCCTGCCCCAATTGGACGGGCTTTTCGACTGTCTTCTCCAATGTTTCAAGGTCATAGACTTCCAACTGGTGGGATGATGGCAGGTAGACCACCAGCATCCGGCCTCCGGTCGCGATGAGAGCGTCGGGATCTGCGCATTCGATGAAGCCATCGAACTTTTGATTGGCCAGATTAAAAACGCCGATGCTGTTGATGGATGCAAAACGCAGGACGAGTTGCCAGCCGGCGTTGGCTACCAGCATCTCATCCACCGCGGCCGGCATCGGAACAATGACGCCTTCTTCGGGAACGGGGGTGGATTGCGGACGAAAATGTTTATCGGCCTGTTGTTCTACTTCGCGCATGGTGTCGGCGGAGATGATGGGTGAAGCGCCATCAATACCGGGCAACTCGGAATCATGCCCAGCCAGGGCCTCTTTGACTGGCCGTTTTGCCTGATCGACAAAGTCTTGCATGACCAGATTGCGGCTCGGTATGGCGAAACCTACGCCCTCAAGCCTGATTGCCTTGAAAGTCGCAATGCCGATGACCTGACCCTGATCATTGCAGACGGGCCCACCTGAATTGCCAGGGTTGATCTGGGCGGAGATCTGAAGGTAATCCAGCTTCTCTACCTCTCGTGAGGTGGCGCTGACCAACCCTTCTGTGATGCTAAGATCAAGCACCTTGCCGCCGGGTCCGGCGGGGTTGCCGATCACATAACATCTGGCTCCGCTGGACACGGCTTGATCGCGTGGAGCCATCGTCGCGGGAATGAAGCTGGCTCCCTGTGGAGCTTTTGCCTGAAGGATGGCCAGGTCATACTGTGGATGAACTTTGAGGACCACGACTTCTGTAATCTCCGTTGCTACAATCTTGCCATGACGGCTGACGTCGGCATGGATCCGCAGGTCGATGTCCGGGGACACAACGTGCAAGTTGGTGACGATCAATCCCTGTGCCGACAACACGACACCTGAACCATGACCTAGAGCGGTCTCGACCAGCACGGTCGAAGACTTGACTTTTTTGAAAACCCCCGTGGCATCCAGGGCATGAAGATTGGATTGGAGCAGAGAGAAGAAAAGAAGCGCCCACACCAAGGGGAAAGCCTTGGGGGCAAGAGCCCATCGTTTTGAAAAATTACTCATCGGATGTTTTGCCCTCCTTCCCTGATTCGTCCGCAATCGGGTTCGAGTTCGTGTTTCTAAGGCCAAGTGGAAAGATCAGCATCCGCTTCTCCTGTAGCTGCAAGTAGATCAAGCGGTCGCTGTAAGCGGAGGCCAGCATTTCACTGTTGAAGTAAGAGGGAAATTCAGAAAGGGTCTTCATCACATCCGCAGATACCGGAAGGTCTTTCACGTGATCCAAAGAGGGTAACTTCAGCACTTTAAACCCACCGCCGATGTCCCTGCCAGGACGCGGATTTTCCGCTCCTGCATCCAGGCTTGGCTGTCTGGCTACCAGGCCTGAGAAGCCAGCGATGGGTGCCAATATCCAGTGTCTTTCCGCTTGAAGCGCGTGATGTTGAATGAGTAAATCTTTTTCACCGCCGATTGGTGCCACCTGGTTTTGATAAATCACCCGATCACTTTCGGCGTGAACCCTTGGATTTCTTGATTTCAGGCCGGAGAAGTTCAGTTCCACATAATCGTCTTTCAAACGATAGATATGACTGTTAATTCTGTTCTCGCCAGGATGACTGACCGCGCCGATGGTTCCTGCCTCATCCATTACGCCCTGCATGGCCAACAGATCTTTCTCGGTGATTCGGCTCGCCTGCCGTCCTGAGGGCTCCCTTAGTTCCGGAAATGTCATCTCCATGGTGGGGAGGCTGATCAATAGCGGATTAAGTGGTCCCATGGTGAAAACGGCTCCAGGTTTTCGTGTCTCTTCATAAAGACCAAAGACGCGGTCAGGACGGAACAGGCCCATGCCAATGTAGCGCAATCTTCCGCGGATCTGGATGGCAGAGGACTTTTGCAGCTTCAAAGTTTCCAGTGAATAATGCTCCAACAGCAAACGTTCCGGTTGGTAGATGACCAGCGACTTGCCCCCCGTTGCAACGAGGGCATATGGATCGGGAGAGGCGATGTAGCCGTCGAACTGATTGGTGGCGAGGTTGAAAACACCGAACTGTCCCAAGGTGGCGAAATGCAGCACCAGTTTCCAACCCGAATCGGCCAATAAAACGCGTTGCACGGGTCCAGGCAAAGGGATCTCGATTCCGTCGGCAGGCAGCTCCTTTTGCAGCGGACGATAGGCAGCAGCAGCTTCAATGGCCAGAGGATGCGGTTCGGCAGGCGCCTGAGCGCTGACGGGTTGATGCAAAGCGCTCGAGAGGATGATCGCCAACAATTGCAAGACATACAACCTCATGGGAAGACCACCTCCTGACTTAGATACTCAAAAGAGCCGTCCTCATGCAGCAGACGAAACGTCGCGTGAAGCACCTGACCAGTTTCCTGCTCCGAAGGCACAGGCCACTCGATCTTCCCGCTCTCAGTTACTGTCAGTCCAGGTGGTCCGAATTCCAATTTGGTCTTTACTCCCTCTGACAGGGTCAACTGATGCTGAAAAATTGTCCCAGGAGTTCCTAGTTGTTTTAATCGACCATCTTTGTCTGCAAGACCAAGGGTAAAGAGGGTGAGTTGATTGTTGCGCGGGGCGACCCACGCAATCAGATCAGAATAAGCGGACGCAAAAAGAAAGTCGTCACGGTCTGGCGCGACAAGCCTGCCGCTTTCGTTCGCCTGCAGAGGGATGTCTTTCAGCAGGTGGAGGCGCGGAAGTCCCAAGATCTGGAATCTACGGCCGGTGGGATCTTTTGGTTCCAGTGGCGTTACCTCAAGCATGCCAGGGAAGCCGATGATCGGCGTGAAAAAACGGGAATAACTATCCAGTGGTTTGCCAGCAGCCGTCCTGTATCCGCGCAATCGGTGGTGAAGGTCTTCCGGCTGTTCCATGTTCAGAACAGCGGTTTTGCTGATGATCAAGCGTCCTTCCAGCACCGGTTGGGCATGGGGACCAATGCTTTCGCCGAAAGGGGAGCTGTCCTGTTCCACCTGATTTCCTGTCACTCGAGTGAAGCTTTTGAACGAGCCGGTGTGGCCGATGGGCTGGATGACGAAAGACGTGCCGCTCTCGTCCAATTGGCCGCTAAGTTGCATGTTTTCGGTCCAGATCATCGCTTTGCCGGTGGCTCGCCCGGTTAGTCGCATGGAAGGGCGCAAAACCGCTAGATCCGGCAGGCGGACCAGGGCCGGAAGAACAAAGCCCATCCTACCAGCAAACTGCTGCTGCGGCAGATCGCCGGAGTAAAGAACGAACACCTCGTTTTCGTTGAACAATCCCATTTCAAGATGACAAATGCCTTTGTCGAGCACGATGACTTTTGAGCCGATCAGAGAAAGGCTGCGTAGATCATAGACGGCCATCTGTCGATTGGACGGGGAGTAGACCACGAGATGCGAGCCGCCGGATGCGAATTGAATCTTCTCCTCGTCAACATCCACGAAGCCATCGAACTCCTGGGAGGCGAGATTGAAAATGCCAAGCTTTGCCAGCTTGGGAAAATGCATGACCAGTTGCCAGCCAGCACTCGCAGTGATCACTGTTGCGGGTTTCTCCGGCAACGGAATGGTCACGCCTCCTTCTGGAACAGGCTTCCTTGTTGCAAGTGCACGAAAGGGTTTGGTCAAGGCTTCGGCCAGAGCCTGTCGGTCCCGGGCATTGACCACGGGTTGATACTCCTTTTGAGTTACCATGTGACCTTGTTCCTCACGGGCCGATTTTGCGATGGCGGCGCGCGCTTCTTCCTCCATTTTTTTCTGCAGTGTGTCCACATCCGAGCTGGTCTTTGGCATGGTTGGTTTTGCTGCGGCGTTGGCGAGATCCTGAGCTGCACGTGCCGCAGCCTCTGCCATCTCCCGCGCGGAAGACATGGTTGACTCCGATGTGGTCATGGGAGTGACGGAGGATGACGCTTTGCCAGCCGCCAGGTTGGAAGGGGTCTCTTTGATTGCAGCGAGCTGCTCTTTGGAAAAAGGGCCTTTGAAACTTTTAATTTTTGAAAACTGATCCGCAGGAAGCAGTTTTTCCAGATCCGACCATAACCCATTGGAGATCGGTGTTTCTGCAGCAACGCCTGAGACATGCAAGGAATCCGCCCAGCGCAGCATGTAGGAGGCGGCCCGGATACGTCCCTGGTTGAAAAATGCAATCGCCAAATCCTCTGCGCAGGCGCGCGCGCCAATTTTGTTTTCGTCTTTGGTGACTGCGCGAAACCAGAGCTCCATTGCTTCGGCTTCTTTGGGGGGCTGCTCCTGCATCAGGTAAATGCCAAGCAGATGCAGAGACAGACCATGCTCGGGAGCAATTTTGACCGCCGCTTCGAAGTATTTTTTGGCCATTCTCTTGTCTCCCAAACGATGATAAGCAACGCCGATGTTGTGAAGTGGGGTGGGATTGTTCAGCATCGCGGACAGCATGACGCGATAGAAACGGATAGCCTGAATGAGTGACTCCACCCGCTGATCTCCATTCACGGAATCGGCGTCTCGCATGAACCGCTCGGCCATGGCGGAGGCCTGATCGGCCAGAACTGCGTCTCCCGTGGAGTTTGCCAGCGGGATAAAATCCTGCAACGCCATCGTTTGGGTGGGCGTGGCAAATGCGATTCCCTCACTGTCCTGCATCTTCCATGCAGCAATACCAATTACCTGTCCCGAGGACAGGAAAATTGGAGCGCCGCTGCTGTTTGCATGAATGGGTGCGGATACTTGCAAATACTCCCTGCCCTCGATTTCCCGCACGCCTGCGCTGACCAGTCCCTCGCCAATCGTCAAAGAGTCCACGCCGGTCCCCGGCCCCGGAGCTGTTCCGACAACATAACATCGCGTGCCCGGTTGAATGATGTCTCTCGCGGGAAGCAGGCGGGCAGGCACCATGCTGGCTCCCTGCGGCACCCTGGCCTGAAGAAGGGCGAGATCGAGCTTGGGATGGATTTTCACCAGTTCAAGTCCGGTCAGCTCCACTTTTTCCAGCACACCGTTCCTACGAATGTTTGCGTATGCTTTGAAATCAATACGCGAGGCCACCAATGGAAGACTGGTGAGGATCAACCCCTGTTCCGAGATCACCACCCCAGAACCAGTCACATCGGCGGACTCGATTACCACGACGGAAGGGGAGACCCGATCCAAAATTCCGCTGGCTTCCTGTGCCTGTGCTGATCCTGACATCGCAAACACTAGTCCGCATGCCAGGAGGCAAAGCGTCCTGATAAAGAACTGCTGAAGCAAAGTGAACATCCTGGGAATGATGCTCCTTTGTGGCATTTTTGATGGCAAAAGCAAAGGCGCAATTGCGACTGACTGACAATTTAAGCTAAGCTAGTCATGGTTTTTCGAGCGTTCAAAAGAGCTGACGGATCTCCGGCTGCACCATTCTCCCGTGCAGCATATGGAATAACTCACGCGAGGTCATTTTCGAGGACGATGCGGTAACGGGCTTTGCCGGAGCGGAGGTGTTCGAGGGCGTCGTTGACTTTCGACATGGGGAAGCTTTCGGTCACCGGGGCGATGTTGTGACGGGCGCTGAAGGTGAGCATCTGGTCGATGGCGGAGGGACTTCCGGTGGGGGAGCCGGAGATGGATTTTTGGCCGGTGATCAGGCCGAAGGCGGGCACGGGCAGGGGTTCCAGGACGGCACCGACAACGTGGAGTCGTCCGTTGGGAGCGAGGGTGCCGAGCAGGCCGGGGACGTCGAGAGGGACATTGATGGTGGAGATGATCAGGTCGAGACTGCCGGCAAGTTGATCGAGCGCGCCGTCGCGTTTGGTGTTGTGAACAAAGTTCGCTCCGAGTTTTTTGGCCTCCTCCTCCTTGCTGTCGCTGGTGGTGAAGGCGTGGACTTCGCAGCCCCATTTATTGGCGAATTGCAGGGCCATGTGACCGAGTCCGCCGATGCCGATGACGCCGACACGTGAGGTGGGGAGAATGCCATGGACGAGAAGCGGGGCGAAGACAGTGATGCCGCCGCAGAGGAGGGGGCCGGTGGAGGCGGGGTCAAGGGCTTCAGGGAGGGGGCGCACCCAGGGCCATTGGGCGCGGAGTTTGTCGGCGAATCCGCCGTGGCGACCAACGATGGTGCCCTGGCCTTTGGCGCAGAGGTTATGTTGACCGGACAGACATTGGGGACAGCTGAGGCAGCTGAAGGCGGTCCAGCCGACTCCGACGCGCTGGCCGATTTTAAGTCCCTTGGCTTGTTCGCCGAGGGCGGTGATGGTGCCGACGGCTTCATGGCCGGGGACGAAGGGAAAGTTCGACATGCCCCAATCGTTGTCGAGCATGGAGAGGTCGGAGTGACAGATGCCACAGTGGGAGACGGCGATTTCGACTTCTTCAGGACCAAGCGGGCCGGGATCGAAGCTGTAGGGTTCGAGGGATCCCTTGGCGGAGGTGGCGGCGTAGGCGTTGATGGTGGTGTTTGTGGACATGGCGGTGGTGGCGTTGGGGTAAAGGTCGGGGTTGGTGATTGACGTTGCGATGAATAACGATGGTCGCAGAAGTGGAGATGCCCGGTGGGCGGAGGAGAAATCAGGATCGGTCATCGGCCATTGGACATCAAGCTACTTAAACGTGAGCCTGGCCGTGCAACCTTGTTTGTCCTTGATTTGCAAGGTGTTCAGCCTAACTTAACAGCGCCCAAAATCTGATGGTGGCACGCTGGAAGCGGCTTGTGACCAGCATCGGACTCATCGATAGAAAGCTCTCGTTCGCATGTTTTGTGATGAAGCTGACGTATCTGTATCTGCCGACCAAGGCATCCGCCTGACGTCCCCTTTTTTCTCACCTGAACATGTCATCCAAACTTTTTTTATCCGTTCTCGCTCTCGCCTTCTCCATCGCTCCCGGCCTGATGGCTCAGCAAAAGAAAAATCCGGGTCCTGCAGATTTTGAGATCAAATTCAAACTGCCTGCGCCAAAAGCTTTGTCGGCTGATGAAGCCTTGAAGACCTTTGCGATCCAGGAAGGTTATCGGATTGAGTTGGTGGCAGCGGAACCTCTTATCGAAGCGCCGGTGGCGATCAGCTTTGATGATCAAGGACGGCTTTATGTGGTGGAGATGCGCGGTTACATGCATGACATCCAGGGCTCCACGGAAACGCAGCCCACCGGACGCATCAGCCTATTGGAAGACACGGATGGCGACGGACAAATGGACAAGTCGACGGTGTTTCTTGATAACCTGGTCATGCCGCGATCCGTGATGGCGGTCAATGGCGGGGCCTTGGTGGCGGAACCGCCGAATCTGTTCTTCTGCAAGGACACGGATGGCGACGGCAAGGCGGACACCAAGGAAATTGTGGCGAGCGATTACGGCACGTTTAACGGTCAGCATGAACACATGGCCAACACGCCAGTGTGGGCGATGGACAACTGGATCTGGAGCGCCAAATACAACACGAAGTTCCGGCTGACCGGAGGCATCTGGCAGAAAGGTGCCGGGCTTGGGCGTGGTCAGTATGGCCTTTGCCAGGACGATGTGGGCCGCTTGTTTTACAACTACAACTCTGATTTTCTGCGCGCGGATTTTCTTCAGGGCGATGCGCTTTCACGCAATCCTCAACTGCGCACTGCCACCAGCATCAACGCAAAAGTAGTGAAGGATCAGACCGTGTGGCCGTCGCATCCAACCCCGGGAGTGAACCGCGGTTATGGCACGATCTTGCGCGCCGATGGAACGATGAGCAGCAGCACGGCGACTTGCGGGGCCTTGATCTATCGCGGCAACGCGCTGCCGGCGGATGCGAAAGGCAATGCGTTCATTCCTGAGCCTGCGGGCAACCTGGTGAAACGATTCAAGATTGCGGAAAAGGGCGGAGTTCTGACCGGCGAGAATGTGTTGAAGAATCGCGAATTCCTTACCTCCACTGACGAACGCTTCCGTCCGGTTCAGGCCACCGATGGTCCGGATGGTGCGCTCTACATCGTCGACATGTATCGCGGCATCATTCAGCATGCGGGCTTCCTGACGCATTATTTGATCGCCAACATTGAAGATCGCAAACTTGCCCAACCCATCGACATGGGCCGCATCTGGAGGATCGTCCCGGACAACGGCAAAGAGAGGGAGGCAAAACGCCAACCTGCGGTCAAACTTCCTGCTGACAGCGCTGGTCGGGTGGCGGCGTTGAAACACGACAACGGCTGGGTGCGTGACACGGCCCAGCGTTTGTTGGTCGAATCCGGTGACACCAAGGCCGTGCCTGCATTGGTGGATCTATTGAATGACGCAACGAGCAGTCCGTTGACCCGGCTGCATGCTTTGTGGACCCTGGAAGGATTGGGTAGTCTGAATGCCGAAGTGCTCCGTCGGGGATTGAAAGACCCCGATGTGCATGTGCGCAGTGCGGCGGTGAGGTTGTCGGGCTTTGATTTGCTGTCCGATCTGAGAGCGATGAAAAATGATTCCGAGCCCCTGGTCGTGGCACAGCTCGCGATCAAATTCACCTCCATTCCTCTTCCCGACGCACTGGCGGCATTGGCGGATCTGATGGCGGGTCCTGCGGGCAAACAACCGCTGGCACGGGAAGGTGCTTTGAGCGGATTGCGCGGTCGCGAAGCCGCCTTTGCCCTGTTGCTGGCCGAACGCAAGACTGATCAAAATGCCGCCAATCTCAGTCCGGTTTTGGAGGAACTCGCCAAGCTGGTGGCCAGTGCGAACAAGGCGGGTCCGTTTGAGGAACTGTTGACGCTGGCGTCCAGTCAACCGGTGGCCGGAGCCGCACAAATCGCGCTTTTGAAAGGTCTCGCCGAGCTGCCAAAAGACAAAAAGCTCATCAAACTGATCTGGTTTGAGGGTGAACCGGCCAGCATCAAGTCGATGAGCGCGGCCTTCGCCAAACAGAAGAGCGGCAAGAAGTTTTTGTCGTCGATCGACCAGCGCATTGCCTGGCCTGGCAAACCCGGAGCGCCGCCGCCGCCGAAGATCGTGCCATTGACCGCCGCCCAGCAGGAGCAGTTTGAGAAAGGAAAAATGCTTTACACCATTAACTGTGCGGCCTGCCATCAGGCACACGGCATGGGGCTTGATGGACTTGCTCCGACCTTGGTGGACAGCGAATGGGTGCTCGGCAATCCCGACATTCCGGCGCGAATCATCATGCAGGGCGTTGCGGGTCCGATCAAAGTTGGACCTCAAACCTTTGATCTCGCCATGCCGCCTTTGATGCATTTGAGCGATGAGGACATCGCCGCCGTGGTGACCTACATCCGTCGCGAGTGGGAGCACACCGCCTCGCCCATTGACACATCCTTTGTGGCGAAAGTCCGCGAAAAGCACAAATCCCGTTCTGCTCCGTGGACTGCCGCTGAGCTGAAGAAAAAATAGCGTTATCGCCCTCCCGCACTCCCAAACATCTCATTCACCGTCTTCTCGCGGTGAGCGAAGATCTTCTCAAGCTGCGGACGGATCAGAATCGGATGGACCATTTCGCCCAGAATGCCAAATGGCGGCACATAGGTGACGCGGTCCTTCATCTCTACCAAGCCATTTCCGAGATCGCGAAAATGATGCTCATGATGCCAGATGGCATAGGGGCCAACGCGTTGTTCATCGACGAAGAACCGGCCTTCCTCGACATGGGTGATCTCCGTCAGCCACGTCATGGGGATTCCCAACAGCGGGCGAACGCGATACTCGATCATCATGCCGGGAAACATCCGCTCTGGAAGTTCGGAGAGAATTTCGAACCCCATTTCCTTCGGCGTGATGCGCGAGAGATTGCGGGGATCAGAAAAAAACGACCAGATCGTTTCCAGATCGCCTTTGACAGTTTGAGTGGTGGAAAGGGTGTGGATGGCCATGGTTCAGGAGAACATACGCGTCGTCCCCATCGCTGGCAGCACATTAAATGCATGGTCAGGGTATTTACAGGTTGCGATGAAAGAAGGAAGTCAGTTACACTTACGACTCGGTTGATGTCGACCAGCCAACCCTTCACCCGTGAGCTTCGAACCATGAAAACCTCTCCCCTTCTTTCCTGGACCACCACCGCCCTTTTGACCCTGCTGTTGGGAACTGCCACCAGCGGTTGGTCGGCCACCGTTGGATACTGGCGCCTGGAAAACAATGCATTGGACTCCTCCTCCAACCTCTTGGGCGGCACGGCCAGCGGCGGTGTCTTTTCGACTTTGGACACGCCCGGTCCGACCATTTTTGACCCGGTAGCGGGAACCTTCACCGCCAATACGCACGCATACAACGCCAGCGGATCAGGGGCCAAAACCATCGTGGTGCCCGACAATGCGCTGTTCTCCCAGGAAAATTTCACCTGGGAAATGTTCATCAAGGTGACCGGTCAGCCGGCCAGTTACGATGCCTTCCTCACCAATCGGGATTCGGTCAGCGGATTGGGTCGCGGTTATCAGATTGATTTTGATGGCAACCCCGCGGTAGGCAGCACGGCATTCGGTCGTTTGCGCGCACGATTTGATCTTCCGATCGTCGTGCCTGTCACCGACCCTCCGACACCCAACCCCAATCAAAACCAGGTGGCGACTGTGACGACTGGCTACCTGTATCAGGACGCCGATGGCGGCGGTGCCGGCGGCATCCGGGTGAATAGCGACACCTCCTGGCACCACATCGCATTGACCAAGGAAGGAAATCAAGTGCGGGTTTATCTGGATGGCGTGGCGAGCAGCGCCCGCACCTTGACCGGCCCTTTCGAAGAGGCGCTTGCCTCCATCATCTTCGGCAAGACCAGCTCTGCCGATTACGGACTGCTCATCGACGAAGTTCGCTTCTCCGATACCGTCCTTTTGCCGAGCCAGTTTTTGCAGGCGGTGCCCGAGCCTTCGCGTGCGATGCTGCTGTTCCTTTGTGCCGGAGCTATCGTTCTTCGACGTCGGCGGAATTGAGAGGGGTCTTCGAGGCAGCCATCCCACGCATCGCCAGGCCGATCCTGTCGTTGGCCAGCAAGACCACATCATTGTGTCTGGCCTCGGGAATCTCGTGGAGTTGAATGAGATCAGGAAATTGTGCGGCAAGCTGCTGACTCATTTTCACCGGGATGACTTCATCCTGAACTCCGTGAAAAACGATGACGCGGGCATCGGCGGGGAGGTTTTTTAGCCGCGCCCCATTGTCGTATCGATGCAGGTTGAGATGGCACAGAGGCCAGCCGAGAAGCTGTCGTCCCATGTCCGTCATGGAGGTGAAAGGTGCGCACAAAACCACTCGATCCATCTTTTGTTTTTCTGCGGCGATCAAGGCTGCCGCGCAACCCAGCGAATGCCCGAGAACCCCGCTTCGCTGACGCCGCTCCTCTCCGGTCCAACGAAACCGTTGGGTTAACTGCTTGCTGAATTGCTCAATGCTGTCCGCAATGCGACTGGGACTGGGGTTGCCCTCGCAGAGTCCGTAACCAGGGTAGTCGACAAACACAAAAGCGAATCGAGGATCCCAACCACGCACATGATCAAGATAATCCAGCGCCAACGATCCATTGCCGCCAAACACCCACCACAGGAACTCAGGAGCATCGCGATTCGAACCCTCCGCCGGCAGGTAATGCGCGGTTTGCCTGCCTTGTGCGGTGATGACTTCGATCCGTTCCCCTCCAAGATTTTGCATGCGTTTCAAATCGGCATCGCCATAGGGACGCGGGTAATACATCAACCGGCATTGCACCAGCAGCAGGAAAATCACGACCGTCGAAAGTGCCACCAGTGCAAGACGGACAAATCTCCGGAACAACGTCAGCATGACGGATCTTAACGCCAAAACCTCCAGGTGAAAATGGCTTTCCCGGTTGTTTTCAGATCCGGGTTGGCTTTGTTGAATGATGCTTCGATACCTAGGAAATCTCTCAACCGGCAAACTGGTGCTGTGGTGCTACCTATGCTGGTATGTGGCCATCGTTACCCTGCATTTTGATCCCTCGCCGGCCTTGTGGATTTCCTCGGTCGGCATGAGCGGCATCATCGGCACCGCGCTGTTGTTGAGCACCAGTTCCAAGACAGCAAAACCAGATGGTTGGACGGTGTTTCGGCTGTTCCTGATGCCATTCTGCGTTTCCAGTTATGCGGCGCTTATCAAGGGCAAAAATTTCTTCATGATCTTTCCGCTCAATCTAAACGAACTCCTGATCGCAGCCGCCGCCTGCGTTGCGTTTATCATGTTGCATCTCGCTTGTCGGGCCATCACGCAAAAGCCGACTTCCGCCTCTTGTTGCCTCAAAAGTAAATGACACCGGGGAGGTGTAGGAAAGAGGGTGTCGTTGACTCATTAGGTGTGACACCGTGGTTAGGGGGTCATCATTGCTTCGGCGGGCTCGGAATGCAAGGAGCCCGT